>DGDR01000116.1:0-620 GCA_002385545.1 Clostridium sp. UBA3947
TTTCTTAAGATGTATACCATCCAGCTCGATAATATACTTTTCCATTGGTTTACTCCTCTGTCATGTGTAAAATTTTGCGATATCGGCTATAAAGTTTTCACTAAACCCTCAGTGCTTATGGCGGCTTTCAACCCTGATAAGATACTATAAGTATTGGTAAAGGCGGACTACCGCCGCCTTTACCTTTAAGCGAGCTTACCTCAGGCTGATACACTGTAGGTAGGAATGCCCCTACACACACCTATATGTGAAGAGCCTTATTAGCTGTTAAAAGCAATGATGTGTAACTGATGAAATCATAATATGCTCCCTCTATTACATGATCTGCAATTCCTGCAAGATACTTGTTACATCTTCAATTGCATAACCAGTTTTATCTGCAATCATGGGGACGGTCATTCCATTTTTGTACATGTTCTCAATAACTACATACATATTTTCTGCAACTTCAATGATATGTTTATCATAATCATAAAACCTAAATACTCCCTGTCCCCAAGGCTGCTCCTCTATATCATGTACCAACTCAAAACCACTATTAACAACCTTATCTCTTAAGGTAGAAATATCATCAATTTCGAAATAGACAGATAGATTATTGGCTCCTGATACAATATTAT
>DGDR01000116.1:898-5389 GCA_002385545.1 Clostridium sp. UBA3947
TAATTCTTCCATAATTCAGATAGCTAATATAATAAGCACAGATTTGTTTACTACTTGAATAAGCCTTTAAATAAATCCCCAATACCGAAAGTCGTCTTCCTGTAAACCTTATTATAAGCCGCTCTCTTGGGATTTCTTACCCAGCCCACTCCTTTCTTCCCGTAGAATGGATTTACTGCCCTTTTTACTTTCCTCTTTAATTTGCCTGTTGTTCTGGCTCTGATGCTCCTCTTAAGACTTGGTTTACGAAGTCCAATTTTCATCACTATAATCACTCCACTTAATCATTCACAATGGAAATAGTCATACAAGCAGCTATTATTAGTCGGATAGGGCCATGGTTCTTTTAATTTCCTCCGGAATCTGTATCCCCACAGCATAACAAAATGCAACGATCTGCCCAATATGCATTTGCTCATGGCCTATCATTGCTGATATATGACGATGAATGTTCCACTGTTCACCAAACCAATCAATGGTTTCACTACCATCGAAAGGTTCAAGGTATTCTACCAAATGGGTATCCAAAGCATCCATCCTGGAAAGTAGAGACAGTTTGGAAGTATCCAATATGGAATCATATTCAAACTGTATTTTCCTTGTATTCAAAGCATTAACATAGCAGGACTGTATTTGTATAAGTTCTACACATTGTTTTCTAAGAGAATTAAGGTTTTTTCTTGGAAACGGTTTATCAAGATCAGCTTCACTTAACTCGTTAATGAATCCCTTAATAATATTTCTACCATACTGCCAGTCGTATAATTGACCTTTTAATGAATCAATCACTATAGATTCCTCCATAACATACTTAGAATATTCATGTCATATAACAAGCTGCGGGTTTCCGAAGCCAGTGAGACCCAGGGCTTGTGTTCAGCGAATGGATTGTATGAACCATTTTTACATACAATTGCCGTAACTAACTGGAATATTTGGCATTTAATCAGTATTTTTGTTGATCTTTTTAGCTATGTAAAGTGAGTAGTCAAAAATTGTTCCGACATATCCACCATTGTTATCTATTTCATATACTATCTCTTCTTCCATATCCCGGATTGCACTTTCTTCCATACCATCAAGTATTGAAGCAAAGGCGGGGACTGATTTTTGAGCTTTCTAATATTGCTCTGAGTTATTCTTTACTTCAGTCCTGTATTGTAATATATCCAGAATTTTAAATAATCCTGAATCCTCTATTTCGGCTTTCCTATCCTCTTTCTTAAACACTCCCGAGTGTGCAGCCCTTTCCCTTTCCGGTTTATTATCGCTGGATTGTCTATTTGCATACTTCCCAATTATCCTATTAACTCTTTGGTCTATAACCTTTGCTTCTTCCGTCAGGCCTCTGGAATTATACCAGAATAATACGAGATAGCCGTCTTCTTTCAAGAGGTTGTAACACTTCTTGTACTTAATAGTCTCATCAAGCCAATGGAAGGCTTGGGCAGATAAAATCACATCATATTTGTCAATGTCTTTCGGGATCCATTCTTCAAAGGATGTTATTTCTAATGAGGTTAAGCAAATTCCTGTCGTTAAAAAATGAGCCGGTTTAGGCTCATATTAGGTTATCTATAACTTCTTCGGAAATCATTTTGTCAAAATCTCTATTAGATAAATAGTCCATCCTCGCTGCAATAGCATAAAATCTGGCATATGTCTCCTGGACCTCTTCTACATCTCCCATATGATGATTTTCATAATATAACTGAGTTAGTTCTAAGGCTACATCGTTGATATTTCTTTGTATTGGTTTTAAGTTGACTTTAATATCCTCAGCCATTATTATTATCTCCTTAATTAATTTTATATTATTTCCTATTTCTACTTAAACCTCAAAAATCCTCCATCAACCATTCCCCATTTTTCAAATTTATAAAGTTTAATTTAACCCTTTATTTCCACAAGGATTTTCGCTATCATAAATACAGAACATATGTTCTTTTTTAGGAGGGTTCTATATGTCCGTGATAGGCAGAAAAATAGATATGATCGTTTGTACCGACGTCGAAGGCAATATGCGTCCTATCCGCTTCCGGTTGGAAACCAGCGATGGTTCCAGGGTTGTCATTAATGTTAAAAGGTCCATGGTTAAAAACATACGGGATTTTCGTGGGCATAAAACGATAAGATTTATATGCCAGAGCATAATCAATAATACTCTTGTGAATTACGAAGTTACGTATGAAACCAGGACTATGAGGTGGTTGCTGTATGCTAACCAATTATAATTCCCAATAAAAAAAGACTTACTGTGACTCCCCTCGTTGAGAGGCACGGTAGGTCTTTTCTTTCTATATATGGATATTGATTAGCCCACAATTATTTCATATTGTTTCTTTAATGAATTTAACCGGTTATATGGTACCCGCTTTTCTTTTTGCAATCTACCCAACACTATACAAGGATCTATATCTATGGATTCTGCAAACTCATTAATAGTTCTTTCCGTAAATACCCCTTCAGATAGAAATTCATTATATTTCGTAGGAGGTATCAGACTATCCCGAGCAAATAAATCTGCATCTTCTTCCAATTGTTTTTCTAATTTACCATTTGAAATAAATGTTTTCTTTATTTTTTGTTGTAACACATGTTTGATTTCATGGAATAATGAGAACCAAAAGATGTCAGCATACTTAAATCTATCATTCATGGCTAAAATGACTTTCTCTTTATTTATCCATTTCACTGCCCCATTAATACCTGATGAAGGTAGATGAGGTAATATTACAAAAGCAACACCACAAGATGAAAAAATCTCAACTAGTTTAGGATAAAACTCTGACGGATCTTTTCTTGTTAGTTTTCTAATTGTATATAATGATTCTATTAATTTTTCCTTGTCAAATGGTGCTACTTCCATTTGCCTCCCTAAGTTAATAGCTGTTTGCAACCACGCTTTTGAATTAACCCTGTTCTTTTCACTCGGTTTACTGATATTATTCCTAAAGTTTACCAGGAAATCTTCCTTACTCAATACACTAAGAGAAGAGATCTGTAAGAATTTACACAAATTGCGTACTTTTTCATCCCAGTCTTTTACGTCTGAAACAACATTTAAGCGAACAAAATACTTATAATCAATCATGCCAATATACTTTTTTTCCTTTTCCAGTTCCTTTTTTCTCTCAATTTCAATAAGTTTTTCATCATATTTTTTTTGTAGATTTAGCCATAGCTCTACATTAGTACCCAGCATGATTGATAATTTCATTGCTATATCATCTGATAGGGGTATTTGTCCAGACAAGAGCTTGCTTAATGTTTTGGGTGTAGTATTTAGTCGTTTAGCAAATTCATCCTGAGTAATTTCCATGTCTTCTACTATCTCCTTTACATAGTAGCCAGGGTGAAAAGCAATGATATCTTGATATTCTATTTTACTCATAATGATTACTCACCTCCAAAATCTAAACAATTCTTATTCTTTCGAATTGATAAAAACCCTTATCATCCTTTACTGTTTCTCCATCATTACTTATTGGCTCAAGTATAACTCGAAAACCCAATTTCCTGCCTAAATCTATTGAATAGGTTCCTTGGCGTTTCCCTCTTAACTCATGAAAATGAAAAGGGGGATAATTAGCAACATCCATTAGACTTGTTGCATTTTCAATATAGTTTATGGCACCCATCAATTTTTCAGCTATCAGATCTCCAAGCTGCTTCTTCGCAGTTTTGTATTCTGTGCACAACTTCATAACCCTTCTGCTTCTGTAACAAATCTCCATTGCTCTCCCAAATTTTCTTACCGTTTAGGTAATATTATTTTACCCTAGTTTAACATACCTATTCAAAAAAATCAATATCAAATTGTAAAAATTAAAGCGTTTCGGAGCTCTGCTAAAAAAATATTTCCCGGCCCTTCTTACTGTAAAAATAGATCATCAACTTTAAATACAGTCCTGTTCCCTTTGAGATCCAATACTGTCCTGTCGCCTTTTAGCTGGGCTACAGTGTATATATATTTTTTAATAGACAAAACTGGCTATGTTATGTATTCCGTAGGTCCTGGCCTCTTTCTTTACCGATTTTCCCTCTCCTGACTCGTCAGGTCTATAAATCCATTATCTGTAACTGCTTTTTTCTTCAAAAGGAATGGTTCTAGTGAGCATCCGGTTCTTCTTTTCTATAAATTCGGGGCTTGGTGAATACTTGCACTCCACCAATAGTGGTATGGTTCCAGGCCATTTCATTCCCTTCGGACAGTTGCACCTTGCTACATAGCGGTATAGGTTTCCGTCCTTTTGAACCGGATATTCCACGATACCCTTGTCCATACAAATATAGCAGTTTACCCTTCTTTGATGGTTCCTTTTTACCCTTGCCCTATAAAATACCCATGTACCGCATTCCCTACAGGCTTTCCTGTACTCATTTCTATAGAACCTGATAGTGGCCCCGCATACCCTGCATTTTTCCCCATCATAATTTTTGTTTAAATCAATGTCCACTAAATCAGGCATACACTCCCCAATATGCTTC
>DGDR01000120.1 GCA_002385545.1 Clostridium sp. UBA3947
AGCGTCAGATGTGTATAAGAGACAGATTCAAATATGTTAATTACAGCTCGGGGGCATGGTCAAGTAAAATAAAATTAGCTCCTAAGACTTTTTTAACCTTTTTCATAAGTACTAATATTCCTAATATGAAACATGGAAGAACTTTTACTTTAAGTGAAATGGGGAAAATAAATTTCGGAGATCCAATTCAGGTTTATATAGTAGAGGAAGACGTATTGGCGGGTCAGCATTTAAATGATGATTATTACCTTTCCACAGCATATACACCGGAAGAAAATACGGATTATCAAAGGGCATTTGATACTTGTGAATTACGCATAGATTGTTATGATCGATCCAAAGGCATTATTTGAGGATTCCTTAATTGTTATGGACAGGTATATAATGGGGATAATATCTCTTTTGATGGTTATTTTGCAATGAACATACCAGCTACCGGAAATCAACCAAATACTTCTGTGACTATTCCATCAATAGATACTGATTTAATTCCCGATAATGATATTATTCCAGGTACTGATAGCCAGCCAATCGAAAGAAAAACCTATTGTTCTGTTTGTCATGGTTCAAAAGTTTGCTCAATTTGCCATGGAACTGGGCAGTTTAGCATGTATGGTAATGATTTATCCCCATGCACTGCATGTGGTGGAACAGGAATTTGCTACTCTTGTAATGGAACAGGATATAATTGAGGTATATAGAAATGGATAATAAGCAGGCTGGAAAGTATATTTTCGGTCTGCTTTTGCTTTATATTCATTGATATACTTCCCTACAACAGATAGTAACATCAGGCCAACAGACATCAATTCTTTTTCCAAGTCTAAAGCAGTGGCTTCCATCAACTTTACTTGCAAGAGTTTAAAAATACACAGTTTGATTTCTTTTGTGATATTATTACGTATTTTAGGNNCATATCTTGTGTTATACTTGCCATGCGAGGATGCTCCTTTATGTTTTTTTGTTTTAGGGTGATTCAAATATAACACAAGAGAGCTATTCTCGCTTTAATTTTTTGTTGGTGTAACATATGTATTGTAATCCTACATGTGATATTATTACGTATTTTAGGTAGCATTGATAACTGAATCTACCTATGTTATAATTTTACACATGGTTTTCAAATCGTAAATTGGTGAGAGGTATTTTGATATGAAAGTTTTAGTAAGTGCCTGTATTTTAGGCGAAAATTGCAAATATAATGGAAAGAATAATGCTAATCAATTAGTTATTAACTTCGTGAAAGATAAGGAGGTTATTTCTATTTGCCCTGAAGTATTGGCAGGGATGAAACCACCTAGACCTTGTGCCGAAATTGCCAATGGAATTGTAATTGATGAAAATGGAAAAAATGTTCATTCAGAATATTCAAAGGCAGTTGAGTTGGCACTATCCAAAATAGAAGGAGAAGATATTGATTTATGCATATTACAATCAAGAAGTCCTACTTGTGGTGTTAATCAGATATATGACGGTAGTTTTAGCGGCAAATTAATTTCTGGAATGGGATTGTTTGCAAAAGCATTGAAGCAAAAGGGATATAAGGTTATTGATGTTGAAACCTTCGTAGAAAAATTAGAAAGTGAATGATTATATGTTTATTGATTTAGAAACAGAAAGATTAATTTTAAAATGTATAGGATATGATGATGCAGAATTCTTCTATAAGCAATTTTCAACTGGTGAAGTAAATCAGTATCTTTATGATACAGAGCCATGTAGTTCAATGGAAGAAGCACAAAAATGGATTAGCTTTTATCTAGAAAGGGAGCCTAGAAATCACCATAGGTGGATTATTGTACTGAAAGAAAAGGGAGAAAAGATTGGAACTTGCGGTTTTCACTGTTGGAACAGAGAAACTGGCGAGATTCAAATGGGTTACGATTTACAACCATCCTATTGGCGAAAGGGTTATATGAGCGAGGCTTTGACCGCAATCATAAAGTTCGCAGCAGAGGAAATGAAGGTTAAAAAGATATTTGCTCATATATCTGTAGATAATATTGCTTCTATTCGAACCTCTGAAAAAATGGGATTTGTGAAGACTGGCAAGCAGTATTATGAAGAATTTCATGGTGAAAAATATTTACATGATATTTATTGTTTGGATTTGGAAGTAGATTTCAGGATGTAGGCCTTGATTTTACTGGAATTGCTGGTTTATATCCAAATTGCCTGCTAGAACTTAAATTTTATATAAGTTTCATTTAAAACATTGGCATCACCGTCAAGTGGTAGGGAGTCAATCAGCCATTTTATGGCACGTCCGCTTCTAATCCTATACTGGCAGCTTAAGTCAGCTAGTGAAATAGAATGGCACAACCGCATTATAGAACATGGAAATGGAAAGTTGACACTGATTCCATGGAGATATGAGGATACATTAGGACGGCATCTTGCTAGTGATACTTTTGAAAGCTATTCGGCAGGAGCTGAAACAAAGCCACAAATTAACCAGGATGCTGTGCGACTAATGAAGGAGATTTATAATATTGATATGGAGAAAACTCAATATTCAAAGTTGATTGATGATATCCCGACAGTAGATATTGTTATAACAATGGGATGCAATGTAGTATGTCCAATCCTCCCATGCAAGTATAGAGAGGATTGGGGTATAGATGATCCCACAGGGATGGGAGATGAAGAATTTAAAAAGGTAATATCATTAATTGAAAATGGAATAATTGAATTAAAAAATAAACTAAAAACTAATGTAAAATAAATAACGCCAATCACAAACTTAGTGGTTGACGTTATTTACAATTGATAGGTTTCCGATTCTATACAACTATTTTTGTGGTTACCTTACAGGATACAATTTTTTTGCATTTTTGGAGGAAGTGCCATATAATAAAATTCTTTTCTTGAAAAGCTAACTGAATTTTTACTTAAACAGCACTCTATCACTAATTTCAGCAATAGAATTGCAGCCAGTGAGTATCATAGCGGCTTTAAGGTCGTCAGCGATAATATCTATATAAGTCTTTACCCCTTCAGTTTGACCGCCAAAGGAGGCTGAAACAAAGGGTCTGCCTATAAGAACTGCATCGGCACCTAGAGCTAGCATTTTAAGTACATCAACACCGTTTCTTATTCCGCCATCAGCCAGTATTGTTACTTTTCCTTTAACTTTAGCAGCTATTCCAGGAAGCACATCAGCCACACCAGGAGTTTGGTCTAGGACTCTTCCACCATGGTTTGATACTACTATTGCTGATACTCCAGCTTCCACAGCAAGCTCAGCTTCATCTGCTGTCATAATTCCCTTTAGAATGAAAGGAAGCTTTGTACTTTGAACAATTTCCTTTATATCTTCTAAGGTTTTTGGGCCAACAGGTTTTCCATGTAGGGCAAGGGTAATAAGACCGGCTGCATCAATATCCATTCCAACTGCAAAGACACCTGTTTCTTAAGCCTTTTTTATCTTTTTTATCACTTCATGATTTTTCCAAGGCTTTATTATTGCAATTCCATTTCCATCTGCCTTTTTTAATTCTTCTAGGTTGGTTAGCAGAAAGGAATCTACTGCTGTGTCACCAACCATGGGATAAATTCCAGCAGCAAGACAACCCTTAATTACCCAGGAAATATATTCCTGTTCTGTGAATTTTCCACCCATATTAAGAGTTGTTCCTGTTACCGGCGCTGCAAATATAGGTAATTTCATTTTTCTTCCGAAAAGTTCAATGGAAGTGTCTGGATTATTAGCATTATGGAGTACTCTCATATTGAGTTTATACTTTTTAAGGGATTCAACATTTGCAGTAAAGGCTTCTCCAGTACCTTTTCCACCCATGCCAGGAACTTCGCCAGCGCATGCTTTTCCATTACAAACAGGACAAACCCTACAGCTTCCATTTAAATTGACCTTAGCATTTTTTAATACTTCATTATAGTTCATATACATCCACCTTTCAGTTAAGCTAAAATAGCATAAAGGCCGCAGGTATAGGACTCATACGCTGCGGCTTATATTTTGTTGAAAGACTGCTTAAATTTATTATGACTAAACTTCAGTTTTTTGAGCTTTCATTTTCTTGTTTACAGCGATTAAGAATACTGCAAGGGATCCAATAGCTACAGCTAGTCCGATTGGGTAAGCTATTGAATAGGAAAGCTTCAATCCTTCTGGAGCAGCAAGTATATAAGTTATAGATACTGCAGTCATAAAGGTTGCTGGTACTGTAGCAATCCAGTGAATTTGCTTTCTTAAAGCTAAATACATAGCTGCAGCCCAAAGTACTATCATAGCTAGAGTTTGATTTGACCAAGCAAAATATCTCCAAATTATATCGAAGTTGATTCTAGTTAATGCAAAACCTATTGCAAATAATGGTAGAGTAACAGCTAGTCTATTTTTAAGTTTTCCTTGTTTAAAGTTTAAGAAGTCAGCAATTGTAAGTCTAGCACTTCTGAAAGCTGTATCTCCTGAAGTTACAGGACAAGCAACAACACCAAGTATTGCAAGAGCTCCACCAATTTTGCCTAGTAGAGAATTTGAAATTGTACTTACAACCCAACCTTGTCCACCATTTGCGGCCATTTGAGCGCCTAATTCTCCAGTGCTACCAAAGAAGGCTATAGCAGCTGCAGCCCAGATTAATGCAACAACACCTTCTGCTATCATTGCTCCATAGAATATTGCTCTACCTTGCTTTTCAGTAGTTATACATCTAGCCATTAAAGGAGATTGAGTTGAGTGGAAGCCTGAAATAGCACCACAAGCTATTGAAATAAACATTAATGGCCAAATTGGAAGAGACTTTGGATGAAGATTAGCTAATGTAATTTCAGGAATCTTATAGCCTCCTAAAATTATTCCGCCAGATACTCCTATTGCCATTATCAATAGACATATACCGAATATTGGGTAAATCTTACCTATAATCTTGTCTATAGGAAGTATAGTAGCTAATATATAGTAAGCAAATATTACATAAACCCAGAACTTCATATTAAGAGCTGCAGGTGTTAAGGAAGTTAAAAGGTTAGCTGGAGTTGTAATAAATACTACACCTACAAGGATAAGAACAATTACTGAGAAGCCTCTCATGAAGTTTTTAAAGCCAGGTCCAAGGTATTTTCCAACAACTTCAGGAATACTTGCACCATCATGTCTTACTGAAAGCATACCTGATAGGTAGTCATGAACTCCACCAGCAAATATAGAACCAAGCACTATCCAAAGGAAGGCTACTGGTCCCCACAATGCTCCGGCGATGGCACCAAAGATTGGACCGGTTCCTGCTATATTTAAAAACTGAATTAAGAAGATTTTCCATGCTGGCATTACAACGTAGTCTACACCGTCTTCAAGTCTGATAGCAGGAGTTTTGATGCTATCGTCAGCACCGAAGGCTTTTTCTACAACCTTACTATAGATGAGGTAACCAACTATTAATGCAACAATAGATAGAATGAATGATACCATTTTTATTTCCCCCTATGAATTATTTTATATGCTCATTATAATGCAAATGTATAGGTTTACATAAAAACGGTTCACCAAATAACAAAATAGGCACATAAGATGCACTTATATGCCCATTAAATTTTTAAATTGAGAAATGTTCTGACGGCTTACTGGTACTTCTGCTTCAATTCCCTGTAATCGAAGCATATAGGTATTGTTAAACCAGGGAATTATTTCAGAAATTTTATCAATATTTACTATATAAGAACGATGAGATTTAAAAAATTTGTCCTGAGGAAGCTTTTTATATAAATCGCTTATACTGGAGGATATTTTATACTCCGCTGATTTTGTATATATAAAAACCTCATGTTCGTGAGCTTTACAGTAGTATATATCATTGGTGTTAATAACATAAAGCTTCTCATTCTTCCAGATAGTGAGCCTGTTGTTGGTACACTTTTCTGTGGTGCAACCTTCTAGTCTATTAAGGGTTTCAGTTATTCGGGCCTCAGAGTAAGGTTTTAGGATATAATCAAAGGCAGCAACCTCAAAGGCTTCTAAAGCATAGTCCTTGTATGCGCTTATAAAAACTAGAAGAGGTTTTTGCTTAAGGGTGTTTATTACCCTACTTATTGCTAATCCATCAAGCTTTGGCATATTGATATCTAGAAAAACAACATCAACAGGATTTCTTTGAATAAACTCAAGGGCCTTTATACTGTCGTCAAACTCTCCAGATATCTTAATAGAACTAAAATTAGTAATAAAATATCTTAATTCCTGTATAGCAGGAATTTCATCATCAACTATAATGCAATTCATCAGTTGCCCTCCCTTCTTTGCAATTAAGAACAAAGCTAATTCTTGTTCCTGCAGGAAGCCGTTCTATATTAAGCCCTGCTCCGTATATATACTTCAATCTATTATTAACATTTGACAATCCGATCTTATTTTCCTTGATACTTCCTTTATGCAAACTGTCAATTACGTCTTGGGGTATGCCTATACCATCATCCTCAATAACAATCAAGGCATCCTTTTGTCTGTACTTTTTAACTGTGATTTTTACAGTGCCTGATCCAGAGCCTTTTAATATACCATGCTTAATGGAATTTTCCACTAAGGGTTGTATTATTAAAGATGGAATTTTAATTTGAAGAGTATCATCAATATCGTATATTACATTAAGCTTATCTCCAAATCGAGCTTTTTCTATTTCTACATAGGCTCTAACTTGTTCGAGCTCCTTACTTATATCTACGAAGGTGTTTGCTTCTTCTATATTATATCTTAAATATGTGGAGAGATTAATCATTAATTCTCTTGCATGGTTTGGCTTAAATCTAATAAAGGATACAATTGTATTCAATGCATTAAAGAGAAAATGAGGATTTATTTGTGCTTGTAGTGCTTTAATTTCTGCCTTTGCTGCCATATCTTTAAGCTTTCCTATTTTACTCATTTCAAATTGAGTAGATATAAGCTGAGATAATCCAATAGCTAGCTTTTCATTTGTATAACTTATTCCATTTTCCTTTGAATAATATAGCTTCAATGTTCCTATAACCTCATCGCCTTCCTTGAGAGGTACTATTATTGCTGATTTTAAAGGACAATCCTTACTAAAACAGCATATTTCTTTTGATGAGTTTAATATTCGCACTTGTTTATCCTGTATAACCTGCTTAGTTGCGTTGGTTTGAATGGGTTCACCACTTATGTGGTGGTCTGAACCAAGACCAACATGTGCTGAAATTACTTCTCTATCAGTTATTGCTACTGCTGCTGCTCCTGTTGATTCCTTTATGATAGAGCAGATTGTGGTTAGAGATTCATTGTTTATGTCCCTAAAATAAGGAAGAGTTTTGTTAGCTATTTCAAGAGCAAGCTGAGACTGTTTTGCAGCTATTTGTTCCTTCTCATTAAAAATCTTTTGAATAAGAATGATTAATATACATATACCAAAGGCATTGGTAAAGCTCATTGGAAAATATATACTTTTAACAATTGCCAAAGCGCTAGAATAAGGCTTTGAAATTATAAGTATGAGGACCATCTCTATACTTTCAATAAGAAAACCACCTACTAAGCCATAGAAGGATTTTGTATATTTTATACCTTTTTTATAGATGTAGGCCGAGAGAAAGCCTGAAAAAATTGTGGCTATAGCACAGGGAATGGAGGTTATACCACCTACATCGTAAGCAAATCGGTGAAATCCTGCTATAATACCAGAGGATATACCTACAAAGGGGCCGCATAATATTCCACCTGCCATTATTCCAATTATCCTTGTATTGGCTATGGCGCCTTGTACATTTGTGCCTGAATAGGTACCTATAATTCCAAAAACAGCAAAGGTTAAAGATAGAATGATTAAATCCAATCTTCTAAACTCATCCTTTTGTATAATTTTTTTAAATACGGATAAGTTAGAAATTATGAAAGCGATTAGTATTACATAGCTTAAATTGTTGATAAGATTCTTAAATAGATCCATAGTTAATATACCTCATATTTTATTAGCCCCCTTTAATTTTAGCCTCTGTCACATAAAGCTACAAGATAAATATCATAAAATTACTCTGAAAGTTTATTTGAATTACATATCATATAACTTACTTCTTGTAGTTACAAATGTTCTCCTATACCTACCTTTAGGTGCATTTGTAAAATCCAAAGTAAAAGCCAATAACTTTAGTTTGCTCATGGGATTTATACTTTATATTTTTATTATTGAAATAATGCAATATATATTATTGATAATAAAAAGGAAAAAAGGGTATAATTATCTTATATCTAAAAATCGATATTTGTAGAAATATCAAAAAATTTTTAACTAAAAGAGGTACAAGCATACCTTGATGCTAAACCCTGTACAAATACCACTAAAGATAACCAATCTACTGTAGAAGATTTGAAGGGAAGGGGGGAATAATAATGGAGTATTTAAAGCTAATTGGACTTTTGATTTTACTAATAATATTAGGTAGCGTATTTGGTGGAGGATCTAGTCGACGCAGATATAATAGACCGCCAAGAGGGCCAAGACCACCAAGAGGGCCAAGACCGCCAAGACCACCTCATCATGGGCCAATGGGACCACCACCAATGGGTGGGCCAAGACGACCAGGAGGACCTGGAGGACCAGGCAGAGGGCACAGAGGACATGGTGGGCCAGGTAGAGGTTTTAGATAAGAAAGGCTCTAAATACATTTGAACCAATTTAGTTTTAAGTAGATTTATACCCTCTAGTACTGTTTATAAGAACATGTGGAGGGTATTTTTTATTGTCCAAAAGAAGCAATTCGATAGTTTTTATATTAAAAAAGTCGAGCATTGATAAGGGGATTTTGATATCATGTAGATACGAAGGGAGGGATACAATGCTAAAGGAACTAAATCAGGTCATTAACTATATTGAAGAGCATTTAACTGATGAGTTGTCTCTTGAAGTAATTTCTGAATACGCAGGTGTGTCTGACTATCACTTTAGAAAGATATTTTATTATCTTTCAGGGATGACCCTCAGTGAGTATATTAAAAACCGAAGACTGTCAGAAGCCAGTATGGATTTGTTGCGTGGAGAAACAGTAACGGATGTGGCTTTGAAATATGGTTACCAGTCAATAGATGGTTTTACTCGTGCATTTAAAAAATGGAGTGGATTTTTACCCTCCGATGTAATAAGAAAAGGTATAAGCAAATCCTTTCCCAAACTATCATTCATAATAACCGTAAAAGGAGGAAATACTATGGAATTTAGAATTGAAGAAAAGCCTGCATTTAACATCGTTGGTGTAAGTAAACGGGTGCCAATGCAATTTGAAGGCGTAAATAACGAAATTGTAAAGCTTGCTCAAAGTATTACAAAAGAGCAAAGAGAAGAGATGCATTCCCTTCAGAATATTGAACCCTATGAGGTTGTCAATGCCTCTTATGAATCCGATACCAATTTCTTAAGGGAAGAGGGATATTTAACGCATATGATAGGTGTGTTAACTACTGAAAATGATATAAGTAATCTATTAGAAAAGGTGCCAGTAGAAGCCTGTACCTGGGCTGTATTTCCAAACGAAGGCCCATTTCCTTCTACCCTACAGCAAACAATGGCGAAAGTATACTCAGAATGGCTTCCTTCTTCCAACTACGAAGTAATCAATGCCCCGACTTTTTCCTTTACCAAAATGGATCAGCAGAAAGAAGGGTACGCATATAGCGAAATTTGGGTTCCTGTTCGAGAAAAATAAATTTTTAGCTTTAGTTTCAATATAAAATCATGCTAGAGTTATTGGAACATAAAATTAATAAATTTTGCACTCCGGAAAATTTTCCTTGGTTGCTAGTTGGTATTTATAAGTAGGGATATTGATCTTTTGGGTATGTTGCTTTGTTTCAAAGAAGTGTTGATGGATTAGAAAATATAATTGGACAAGCGGTAATAGGAAGCTTTCAGAACTTCAGCAAAGGTAGTTGATTGATGGGAAACTTTTTATTAAGTACAATGAAAGTACAATTGCTACTGGTATAATAGAAGTTGAAAAAAGAGAAAGGATAGGCAATATTTATTTAAAAGTGTGCGAAAAAATAGAAGTAGGTAACTTGAAAAATGCCCTTGAAATTATTTTTGATTTTATTCCATATGGAAACTAGTATTATGATATACAAGAGTTATGTAAGACAAGAACTACAAATGAAGAAAAGTGCCATAATAATATGATACCTTAATAAAGAACATCAATTTACGGATGATTTGCAAGCAGCCCTAGAAAGGAAGGATTGAATGAGTGTATTTCAAGTATTGGATCAAATTAAAGAATTATCTCCTTGTGCTGCCGTTAGATATAGAATAAAAAGAATATTAAAGGAAGAAATAGAAGGGGAGCTGTTTGAAGAGTTCTATAACAGCAAGTGGGTTCAATTATTGAAAAAGAATCAGCTTGATGACGGTGGATATGGAAGATTTCATACCCAAAACTCCAAGAAAAAGCTGAAATTTCCTACCACAGAAAGAGCTATTGATTCAATTAAAATGTTAGATTTACAACGAGGAAATTTTTTAGTAGATAAGCTATGTGATTACATGGAGAAGATATTGAAAAATGAAATTCAATGGCCCGATGGTTTTGAAAAGAATAAATGGTACAGGCCAGCACAACCTTTATTTGTAGCCTCCAAGCTTTCTATATTTGGTTCAAGTTGCAAGGAATATATGGAAGTATTCAACTGCTGGCATGCTATTTTGAAGGAAGCCTTTGCAGATGGCCAATATAGCAAGGACAGAGCTAATAAGATATCGAAAGAGTTATTAGGATGTAACATTGACGGAAGTTATATTGGACTGAATTCAATCTACCTTATAGAGTTATTTGCAAACATGGAAGCAGAAATCAGTGATGACTTAAAGGAATGTTACATAAAATGGCTTCATCATAATGGAGAAGCCATAGGCTATACCAGTGTTGTATTAAATCAAGGTTTTAATAATAATTTTTCTCAGCTTTATAAGGTATATTTTCTTCTCTCTAAATTTTCATCCTTCAAAACAGAATTTGAAGAGGAGTTGACCACTTTACTGAAGATGAGAAACAAAGATGGATTTTGGAATTTCGGCAGAGCTTTTTCCTGTCAGAAATTATCTGATGATTGGAGAAGCAAAGTAAGAATGAATATTGATCATACTATAATGGCTTTACTTTTGTTTAGCTCCACTTGATATGTTACTATATTGATAATAAAAGTGCCTTAAAATAAGGAATGCAACTAAAAAATGAAAAAATATCAATGATTCGAAAAATGAGCAATCTTACTAAGGAAGGTTTTGCGGAAAAAATCAGGAGTAAGTAGACAAGCTGTTTCCAAATGGGAAAGTGGCTCATCGGTTCCAGATGATTGAAGTTCATACTGGAAGATTTGATTCAAATATTTCTTTTGATGAGCTGTCAGTGATTATGATGTCAGATAAGATTAAGAGTTAATGGTTACTATTCTTACTAGTATTAAGGCTTGATATATAGGAAACTTGACATAATAAAGAATCAAATGATATAATTTACTAAAATTTCATATAGACAGTTCGTTTGCACCATCCTGTCTCTAAACAAAACTAGGGCTAAATTTTGAATATACATATATTGATATAGTTTTCTTATCAATATATTAAGGCAAAATAGGCATAGTTTTATGCCTATTTTTGTTTGCTATTCAATAAATAAGGTGAAACCTTGCAAAAAACAGTAAAGCCATGGGCTGGTGTGCAAACGTGAAATTGCTATACTTGCCCATGGCTTTTTTAAAAATTATAGAAAGGATTGTGATATATGTACATTTTAAAAACTGAACAGAGCTTTGATGCAGCACATTTCTTAGCTGGCTATGAAGGAAAGTGCAGTAATATACACGGACATAGATGGAGGGTTCTAATTGAAGTAAAGAGTTTAACTTTACAAGACAATGGTCAAGAAAGTGGTATGGTGGTGGATTTTGGTCAGTTAAAGCAGGACTTAAAAGAAGAGGTAGATTATTTTGATCATATGCTAATCATTGAGAAGGATACCTTGAAAGTGGAAACCCTTAAGGCTTTGAAAGGTGAAGGATTTAAAATAGTTGAACTGGATTTTAGACCAACGGCGGAAAATCTGGCAAAATACTTTTTTCATAGGATGGCGCAAAAAGGTTATGAAGTGAAAGCTGCTACTGTTTATGAAACGCCCAACAATTGTGCTACCTATGAAGTTTAAAATGGGCTACATAAGATGGAGGTAGAAAGTGGCAAATTACAAAGTAGTAGAAAAATTTATAAGCCTTAATGGAGAAGGTATATTAGCAGGGCAACCAGCAGTATTTATCCGCTTTCATGGCTGTAATCTATCCTGTTCCTATTGTGATACCACCTGGGCCAATGAGAAAGATGCGCCATTTAGCCTTATGACAGAAGAGGAAATCTATGAGTATATTAAAGAGTCTGGCATAAAAAACGTGACCTTAACTGGAGGGGAACCATTACTTGTCCCTGATATAGGACAGCTTCTTAAACTGCTTTCCACTAATCAGGACATCCATGTTGAGATTGAAACCAATGGAAGCATAGACTTAAGTCCTTTTGCTAACATACCCAATGCCCCATCCTTTACTATGGACTATAAGTTACCCAGTAGCTTCATGGAAGATAAAATGTTAGCTTCTAATTTTCAAATACTTAGGAAAAAAGACGCTGTTAAATTTGTGGTAGGAAATAGGGAGGATTTAAATCGGACCAGGGAAGTTATTTATGAGTATGATTTGACCAGTAGATGCCATGTGCTTATTAGTCCTGTTTATGGGAAAATCCAATTAGCTGAAATTGCTGATTATTTAATTGAGTATGGAATGAATAATGTAGCTATGCAATTGCAAACGCACAAAATCATTTGGGGACCTAATGAAAGAGGAGTGTAGAAGCTTTTAGGAAGGGGGAGAAAAATGGCTATTGACACAGAAGCTATTGAGAAACATATAAGAGGTATTATAAAAGCCCTAGGAGATAATCCAGACCGTGAAGGCCTAAAGGATACTCCAAAGCGAGTAGCCCATATGTATGAAGAAGTGTTTGAGGGCATGAATTACAGTAATCGAGAAATTGCCCAGATGTTTAAGAAAACCTTTGAAGAAGATTTAGAATTTGTAGAGGAAAACCAAGATTTAGTTGTAGTAAAGGACATTGAAGCCTTTAGTTATTGCGAGCATCATTTAGCCCTTATGTATGACATGAAGGTGTCAGTGGCTTATGTTCCAAAAGGTAAAGTAATAGGCCTTAGTAAAATTGCTAGAATTGTGGACATGGTGTCAAAGCGATTGCAGCTACAAGAAAGAATTGGTTCTGATATAGCTGAAATTATACAAGATATAACAGGCTCTGAAGATGTGGCGGTTTTTATAGAAGGATACCATAGTTGTATGACAGCTAGAGGTATTAAGAAGACCTCAGCCAAGACAGAGACCCTTACCTTACGGGGCCGTTTTAAAAGAGATCCTAGCTTAAGAATGGCCTTGAAATAATCAATGATTCAAAATAAATATTTAGAAAGGTTGAGTAGATTATGAAAGCATTAGTTTTATTTAGTGGCGGTGTTGATAGTACCACCTGCCTTGCTTTGGCAGTTGATAAATATGGAAGAGAAAATGTAATTGCTCTATCTATTTTTTATGGACAAAAGCATGTAAAAGAGTTGGAGGCTTCTGAAAAAATAGCAGAGTTTTATGGTGTGGAGCATATCAGCTTGGATTTAGCTAAAATTTTTGAGCATAGTGAATGTTGCCTACTGCAGCAATCAAAGGATGAAATACCAAAAGGGGATTATTTTAGTCAGCTAAAAGAAACTCATGGAAAGCCAGTGTCAACATATGTACCCTTTAGAAATGGCCTGTTTTTATCTAGTGCTGCCAGCATTGCTCTTTCAAAGGGTTGTAGTGTAGTTTATTACGGAGCCCATAAGGATGATGCAGCTGGCAATGCCTATCCTGATTGCAGTGTATCTTTTTATAAAGCTATGAATGAAGCTATTTATGAAGGAAGTGGAAGGCAGCTACATATAGAAGCTCCCTTTATTTCTTTAACAAAAGGAGACATTGTGAAAAAGGGACTAGAGTTAAAGGTGCCCTACCAAATGACCTGGAGCTGTTATGAGGGCGGGGAGAGACCTTGCGGTGTTTGTGGAACCTGCATTGATAGAGCCAAAGCCTTTGAAATGAATGGGATAAAAGATTTAGATATAAAGGAGGTAAATAGTTATGAGTGAAAAAATAGCTGGAATAACTTTGCTAGGACAGAAAGAAACCAAATATGTACTGGATTATAATCCAGAGGTACTAGAAGCCTTTGATAACAGACATCCAGAATATGATTACTTTGTAAAGTTCAATTGTCCTGAATTTACATCTATATGCCCCATTACTGGTCAGCCGGATTTTGCTACTATTACTATTGCCTATGTGCCAGATAAAAAATTGGTTGAAAGTAAATCCCTAAAGCTTTATTTATTTAGCTTTAGAAATCATGGCGATTTCCATGAGAATTGTGTAAATGTGATTATGAAGGATTTGATAAAACTATTAGATCCAAAGTACATAGAAGTACAGGGGAAGTTTACTCCAAGGGGAGGAATTTCAATAGATCCTTACTGCAATTACGGGAAGGCTGGTACTAAGTGGGAGGAAATTGCTTTAAGCCGTTTGGCGAAACATGAGTTATAACAAGATATTGGAAGATTACATTAAACTTACTATATATAAGCCACTAAATTAATTTGGACAATTGCCAATACATTTATTATAATGTAGAGAGAAATTAAAGGTAAATTATGAGAAAAGCAATTTATAAATGGAGGAGATCATGAGAAAAATAGCCTTAAGACCGATAAAAGATGAAGATATAATCTTGGTTACAACATGGCTAAAGAAAGAATATATCTTAAAATGGTATCACCATCCAGAGGATGGGCTTACAGAAATTAATAATCGAAATGGAATATACTCATGGATCCACCATTTTATCGTCATGGATGAAAATACACCTATTGGTTTTTGTCAATATTATGATTGCTTTGATGCTAATGATATAGAGGATTGGTATAAGGTTACTGAAAAAAATCATACCTTTTCCATTGACTACTTGATAGGTAATGAAGCTTATTTAGGAAAAGGATATGGAAAGACTATTATAAGTTTATTGACTGATACTATAAAGGAAAAAGAAGAAGGAAAACAGATTATCGTACAACCAGACAAAGAGAACCTACCATCTATTAAAGCGTTACTATCCAATGGTTACATATATGACGAGGAAAAAGATTATTATTACAAGCTAATTGATTAGTGACCTTTTTCATTTGGAGTATATAAAAATTTGATTTTTGGGAAGAATCTATCCGCCAGTAGTATCAAAAGAATGAGTTGGTAATATCATTTTATCTTTCACCTGATTTAATTAAAAAATATCCAGAATTAATTGGTTTTAAATATAAAGAAATGTTGTTCGTGAATATTAATACGAAATAAGGTTATATACATGGGGATACTGTGGTATTAATAAAAAGAGCGGAACCAATGATAAGTGGGAGGTTATATCAAGTAAATTAATAATTTGATTCTTGGCTTGAAACATAGGCTATATGTAAAAGATTTGATGAGTATGGTTTTATCAATGTATCTTGCAATATCAACAAAGTGATTATGATGTTAGGAAATGGTTATGTATAATTACCAAGCTAAGAAAAGAAGGTAAAAGGAAATGTTAAATAGTTCTGTTTACAACTGAATAAAAAATTCAAGATAAAAAGCCGGGAGGAGAATTACACAGATTTCCTTACCGGCTTTTTACATGGGGCTCAAATAAAAAAGATATAAATATTAGCATTTAATGAAAAATGTTAATATATGGTAAACAGTGATTCACATTACATTTATTGGATGTTATAATCAAAATAAAAATTTATAGTAAACGATTGCGATGAAGATCAATAGGTAACGTAAAACTAATGGAAGAAGGGGTACATGAAAATTGGACAAGTACTTCGAAAGAATTCAGTAAAAATGATAATGAGAGCAAGAGAGGAGGATAGATTAACGATTAAAAGGAACACAGTCCTATTCATGGGGAATTAAAACAATTAAGCAATAATAAGGGGGTATTTGCTTGAAAAAAGTAGTTAGTTTTATTCTTGCTATATCTTTACTAGTGGTAGGTACAATAGTTTTTTCATATAGTAAAGGTTCAAGTGCCGCAAACAATGCAGCAAACAGTATTAAAGCACTGACACTGAGTGGCGAAAAACAGAGTACTGGCAAACAGGGTAAGGCTTCAAGTAGCACAAGCAATAATAGTTCATTTGTAAATAAGCCTAAGATAACAATTGACGGGGTTAATGCTTCAAATGAATGGACCAATCTTAAGATAGCAGATGGTCAGGGTAACCTAAAAGAATTGTATGCTTTTAAAGATAATGAAAAATTATACATAATGGCTCTAGGAAAATCACTAAACGGAAAGGATAACTATATTTACATTAATACTGATAATGATACATCCACGGGCTACAAAAACTGGGGACAGTACGGAGATAATGGGGCAGGAGCTGAGTATATGCTTATGTCCGATAAAAACGGTGATTGGAAAATGTACAAATATGTTGGTCCTGATTGGAAATGGGAAAATACTGGTGTAAAGACAGGTTCAGCTGTAAAAGATAGCAATGGAACCCAATGCCTTGAATTGTCCATCAATTTGAGCTACTTTGCTTCAGCGAAAAAGGATTTGCATATTTCCATGGGGTTGAAGGATGATACTGGTTTTGCACCAAAAATATGGGTTAATCTACCTTATGCAAAGGTGATGGATTTTGCTGATAATGATATTGATGAGGATGGAAAAACAAATGAATGGAATAGCATTACTGGAAAGGGTTCTGACGGTACTAGCACCTTAAAATTGTCAGTAGCCCAGGACGCTAATAAGTTATACACCATAGTAGAAGGAAGTAAATTGAATACACAGAATGAGTATTATCTGGATGTAAAAGAGGGCGGATATCAATACGGAAATTATTCCGGTATTGAATATGTAGTAAAAGGAAACTATGTGTATTCTGTCATAGGAAATAATAAGCTTGATAGTAGCAAAAAATCAGCGGTATATATGGACTATCAAGATAATGCGGTAACAATGCAGCTTAAACTTTCCCAAATTGGAAATCCTGCTGCTGGCCAAATAAGTATTGCTTATTTAGGAAAGAGCAAACATAGACTTCCTCAAAATGGAGAAAAGTTAAAAGTAACTAGCGTATGGAAAACCAAGGCTGAAGAAAATACATTTTATCCTGTAGAAGATTACACTCCAAAGGCAAACCCATATAAGGGTTGGGTTGCATGGGCAAGTAATGGCAATAGAGACGAGTCAAAGACCCAAGAAGTGAAAATGGCATACTTTGATATTAAGTGGAGTGAGCTAGAACCTGTTGAAGGAAAATATGATTTCGAAGGGGTAGAAAAGAAATATAATTTTGATTATTGGCGTAAAAAGGGTGTTAAATTAAATCTAAGATTTGTGATGGATAACCCTACCAAGGACCCTAATCATATGGATATACCAAAATGGTTGTATGATAAGCTTGTAAAAGAAAATTATAATGGTGAGCAGGGTGGTAAATGGTATAATAGCCCGGAAATTGGTGCGGGATTTGCGCCAAATTATAATAGTCCTACTCTTATTGCTGCCCATGAGAAGGCAATAAAAGCATTAGCTAAAAGATACGATGATCCTTCTATTATAGCCTTTGTTCAAATTGGAAGTCTTGGACACTGGGCAGAATTTCATAATTGGCCTGAGAAGGTTTCAGGAAAATTCCCAAACTTAAGTGTTTCTGACAAGTATGTTCAACACTATATATACAACTTTAAAAATGTTAAGATGGGAATGAGAAAACCTTTTCCTATTGCAAAAAATAAAAATTTAGGTTTATTTAATGATGTATTTGGTATGAAGGACAGCACTGACGAGTTCATAGATTGGACTGTAAATGGCTGGGATGAAATTGGATCCTATGTGGATGCGGCTTCCGGATTTTCTAATGCCAAAGAGGCTCAAAAGGCTTCAGCTATGCCAGACTTTTGGAAAAGCAACTACTCTGGCGGTGAATTTGCAAATGGAAATGCAAAACTGTATATCAGTGATGATACAATTATGGAGACCATTCGTCAAATAAGAGCTAGCCATACATCATGGTTAGGACCTTGTTCACCAGCAGATTATCTAAAGACTGATTCAGAGAGTTATCAATGTAACATAGATGCATTACTAAATATTATGGGTTATAATTTTGTACTGGAATCTGTTACCCATGATAGGAATGCAAAGGTTGGAAGCAAATTAAATATAAAAATGCAGTGGAATAACAAAGGGGTAGCTCCATTCTACTATAAATGGCCATTAGAACTGTCCCTTGCTGACAGCAATGGTAATATAGTAGCCCAAACAATAACCTCAGAAGATATTACAAAATGGCTCCCAGGGGTTACAAAAACAGAACAGAGCATTGATATTCCTAAGAATTTGAAGGCAGGAACATATACTTTGTGCGTGGCAATTATTGATCCATCAACGGGAAAACCAGGTATAAAGCTTAGCATTGAAGGTATGCGTTCTGATGGAAGATATGCACTTGATACCATTAAAATAACAGAATAATATTCCATTGAAAAGTTTTTTCAAAAACATATAATATTTGCACAAAAGTTGAGCGTATCACAATTTATGGGATATTTGAAGGAAAAAAGTTCTCTTATGATGTTCGATAGACACGCAAATCTTAAATATAAAATAAGTTTAAAGGAATTTATTGACCCCTTTACGGTGAGTCAGAAAACAAAGGCAAGAAATAAATAGGCCCTTTAGGGGCAGACTGAAAAAAATATGCGATTGACGGACTATTCAACGTGTCTTTAGATACGGCCATTAACATGAACTTATTGGGTTAGAGCATGCTACCCGTTTTACGGGTAGCCATGATTTGCTTATAACGAAATTTATTTAGTGAATTTACTCAGCATAGGTTAAAATTAAGGCCTCATCGCATAGTATTGATTGCAAGGTTAGATACTTACCATCTCGGGATAAATACATCTTATTGGAACTAGACATTTTCTCGGAGAAATTAAGTTCACAAGTTTTACTTACTGTGGCAAAGCCATCCTCTGTTTCAAAACATCTTAATACTCCGCCTTTTGCTAAGTACAGGAATTGTCCTTTGCCATCCTCTGATATTGTTAAGGTACAAGCTTGTGGTGTGGAAAAAGTATTTTCATCTTCAAATCCTTCAATATCAAAGGCAACATTTTTCCATGTAACTCCCGCATCCTTGGTTACATATAGCTTCTTATCCAATCCAACTAAATAAGCATCTGTTTCATTGACCATATAAATTGACATAATCTTACTTGGAGCTTTTTGCTCTACCCAAGTAGCTCCCCCATCCTTTGTAAAGGCTAGTTGAACTTGACTAGCAATCATACCTACCTTTTCGTTAATAAAGCTAACCATTTGGCATTGGTTTGGAGTAGCACCACCAAAATCAGTTATTCTAGACCAGGTCTTACCACCATCAACGGTTTTAACTAAGTGCTTGTGGTTACCGACGGAATAGGACACTTTTTCATTTACTATTTCAGCCCCAAATTGGCAATGTGACTGATTTTCTGCTCGTGGCCATGTTTCTCCTTGATCAGTTGTATAATGGATTTCTCCATTATAACCAACGGTAATACCATAATCAAGGTTATAAAAAGCTACTTTATTTGCTTTATGAGTAATTGGAACTTTTTTAACTATTTGCCAACCTTTACTGTTTTCTTTATTAGTATTATCATTAGCTTTATTACTACAAGCTGTCATAAGGAAAAGACATAGGCATGGTAGGATGATTCCTTTCATTAATTTCTTTCTTTTCATTTATATCCCTCTTTCTTTATATTTTCTTTACAGTTATAAGAATAGCAAAGGTAAAGAGGGAATATAATTGTGAATCATCAGCATTACTATGTTAATTATCAATCTATATTACATCCAGCAATATTTTTTCCTGTACTCTGATGGTGACAGTTCAGTATATTTTTTAAAAGTTCTTAGAAAATGCACACTATCATTCATACCTACCCGATACATTATTTCTGAGATAGGAAGCTTAGTATCTCTGAGAAGCTGTGCCGCTATTGAAATCCTTAGCTTGTTTAAAAATGAAATAAAAGTATCATTTACATTATCACGAAACATTTTCGATAGGGTGGTTCTATTAATATTAAATTTTGTGGTAATGTCCTCCACTGTTATTTTCTGATCATAATTATTGTATAGGTAAAGCAGTATTGGAGCAAAATCCTCGTTCACCTGAAGAAGCAAAGGCTCTTCTAAGGAAATCTCTTCAATAGACACATTATCAAGGGTAAAAAGAATTTCCAAAAAGTAAGATCGACTTCTGCAAGGCCAATTTTCCCTATTTTGATTTGAAATTTCATTGTTTAGATTTGCATATAACAAGGTCAATCTTTTCATAGTCATTGGCCCAATAGAAATAATACCATGATAATTTTCTGATCGTGTTAGAAAGAACTTATTCCAATAACTATCTTGATATAAAGTAATCGGTGCATTTTCAGGAAGATTTCTAATGGTTTCAAAATTCAATGCACTATTAATGACAGAGGGATGAAAGTAAATTATCTGAAAGTCAAAATCAGACTGTTCCTCTATTACCATATGCTCTTTTTCATTAATACAAAGCACACAGGGTGCCCGAAAGATAAATTTATTTTGATTTACTGTTAATACACCAGTTCCATTTGTAATTAAAACAACACAAAATCGAGAATCCAACGCTTCTATATTGTTAAAAGAATGCTTTTCTTCATAAAAGAGTGGAAGCTCATAATCAAAATCTCTAGCAATTGTAGTTAGATTCATAATAACGCCTTCCTTATGTTTCAAGTTTAAATTTTTTACGAAAATCTCCATGATTTGCCTTTTACTTAGATGCTATCACATTTAACTTTAGGTGTAAATGGATAATATAGCTTAAGTTGATTTTTATATCTCTCCAGCCTTAAATTGTGGGGGTATTATTTTTGCGAAAAAATAAAAATGAAAAAATGAAATAAAAATGAAATTAATATTGCGAAAAAACTTTTTGTGTAATAAAATGAAATAAAAATGTAACAATTAAATAAAAATGAAATTGAGGAGCGGTTATATGGTTAATAGGAAAAAAATAATAGAATTAAGACAAGAAAGAGGCCTTACACAATATGAATTAGCAGAAGTAGCAGGAATATCAGTAGTTACGCTTAACAAGATCGAGACTTCTGAACTAGCACGCCCCTTTCCGACAACATTAAAAAAAATCGCTACAGCTTTAGGAGTTGCTATAGAAGACTTAAAGGAAGACAACAATGAATTTCAAAAAGATACATACTATCAAGTTAATACCGCTATGAAAAAGAGAGCTAGTGTTGTAAACAGTATAATGGAAATTGATGAGTTCCAGTTCGCATACATATGGAAACAAGTGGAGATATTTAGACGCAATCTAGGGAGTGTATTTGGGATATCAGATTCCATGCTACTAGAAGCCGCTCTATTTGCTGGCCTCTCTTGGTCTAGGCCAGGTGAAACTACTCATAAATGCAATTTTTCGAAGGTTCTCGGTGACTTATTGGCTCTTAAAAATAATGAGATCGAGATAAAAAGAGTTGATATACCTCTGAGGTCCATGGAAGAGTTAGAGAATTATTCCGAAGTTAGTGGTGTATATGGAATATGTGATAGAGATGGAACCTTGCTAAGAATAGGTCAAACTACAAATTTAGCTAAGAGACTAAAAGAACATATTATCGAGCTTGAGAAAGAAGAGTATCCAGCGATGAAGGAGTATATTACTTCTAAAGATATATTTGGAGAAAATTACTATTTTTCTATTTTGACTTTTGAACCGAATGTAGGAAAAGGACTTAGTGCTTTTCAGGCAGAAGTATTTAGATATTATGCCGAGACACGTCTAATAATACAGGAGAAAACATACTTAAAAGGCAATAGTTACAAAGGAAAAGCTATTTTCACAGGAGATATCTATATTCCAATTCATGTGCAACAGGAAATGATTAGATATTATTATGGGATTGAATTATAAAATTCGAGAATATCCAAGTTCTGCATATAAGTAGATGATTATTATACTTACTTTGTTGGAGAAGAGTAGCTTCTGGTACATAATGAAACCAGTAATATAAAAATATAGATTTATTTGAGGAAATTGCACAATT
>DGDR01000034.1 GCA_002385545.1 Clostridium sp. UBA3947
GACAAAAAAAAATATAAAGAATATGCTCCAAAGAATGTAGAACAATTTGGTGTAGAATACAATCCTGAAAATGTAAAAGCATATATCAAGCAAGATATTTCTGATGTTTTTGAACCGCAAGATATAAACGATATTTTTAATTTTAAAATACCAGATGAAACTTATAATGCATCTAAATCATTAAGTAATCTCTGGTCTTTTGATTTGCCTACTTACGAAAAAAGCAGTAATGTTTCTACTAAAGAAAAAACTCCAGTAGAAAAAGCATTAACTTCTTTAGCATATACACAATCAGAATATGAAGAAGCAGGAGTTCCTATACCTGAAAAAGAAGAAAAAAAGAAAGGGTTTTTCTCTAAACTTTGGGAGGGTATAGATAAATATATATTTCATAACATAAACAGACCTCAACAGGCATTATATAGAGCATCATACAATATATCAGATGATGATGATTCAACTACTTTTTGGCAGGGTTTAAAACAAGGTTTTACTGAAAAGTATGGTTCTGATAATCTCTTAACCGGTAAAGATGTGTTTATGCAGCAGTTAACGAGTAAAGAGAACAGTTTAGCAAGAGATTATCTTTTAGCTGATGATAAAAATTATAAAAACCTTAATGAAGAAGAAAAAAGAGAGTATGCTGAACAGAAATTAGGTAGTGTTGGAACTGTTATGGGTTTAGCTTATGATTTTGTTGTAGACCCTCTTAACTATGTTAGTGGTGTTGGTGATGCTATTAAACTTGTAACTAAAGGTACAGACGCATTACAGGCGGCTGACAAAATAGGAGATATTTCAAAAGCACAACAAGTATTAAAAGCATTAGGCAAATCAGATGATTTAAAAGACGCAGAATACCTGTTTAAAAAGACAGCTAAAACACTTGGATACATGGATGATTATGAAGGCTTAAAGTTTGCAGGAAAAACTATATTATCACCTGAAACAATAGCTAAAATAGGAGATAAAACAGGTATATCTACTGTTTCAAACATGATTAGAAGTGCTGCTAAACCTGTTACAGACGCTATTACAGATAATAGTGCGGTTAAGGCACTTAAAAAGATGTTTATTGGTGGTAAAAACTATGACCTTATAGAGAAAGCAAGACAAAATCCTGAAATGGCTATGGGTTTTATTGCTCTTAAAGATTCTTTGCCTTCAAGAGTATATAAGCTATTTAAAAACAAAGATGAATGGGTTAAAAAAGCACAGGACTTAGAAAAGAAAATTGGCGGTACAGGTAATTCTAGATGGCTAACAGAAGTTCTTGAAACTCCTGATTCAGAGAAAATTATCAAAAATATAGTTAAAGTAGCAGAAGACAATCCAGAGTATGCTAAAGCACTTAAAACTAAAAAGAGTTATCTTAAAAGTGAATTAAGAAAGAATAACAAAAAATTAGCCGATTTGTCAGAACAGATAAAACTGGCACAAGAATCGGGTAGCATTGAAGCGGTAAGACTTATGAATGAATATGTCAATCTAAGACAGCTAATTGATGAACTTCCTGAATCCGAATCGTTAGAGTTTTTAGTTCAGCTTTCAAATACTAAAATAGATAATAAAACTATATCAAAGATGGCTGATAAGCTAACAAATCCTATGGATTTTGCTACTAAAACTATTGATGAAGTAAAAGAAGCATATAATATAAGTGATGAAATAGCAGTTAAAATAAAACTTGCTGCTGAAAATACTATAGAAGCAATTCAGAAGAAATATCCTGAAATAGCTGATTATTATACTGGAACTTATTCTACTACTCTTAAAGAGTTTATAGAATCTTCATCTGATGATATAAGTGATATTGTAAGTGGTTCATTCTCTGTAGATGAAATACTTCAAATACTAGCTAAAGAAAAAGAAGTTAATTTAGATAAATTTGATTTAAACAACATGAGTCTTTCTGATAAAATAAAACTTGTTAATGACCTTAGAGTTGGGCCAACAGCAAAACAAAAGAAATACTTAACTAGCCTTATGAAACAGGCGGGTCAAGAAGTACCTGACCCTGACTTTATAGGGTATACAGGTAAAGAAGTATCTGATTTGATTGAGAAATATAAAACTATAAAACCTAATCGTAAAGAATATAGAATGTTTGATGACCCATTAAGACAAGTGACAACAGAATACGAACAGATAGGTAGAGTACCGGCATATAAAAACAAAGAAATATATGCTGGAACAAAAGAACTTAAAGAAATAGAAGATTTAATAGAAAAATATCCTGACCTTAAAGAACAAGGAGAATCTATTATTAATCGTATAGCTAATCATAGTGCTACAAAAGCAGAAGTAACTGAAACTTTAAGGCAAATGAAGAATGAAGCTAGAACATTACCTAAAGCTAAACAAGTAACTCAAAAACAATTTGCTGATTATATAGATATGGTAAATAAACTACCAGACAAAGAGAAATATGAATGGACAAAGCAATATCCAATGAATAAAGTTAGAAATGATTTAGAAACATATAGAGAAGCTTCAAGAGAACTATATAAAAAAATAAATGATGTTAAGCCTGAAACATCTGTAACAAATATATCTAGTTCTCTACCTAAAAAAACAGAAGGGCTTAGACAATTTAAAATAACAAAAGAAATCTATCCTGATTTGGTAAGGGATTACCCTGAACTTGATGGAGAAATATTAGAAATTGCTACTAACGCAAAAACTAAATCAAAGATAGAAGAAGAAATAAGAAAAGTAATGGAAATAGCTAATAACATCAATTTTACAGAAGGCAACAGAGGAGATATAAAATTACCTTATAAATTCTCTGCTTATGACCATGATTTTGCTACTGGTAAACAAAAACTTGGACTACATGAATTTAAAGTAGGTAACAAAACAGTTAAAATAGGTGATGATGTAGACCCTGATTATGCTAATCAAATAATAAGTAAGCTTAAAGATGATAATGAAGTTGCTCAAAAACTTAAAGATTTAACTGATTTAACAATTATTCGAGGTGGTGTTATAGCAAAAGATTCTAAAGGCAATAAAATAAATGTTCCTGCTATTAATATAAGAGGAAAAGGTAGCGTAATATTTGATAATAAATCAAGTAAAATAGATGAAATAGATAATTTATTAAAACACGAAGCGGCACATGAATTAGGTGGTAATGCTAAAAAAATATTCAATAATTTACGTGATGATATTAATAATTTGTTCTCTGACCCTGAACAGGCAACAGAAGTATATCAAAGAATTATAATGTCTGATTATAGTCACTTTAAAAAACTTAGTGAAGAAGCTTTTCAACATGGCTTTATATCTAGTTATGCTTGGGATGTATATAAAAAATCAGAAAACATGGAAGGTCTTAAAAAGATTAATCAAATCAACCAAGCATATAAAGAAAATTTAGCTGAAATGGCAGTATTAATGTTTAATAAAGATGAAGAATTAGCTACTACTGTTCAGAAAGCTTTTCCTAAAGCTAAAGAGACATTCTACGATACCATTTTAAACGCCAAGAAAGACGATATAAGCGATTTTATTCCTAAGTCAATAGTTAAGTCTAAAGATGAAGTAAAAGAGCGTTTAAACAAGCTTAAAGACATTGTAGACGGATTTGCTGAGGAACAAAAAGATATAAAAGCTATTAATAAATTAAATAAACGAATCAGTAGAACTAAAAATAGAATAAGTGAATTAGAAAAACTATTAACTGACGAAGACCTTTATATGAAGTGGTTTAACGAAAAATACAGCGACAAATTCCCTAAGAAAATCATTAAAGAAACAATAGAAGAAACTACAGAGAAAGTATCAGCTATTGATAAACTTCCTGAACCGCTTAAAGATGTAGCTAAACAAATCAGAGAGGATTTCTCTCATATGGCTAAAGAAGAAGGTATAGAAGAAACCTTTAACTATGTATACCATATGCTTAATTATGACCTTAGAGATAATAAGAAAGCTAAGAAGATATATGCTAATATAACAGGTGTTGACCCTAATTCACCATTTAACATACATGAACTTAACAGAAAATATAAAGGTACTATTAAAGAGATTAATAAATGGGCAAAAGAAAAGTATGGTATAGATGATTTCTTTGAAACTAATATTGTTCGTTCTTACCTTCAAAGAGCAATAAATCACGAAAGGTTTATGTTTCAAAAAGAATTATATGATGATGTACTTAATACGTTTGGAGAGAAAATCAAAAAATTTGATGAATTTGATAGCTTTAAAGAGTTTACGGAACATCAAAAAAGAATAAATGAAATGATAAAGTCTGGAGATTATGTAGTAGTTTATAAAGACCCTAAATATGCAAAACAGCAAGTTAGAATTATTCCTGATGAAGAACTTGAAAATATAATAATAAGAACTACAGAACAAAACGCAGACCTTAACTACGTTAGAAAAAAAGGAGAACAATATTCTAAACGGTTCAGAGAAGACCCAGATATACAAGGAATATTTAATGCACAACTTGAAAATCCTTTTGCTAGAGTAGATATGAGAAACACTACTTTAGAAGAAGTATTAAGAAGAACTGACGCTACTCCTTATGTTGTTCATAAGGATGCCTATGAAGCATATGAAAAGATAATGAAGAAGCAATTCAAAGAACAAAAGAACGCTTTACTTAAACTTTATGATAACTTCTTAGGTATCTTTAAGGCACAAGTTACAGGACTTAGACCTACATTCCATGCAAACAACATGATTGGTAATGCCTTTCAAAGTTATATGTCTGTAGGTTATAAATTCTTTGACCCCTCTGTTCATGTTGATGCAGTAAAAATTATGACAGGTAAGGGTAAAGTAATGGGCAAAACATCAGATGAATGGTTAGATATACTTAGAAAATATGGTGTTATAGACCATACGTTCTTTGATGAAACAACTAAAAGCTTTTTAGAAGCTTCTTCTGATTCGCTTGCTAAACTATCTAAGAGTGCTAGAAGAAAAAATACACTTAAAAAGCTAAATCCGCTTGATGCAGCTAACTTTCCGTTATATACTATTAGTAGAGAAATAGGTAGTAATATAGAGAACGAAGCAAGGATTGTAAACTTCTTAACCCATGTTAGTGATGGTAAGTCATATCAGGAAGCTGCTGATTTGGTTAATAAATTCTTGTTTGACTATCAAGACATTACAGAGTTTGAAGCTAATGTTATGAAACGCATAATACCATTCTATACATGGCTTAGAAAAAATATTCCTCTTCAGATAGAGCAGATGTTTGATAAACCCGGCAAATATGCTGCTATAGAAAGAACAATTAGAAATTTATCTGTAGAGGAAGATAAGCAAGCAGAAGAATTAAAACCTAAATATTTAGAAGATGCAATCCATATAGGAGATAATAAATATGTTAATGTAAACCTACCTATGTATGATTTGAAAAGACTATCAGGAGACGAAATTATGAGTTCTCTAAGTCCTTTTATAAGAACACCTATTGAACTCTATGCTAATAAAAACTTCTACTTTGATTCGCCAATTCAGTATAGAGAAGGTGCAGTAACAAAAGCACCTAAATATGCAGAAATATTAGGACTTGGAGAGGAAACTCCTAGTGGTTACATGATGAACCCGAAGCTTAAATATGCAATAAAACAGGTTGCTCCACTTCTTGAAGACGTAGAAGAACTTCCTAGAGCAATTCAGATACTTAAAGCATTAGCTTCTGGTCAAGAAGTAGAAGGAACAACAGAGAAACCAATAGGTTCTGGAAAATACTCACCAATAAGAATACACCAATTAGACTTAGACAACTTAAAACTTCAAGCAATATATGATGAAATAGAAAGATTAAAGAATGAGCAAAAAAACTTGAAGTATAAGGGTCTATGGAATGAATAAGAGGTGTTGTTATGGAAAATACAATTCAAAAGAGGTTAGAATTACATGAGAAAAGTTTAAATAATCACGAAGAAAGATTGATACAGGTGGAAGCAAAACAAAACACATTAGAATTTAGACAAAACAGTATAGAAGGAGAATTAAATAAGAGTAAAGAAAAAATAGATAACATAAATATTACTTTAGCTGAACTTAAAACTCAAATCAAAACAAGTAATAAAATACTTTATTTTATTGCAACTATGGTAGCTTCTTTAGTAGCAAAATATTTCTTTGATTTGCTAACTTTAAAATAATAGGAGGTATTTGTTATGGCTATTAAAAAAGGAGATAAAGGTATCTTAGTTAAAAAGCTTCAGGAGAGACTAAACGAAATAGGTTATAACTGTGGGTCTGTTGATGGTATCTTTGGAACTAATACTGAAAACGCTGTTAAGAAACTACAAAAAGATTATAACCTTAATGTTGACGGAATAGTAGGGTATTATACTGATTTAGTTTTAACTTATCATCAACCTATAACTCATTTTAAAGAAAGTGAATTTAAGTGCAAGCATTGTGGTAAACTTCCTCCCGGTGGTATTGACAAAAGACTTCTTATAATGCTTGAAGAATTAAGAAAAAGGATAGGGAATAAACCTATTATAATCAATTCAGGATATAGATGTCCTGCTCATAATAAGGCTGTTGGTGGTGCTGCTAATAGTCAACATCTATATGGAAAGGCTGTTGATATTAGAGTTAAAGGAATGACACCAAGTGAACTAGGAAAATATTGCGATAAGCTTTTTGAACGTGATGGAGTAGGTTTAGGTGGAAATACAATAGTTCATGTGGACACAAGAGGAAGAAGGTCTAGGTGGTATTATTGAGAAAAGGAATGTTTTCTAAAATAATAATAGTACTTATAATTGCTCTTGTAATAGTTTTTACAATATCAATATTATGTGTATTTATAAAAACTTCCTCTGAACCGTCTACACTTATTACTTGTTTCTTTGCTTTTGTAACAGGTGAATTGTGGACTATAGGCACTATTAAGAAATCAAAAATAAAAAATAAAGGTGATAAAAGTGATTAATTGGAAGCAAAAACTAACTTCAAGAAAATTCTGGTCTGCTGTTATAGGTTTTATAACATCTATTTTAACTGTAATGAATATAGATAAGCTAACTATTGAACAGGTTACTGGAATTATATCTGCAACAAGCGTTTTAATTGCTTATATTATAGGTGAAGGTATGGTAGACGCTGCTAGAGTCAAATCAAAAAATAATGAATAAAAAATGCTTACTTAGGGAATACTCTTAATAGAGTGATTCTCCTAAGTAAGCATTTATGCTATAACCCTCTTTTATGAGGGTCTTATTATTCTAAAGTATTAAATAAGGTTTCTTTTATTTTTTGAATCGTTAAGTCTTCACTTTGATTAATCAATTCAGCAATGGATTCAAGTATTTCTCTGTATTTATCTTCTTTTGATTGTATTGTAGTATGTTTCTTAATAGTAATAGTGTTATTATCATTCATTAAAAATTCTATCTCGTCACCGGGATGCATATTTAATATTTCCCTGTACGCTTTAGGTATAACTACCCTTCCTAAATTATCAAGTGTTCTAGTTACTCCAATACTACTCATTAGTGATTACCCCTTTCTTTATCGTAAATGTTTTTTAAATATCCATAATAGGCTAAACCTATTGCGTCTGATACATCATAGTGTATTTTCTTAACATCACCTTTTTTAAATTTAGGAGTGTTAACACTATAATATTCATATTTTAATATATCTTTTAAATTAAGGTTAAAATCATCAATTATCTTTTGAACTACATC
>DGDR01000128.1 GCA_002385545.1 Clostridium sp. UBA3947
CCAAGCTTATATTTATGTATAGCCCTCAGCACTGCTAGAGCTCCTAGCTGGGTTAAGTCTTGGTAGCTATAGCCTGTTATTTTATAGCTTCTGGCTAATTTTTTAATATAGGGCATATACTGCTGGATAAGTATAAGCTTTGCCTCTTTGTCACCGCTTTGAGCCTGCTTTACTACATACTCATAATCCATAGAGTTAAAGGAGTATTCTAACTTCTTACAGTTCATAGTGTATAACTCCTTTGGTTAATAAGTTTTTCACCACATTTCTTTGTTCCCTATTTAAATTAATTAGGTGAACCTCTAGGTCATCATCGGATAAATCAATGAGTATAGAATTTCTAAAAACCTGAAGTCTTCCTTCCTGGTCGATTAGTTCAGCTCTGCAGAAGCTTTCATTGTGTTCCTCTATTATCATAATCTCTCTCCCCTCTTATTTTTCTATTTATTAATTTTCTCTTTTATTACCTCTAGGCAAATTTTATGCTACCTAATAGTATCTAACATAATGGTAACATCTTCCGATACCCTTTGTCAACATAATTTAAAAATTCATTTGCCAAATAGTATCAAATTATATATAATTAAGTTAAAGGAGTGGATTCACATGACTTTTGGTGAATATGTAAGAAAATTAAGAAAAGAAAGCAAGCTTTCTCAAAGGGACTTAGCTGAAAAGAGTGGAATTAGTAATGCAGAGATATCTAGAATAGAGTCTGGGGAGAGAAAAAATCCAGCTCCTGCAATTTTGAAGGCAATTGCTCCCCATATCGGCGTTACCTATGAGGAGCTTTTACAGAAGGCAGGATACATAGAAGAAGTTGTTCCTCACCAAAGCTATACGGAAAAGATATATAGAGATCAGGATGGAAGCATTATAGATATTGTTAAGAGAGCAAATATCATGCATGAGAAGGATCCAGATTGGGCAAACCTTTCCTTTAGAGTAGCAATTTCTAACTTGCCTCCAGAGGATATGGATATTATCAAAGCACAAACTGAAGCTTTATATAACAGCCTAATGCAAAAGCACAAGAAGAAATAGGACTAGGGCTGCACCTTTTAAGTAGGCTGCAGCTATTTTTTGGGTGATTAATTATGAAGGAAATGTATAATCCAAAATACTTTTCGGTAAATTTGATTCCTGAATACCGGATTGAATTTATTAGGCTTAGGGTTAAGGAATTTACAGGCCTACTAAAGCTGCAAGATGATGATTGGCCCTTGGATGGTATAGAATTATTAAAGGAAGTAGTTGGAAAAGAACTTCTGAAGCTTAAGGTTAGACTTGCACCTATGGATGACAGGTTGGATGGCTTTTGCAAATATGATAAAGATATTCAGTATTATATTATTCAATTGAATTCTAATAAAATCCGATATCCTTTTAAATACTCTAAGGATAGAAGATTGAACTTCACTATCTTTCACGAACTAGGCCATATATTATTAGACCATCTGGATATTCCAAGGGAGCTAAAGAGTGAGGCAGATATAGATCTTGAGGAATTAGAAGCTAACTATTTTGCCTCCTTGTTGTTGATGCCGGAGAAGCTTCTTTACAGCTGTAACTTTCCATCTTTGGAGCTCACTGCTGAATATTTAAATGTTTCAAACAGGGCTCTTTGGTATAGGCTAAACAACCTTAAAAGGCTGGATTTGCTTCAATCAAAGATGGAAAAGACCTGCCAGTGTTGCGGTAATACCTATTTTTCCATGATGGCTGAATATTGTAGCATCTGCGGCACACCAATTAGAGGACATGCCAAAGGAATTCGAAGGCGTTTCTTCCCTGAGGCTATAGCCCTAGATGGCTACAAAAGAGTTTTAGAATGTCCCCGCTGCAAGGGAAAAAGTTTTCGTGGAGATAGATGTTCAGTATGCGGCACTTACATTTTTAATTACTGCTCACAATATATTAAATCAGGCTCCATGTCTTGCGATTACGTTGGCCTTGGTAACAGTAGATTTTGCGAGCATTGTGGCGAGATTACATATTTTTATTCTATTGGCCTTTTAAAGCCTTGGAATGACTGATTGTCTCATAACTTTATTAAACTAAAGTATAATTTTCTATATAATTTAGACGTATTTTGTGACCTTTTGTAATTTTTTTCGTATAAATATTTGTCTGACTGCATCAAAAGGCTTGTAAGCATATTAAAAGCTTACATATTATCATGGGCTATAATTAAACTTTTTAGTATGCGCAAAAATCTAGGGAAGGAACTCAGTATATATGAAAATAATTGAGTTAAATTGAGAAATGAGGGGATGGATTTTATGAAGAAGAAACAAAAAAAGATTATTTTTATATCTTTAGCTGTAGTGCTTAGTTTGGTATTTGCAGGTATTGCAGGCACCTATTTATATACTCAGTCTTTATTAAATAAGATACAGAGAGAAAAAATCGACCAGAGCCCAGATGCCTTAGGTATTGACAAGGATGCTGATGAAAAAATCAAAAATAATAAAAATAGCAAAAATATAACCAACATCGCTCTATTTGGTATCGATGCAGAGGACGGAAAGGCAGGCCGTTCTGATGCTATTATGATTTTATCTATAGATGAAGCCCACGGAAAAGTTAAACTAGCATCCATAATGAGAGACTCCTATGTAAATATTGATGGTCGTGGCATGGATAAAATAAATCACGCCTACGCCTTTGGAGGACCGCAGCTGGCTTTAAAAACTATTAACTCCAATTATAAGCTCAACATAAAGGATTATGTTTCTGTAAACTTTTCTTCCCTACCTAAGTTAGTTGATGCAGTTGGTGGCGTAGAGATTGATATTAAGGATTATGAGCTTTCTGAATTGAAGTCCTATGGAATAACAACTACCGGATTGCAAACCCTTAATGGTAATCAAGCTTTAAAATATGCAAGAATCCGATATGTTGGTAACGGTGACTATGAACGTACTGAAAGACATAGAACAATCCTTAGTAGCGTATTCTCAAAGCTAATGAAGCAGGATAAAGGCAAAATACTAAGCACTGTTTCAGATATACTGCCAATGGTTAAGACCAACTTATCCAACGGTGAAATTATGGATTTAACCTTAGATGTAATAGACATAAAGCCTTCCAAAATCGAACAAATAAGATTCCCTGCCGATGGATACTGTCAAGGAAAGATGATTGGTGGAATTTATTACTTAACCTTCGATCAGGAAGCTACTAATGAACAGTTGTATAAGTTTATATTTGAAGAATAAAAAGGTAATACCGCTCTTTTAGAAGTGAGGGATCAAAACTAAGATATCAGGTATAAGACCTTTGAAACCTGCTATCATATGGCAAGTTCACTACGTGCCTTTATATAAAAAGGCGTGATGAAAAAGTCTATTCTACTGATTTTTAACATTTATGAACCCTTTCAAAAATTTAAATAAATCACCTCCATAGCCCTGCCTAAAGGCAAGAAATTATGGAGGTGATATTTTTATGTCTGTATTAAATTATAGAACCACTCTCAGAACAAACTGGTTGTCCTTTATTATAAACTGGCAGTTACCCTTAAGTTTTTCTGTAACATATTTAATACTCTGACTTCCAAGGCCGTGTCCACTTTCTTTGGCCTGGGGCACCCCATCTAACATATCCACCTTATCTTCATAAGGATTCTTAATAGATAAAAGAATCTTATCCTTGTACATTCTTAAATCCAAAGTAATACTTCTTTCTTTACCTGGACCAAGCTTTGAAACAGCATGAATGGCATTCTCTAAACCGTTAGATAGGATAGAGGTAAAATCAACATCAGAAACAGGCAGCTTGGTTGGTATTTTAATTGAATGATAGAAGATAATTCCCTTTTCATTTATTTCATTTTCATAGGATGAAAGAATCATATTAACAATTTTATTTTCACAGTGCTTATTCATAGCAGTCTTATCGGTCAAGGCTATAATCTCGCGGATGTATGATTTAGCCTTGTCTGTATCACCATGCTCAATGTAGGATGATATATTGCTAAGAAAATGCCGCATATCATGTCGTATCAATGCTACTGCATATTCGGAACGCTTGATTGCCTCCACTTCCTTTTCCCACTGTACCCTCATCATCTCCATTAACTGATTATGCTGCTCAATTTGGCATTTTTCTTCATATTCCTTGAAATATATAACGCTAAAAAGCAGGAAGGCTATACATAGAACAAAGGGCAAAAACTCAAAAACAAGCTCCGAACCACTATATAGAAGATTGGTGTAAACTGTAGCTATATAATCAAAAACATAATAAGTGGCTGGCAAAATACTAAAAATCAACACTGTTTTATAGGGCTTTGTTAAAATCACAGCTATAGAGGGAGCAATATATTTAATAATAAGTAGACCTAAAACTATATTAAGGACAGTACGAACTCCATAAGAAATCCATTGCTCACCAGTGAAAACTAAAAACAACATACTAATCCATTTACCCAACTGACAGAAAAGATAGGCTGATGAAATGGCAAATATGCTAGATATCAGCTTCTGCTTATAGTGTAGACCATATAACAAAAGGGGAGGTGATATGTGTAATGATAGGATACAACCACAAAGCCCCATCTAGGCCATATTGCTTATAACATACAAATTGAATGCCATTCACCGCTATGCAAAAGTTCAATAATACTAAGATATTCTTCCTACTAAAAGGTATCCGAAGAATTGCTGCAGAAGCAAAAACTCCAAATAATAGCAGAGAAGTATTTGTAGACATACCTAATATAAATTCTAACACTATATCCCCCTCCTTATTCAATATCCTTAAGCCTTCTTCTCTTATCCTGAAGCAATTTCTATTTACCCTAAATCAATAGTCATTTATCCTAAAACACTTTTTATTTATCTTGAAACACTTTCTATTTATCTTGGAACATTTCCTACTTATCCTGGAACATGGTAGCAAAATAGGTGTCCTTAAAAGCTTTTCCATATCCTCTTGCGATAGGAATCCGTCGTCCCGTCTTTGTTCTTATTTCTGTATTGCTGAAATAGTCCACATTGGGAAGATATACAAGATAGCTACGATGACATTTAAAAAAACCCTTGCTATCCAAGAGCTTCTTTTCGTAAGTATAAAGAGGCTGAGTAACCTCCAAGACCTGGCCAGATTTCATAAAAAAGAATACTCGTTTATTTTGCGCTTCTATATATTCAATATCATGTAGATAAATTTTCTGATATCCACCTAAGGTTTTAAGTATAAGATGCTCTGGCTCTTGACTATTGAATACAACAACACACTCCTCCATAATCTCCTTCAGTTTTTCGTATTCAACAGGCTTTAAGCAATAATCCATTGCCTTCACAGAATAAGATTGAAGTGCAAAGTCCGGGGATGATGTTAGAAAAACGATTTTCACAGTCTTATCCTTTTGTCTTATCTCTTTAGCTATCTCTATTCCGTTTACAACAGGTAAGAATATATCGAGAAAAATAAGATTATATTGGACACTATCACATTCTCTTATTAATGAATCTCCATTATGAAAGGTGTCTATTGCAAGCTGGAAAGATGTAGTATCAGACCAATGCTCAAGCATGTCTTTCGTGTTGTTTAGACATATTTCATCATCA
>DGDR01000118.1 GCA_002385545.1 Clostridium sp. UBA3947
AAATTAATTTATATATGTAAAGGAAGGGTAAACATCGTTATGCACTGGATTAAAATCTTAGGAAAATCCCCTTTAAAAGGCTCTAGTTCTATTCTATAATAATAGAAAATGGTTGTCAAAATATTAATAATACATAGGAGGAATAATGAGAATTAAGAAATTAAATAGAGAAATCCTAGATATACTATATGAGATGTATCCTGATGCTCACTGTGAATTAGAGCATGAGACTCCTTTTCAACTTTTAATAGCTACTGTATTGTCAGCCCAGACAACAGATAAAAAGGTTAATCAGGTTACTAGAAAGCTATTTAGCAAATATAAGAATCCCCAAGATTTTGCAGCTTTAGATTATGGGGATTTAGAAAAAGAAATAAAAGAAATAGGATTATTCAGAAATAAAGCTAAAAATATAGTAAATTTAAGCAGGGACCTGATAGCAAAGTTTAATGGAGAAGTGCCTAGAACCCATGAGGAATTGATGAGTTTACCTGGAGTAGGCAGAAAGACCGCCAATGTGGTTTTAAGCAATGCTTATGGAATTCCTGCCCTAGCAGTGGATACCCATGTTTTTAGAGTATCAAATAGAATTGGACTGGCTACTGCTTCAAATGTAGAAGAAACAGAAAAGCAGCTTACTAAGGAAATACCAAAGGATGAATGGATAAAAGCTCACCATTCTCTAATTTTTCATGGCAGAAGAATTTGTAAGGCACAAAATCCTAATTGCGCTCAATGTGCCCTTGCTTCTAGGTGCAGGGAATATAAGAAAAATAACAAGAAATGAAAGGGAAGGATATTTGCTATCCCGTTAAGGAATATTGTAATTCATAGGCAGTTATCATATTATATAATTATACTCTTAAATTCAATGTGTAATGAGGTGCGTTATGATAAAAGGAATATCTGCTTCCTGGGGATATGCCATAGGTACTGTATTTATAAAGGAAGAACTTAAGTTAAATTTAGATACTAAGCGTTCTTTGAATATTGAAAATGAAAAGAAAAAGCTATTTAATGCTATAAAAATATCTAAAGGGCAAATTAGAGAGCTGAGGGAAAAGGTAGAAAAAGAAATTGGAGAAGAGGAAGCACGGGTTTTTGATAGTCATTATATGCTGTTAGAGGATCCAGAATTTCTTGTAGCAGTAGAAAAGGAAATGGTGGAGTTTGGGAAGCCTGCGGAAAACGCAGTAAATGACGTAATTAATAGCTACATAGATACTATGTCTAAGCTAGAGGATGAATATTTAAAGGAAAGAGTGGCAGACATTAAAGATGTGGGCAGAAGACTTATAATGAATATTACTGGAAACGTGTCCAAATCCTTTTCTAACTTAAAGGAAAATACTGTAGTAGTGGCTCATGACTTAACACCTTCTGATACTGCTCAGCTTGACAAGGAAAATGTTATTGCCTTTTTAACAGAAGTAGGTGGATTAACTTCTCATACTGCAATTATGGCAAGAGCTTTGGAAATCCCAGCAGTTGTTGGCTTGAATGATATTGTTTATAAGCTTAGAAATGGTGATAGGGTTGTAGTAGATGGTGTCCATGGAATAGTTATAGTAAATCCTGAGGATGATATTATAGAATTCTATAAGGAAAAAATTAAAGAGTTTGAAATAGGAAAAAGAAAGCTTAAAGAATTAAAAAATAAGGTAATAATAGATTCAAAAGGGAAGCATATAGAAATATCTGCTAACATAGGCTCTACAGAAGAAATGGATAAGGTTCTTGAATATGGCGCTGATGGTATTGGACTATTTAGGACAGAATTCTTATACATGGATAGGGACTCTGTGCCTAGTGAGAAAGAGCAGTTTGAAGCGTACAAAAAAGTTCTTGTAAAAATGGAAAACAAACCAGTGGTAATAAGAACCCTAGATATAGGTGGGGATAAGAGCATACCTTACATAAAAACTCCAGAAGAGATGAATCCTTTCCTTGGATATAGAGCTATTAGACTATGTCTAGATCGGAAGGATTTATTTAAGACTCAGCTTAGGGCACTTTTAAGAGCCTCTATTTATGGAAATCTAAAGATTATGTTTCCTATGATTAGCACACCAGAGGAGTTTGAAAAAGCTAAGGAAGTGCTGCAAGAATGTATGAAGGAGCTAAGGCAAGAGGGCATTGAGTTTAATGAAAATATACCTTTAGGTATAATGATAGAAGTACCTTCCGCCGCCATCCGGGCCGATGAGTTTGCTAAACTAGTTGACTTTTTCAGCATAGGAACCAATGATTTGATACAATATACCTTAGCGGTAGATAGAACTAACGAAAAGATTTCTCATCTATACAATACCATGGACCCAGCAGTATTAAGACTTATTAAGTTTACTATAGATGCTGCCCATAAGGAAGGTAAGTGCTGTGGTATGTGTGGTGAGATGGCTGCTGATGAAAAAGCTATTCCTATATTGTTGGAATATGGGCTAGATGAGTTTTCAATGAATCCAGCATCTATTTTAAGAACCAAGCAAGTAATTCTTGACCATATTAATTTAATGAAATAAATATCTTATACTAAAAATTAGAGAAATAAATGGAGGGTAAAAATGAAGATTGGAGTAATTATGGGAGGAATATCTTCAGAAAGAGATATTTCCCTAAATACTGGTAAGGAAATAATGGCTAATTTAGATAAGGAAATGTATGAGGTTGTGCCCATTGTAATAGATAAAAAAGAAGATATATTTTCCAAGGCAAAGGACATAGATTTTGCTCTACTAGCCTTACATGGCAAGTTTGGAGAAGATGGAACTGTTCAAGCGGTGCTTCAAACAATGGATATTCCTTATTCTGGCTGTAGCCCTTTAAGTAGTGCTGTTTGCATGGATAAGGATATGACTAAAAAGGTGCTTAAGGCTTCTGGTATCAATACTGCTAAATGGGTAATGGTTAATAAAGGAGAAGAGATAGATTATGAAGCTATTGAAAGTATTGGATATCCTTTAGTGGTAAAGCCTAATAGTGGAGGATCTTCTGTAGCTACTGGCATTGTATACAATAAGGAAGAATTAGCAAATCTTGTTAATGAGGCCTTAAAGTATGATGATGAAGTAATGGTTGAACAATATATCAAAGGTGAGGAAATAACCTGTTGTATATTAGATGGTAAGGTACTGCCTACTATTGCTATCAGGCCTAAAAACAACTTTTTTGATTTTACATCAAAATATACTGATGGTGGCGCAGAAGAAGTTGTTGTGGAGCTTAAGCCAGATTTGCAAAAGAAGGTTAATGAAATGGCTTTAGCTTGCTGGAGAAGCTTAAAATGTAGTGTTTATGCTAGAGTAGATATGCTTATTAGAGAGGATGAACCTTTTGTTTTAGAAGCAAATACTCTTCCGGGAATGACTAAAAATAGCTTATTCCCTAAGAGTGCTGCAGCGGTTGGTATGACTTTTGCTCAATTATTAGATAAGATAATAGAGCTATCCTTAAAGGAAAGAGCACTATAAAATTTAAAGTAAAGTGGTGAAACTATGAAAATTGAGGAACTAGGGCTTGTAGAGTGGAACGCTGAAGCATATAAATCCTTTATTGAGCTATTGAAGTCATATTCAGACGAAGCCTATGGGAAGTTTAATTCCAAGATTATACCAGATATAGGCTTTAGCTATTCTGTAAGGATGCCTGTTCTTAGAAAAATTGCTAAGCAGCTAGAAAAAAATAAGGACTTAGAGAGCTTTTACAATTTTGTTTCTGCAGGTAGCTCCTATGAAGAAAAGCTCCTTCAAGGTATGTTAATGCCCAAAATGAATTTTAAAAGCTTTTCTGATATGATTAGTAGCATAGATTACTATATTAAGAAAATAAATAATTGGGCTCTTTGTGATTGCTTTGTTTCTAACATTCAAAAACTAGTGGAAGGGAGTAAGGAAGAATTTCTTGCTGTGATTCCAAAGTATATAAAAAGCCCTGAGCCCTGGCCTGCAAGATTTGCTTTAGTTACCTTAAACAGTTATTATACAGAGGAAGCTTATTTAGATTTTATATTTGATGCCATTCAAGCCTTAGTAAATCACGAGTATTATGTCAATATGGGTGTAGCTTGGCTAATAAGTACCTGCTACTTAGTCAATAAGGAAAAGACAAAGTGCTTTATTCAATCAGGAAAAATGGATGATTGGTGTATAAATAAATCCATTCAAAAGATTGTGGAATCATTGAGGGTATCCAAAGAGGAGAAAGAGGAGCTTAAGAAACAAAGACGGAAAAAAAGGTAGGAATATAATAAAAGGTATATAGGACATTCTTAGTAGAAATACAGAGAATGTCCTTTTTGCTTTTGAGAAACTGGTAGTATTTATAAAAAACTATGAATTATTATAACTATGCTGTATAATTAAGTAAAAAAAAGAAGTGAAGGCTAAATTATGTTAGATATAATAATTGTTGAGGATAACAAAGAAATTGCAACCCTCTTAAGGGATTTTTTAAGAAAGGAAAATTATATAATTAGTGTTGCTGAAAACGGTGAGAAGGCCCTGGCTTTATTTGAGAAATATGGTGCAAAGCTTATTATTTTAGATATAATGCTTCCTGGATTAGATGGATATTCTGTTTGTGCTAAAATAAGAGAAAGTTCCAATGCCCATATATTGATTGTTAGTGCTAAGACAGAGAAGGAGGATAAGCTAAAAGGGTTGAATTTAGGAGCGGATGACTATATAGAAAAGCCATATGATATTGATATTTTGCTAGCTAAAATCAAGGGAATCTTTAAAAGAAAGTATGGGTTAGACGAAATAGTAGAGGGCAATATAAAATTAAATACCGTTACCAATCGGCTTTATGTAGATGGCAAGGAGCTAGCTGTTACGGTGAAGGAGTTTGAACTATTGCGACTACTGATAGAAAATAAAGGTGTAACACTGAAGAAGGAATACTTATTCAACACTATATGGGGAAGCGACAGCGAATCGGAAATGCAAACTCTAACTGTTCATATAAAATGGCTTCGACAGAAAATTGAAAAGGACCCAAAGCATCCAAAGCACATTATTACAGAGTGGGGAGTAGGATATAGATTTGAATAATTATAAAAAATTCACTATCGCAATTATAATATTTGAACTGCTTCTTATTTTAGGAGCCAATGTGTTAATTCATAGAACAGTTAAAGAGGAAAGCCACAGAAGCTACCTTGTAGAAATTCAGAGAGCTGTAAATGAAATGAAAAGTGGGAAAAGTGTACAAGATATTAGCCTTGATAAATACAAATCAATTGTAAGAATATCTGAGTTTAAGGCTAATCAATTTTGTAATAATGATTATAGAGTAGAAGAGGTTAACGGGCTTTTATACCGATTTGAATATACACAAATTAAGAACACAAGACCAATTTGGGTGGTTAATGGTATTCTTGCTACCTTTTTCTTAAGCACTGTGGTAATTGTAGTATATATTGGTAAAAAGGTTATTTACCCCTTTCATTCTATGAATTATCTGGTAGAGGAACTGGCGAAGGGGAATTTATCCGTTCCGATAAAGGAAGAAAAGAGTAAGTTTTTTGGTAGGTTTCTTTGGAGTGTAGATATGCTTAGAGAAAAATTAGAGCAAGATAAGCTTAGAGAGATGGAATTTGTGAAAGAAAAGAAGACCTTAATACTTTCCCTATCCCATGATATAAAAACGCCTCTTGCTACCATTGATTTGTATACAAAGGCTCTCTTACAGAATTTATATAGTACAGAGGAAAAAAGACTGGAAGTGGTGAAAGGCATTGAGAAAAATGCAGAAGATATTAAGAAATATGTAAATGAAATTTCTAAGGCGTCAAGAGAAGATTTTTTAAGGTTTGAGATTGATAATAAAGAATTTTATCTAAGTGAATTAATGAAAGCCATAGAAAAATATTATACAGAAAAAATGATAAATAATTTTACTAAGTTTATCATTGATAAAGTGGATGATTGCTTAATATATGGAGATTTAGATCGTTCAATTGAAGTGCTGCAGAATATTATAGAAAATGCTATAAAGTATGGGGGCGGAGAAAAAATACACATTACTTTTGCAGATGAAGAGGAATGTAAGCTGGTTACTGTTACGAATACAGGCTGCAGTCTTCCTAATGAGGAGCTAAACCATATTTTTGATTCCTTCTATAGAGGGAGTAACAGCGAAAAGGTGAAGGGTAGTGGCCTAGGACTATACATTTGCAAAGAAATTCTTCATAGAATGGATGGAGATATATTTGCAAAAATATCTGGTAATAACTTTAAGGTAACGGTTGTGTTTAGAAAGATGTAGTGTGGAATTCATGCTACATCTTTTTATACTGTTATGCCCTAAATAGGATTTAAGGATTATTTAATATTTTTTGCAGTATAGTAAAGATAACAAAAGGACGAAGGGGGAACATTATGTATCTGAATATCTTAAAAAGAGATTTAAAAAGAAAAAAGACAATGAATATTATTTTGCTTCTATTTACTATACTTGCATCTATATTCGTTGCTAGCGGACTTAGCAATGTGGTCACTATTATGAATGGTACCGATTATTTTTTGGATAAGGCTGGTATAGGGGATTACGTGGTAATTACTCAGAATGGTAATGGAGGGGTGCTAGATTTATTAAAGGAATCAAAAAATGTTGAGAATTATAGGATGGAAAATTGCTATTGGGCAACAAAGGATAATATAAAAATTAATAATAGTTCTCTAAAAAATGAAAATAATACTTTAGTTATCCAGTCCATTGCTAATAAAGGGATTAGGTATTTTTTACCGGATAATAGTGAGCTTACTGAGATAAATAAAGGGGAGATATATGTACCAGCATCATTTTTAGAGAAAAATGCTGTTAAAATCGGTGACAAGCTACAGATTAATTTACAGGATCTTAATGTAGAGGTCACAATAGCTGGGGAGTTTAAGGATGCCCTATTAGGCTCTGATATGATGAAAAGCACAAGGCTTATCATTAGCGAAGAGGATTATAAGGTATTTGATCAAAACGAGAAAATGAAGCCATACCAAGGATGCCTTTATTATATAGACACAAATAACGAAAAGGAGCTTACCTCTGAATTGGCTCAGTTATCCAATATCTTATTTAACAGTGGACGTTCTACCATAAAGCTTAGCTATGTTATGGAAATGATAGTAGCTATGATTGTGTTGGTATTAAGTATATGCTTGATTATTGTTGCCTTTGTTATTTTAAAATTTGTCATAACCTTTTCTATAATTGAAGAGTTTCGAGAAATAGGGGTTATGAAGGCTATAGGTATAGGAAATAGAAAAATAAGAAGCTTATACATTATAAAGTATTTCTTTATTGCAATTGTGGGGGGGATTATAGGTTTTATTATAAGTATCCCTTTTGGAAGTATGCTAATCAAGTCTGTTTCCCAAAAGATGGTGCTAGGAAATGATAGTGGAATAATGCTTAATATAATCGGTTCCTTAATAGTTATTGGGCTTATGGTAGGCTTCACCTATTTATGTACAAGTAAAGTGAAAAAATTCTCACCAGTGGATGCTATTAGGAATGGAGAAACAGGGGAGAGATATAAGAAAAAGAGCCTGTATTCACTATCTAAGGCCCACACCAACCCTGCTATGTATATGGCAATAAACGATGTGTTAAGCTCTCATAAAAGATTTATCACAATAATATTATCCTTTTTCTTGAGCTCCGTCTTTGTATTTGGCCTTGTCCTTGTTGTTGATACTATGAAAAGTAAAAATCTTATAACGGTATTTGGAAAGGAGTCAGATATATACATTACTGATTCAAAAATAATGAATATAGAGCTGTTGGGACAAGAAGGAAATGAGAATCTAGAAGAAAAGTATAAAGAAATAGAAAAGGATTTAGCAGACAATGGGATGCCAGGGCAGGTCAGCATGGAGGTATGGTTCAAATACAATTGTTATGTGGATTCAAAATTCTATGCTCTGACATTTCAGCAAAATACAAAGAGTAAAGCTTCTGATTATGAATATATAGAAGGCTTTGCCCCTGAAAAAGTAAATGAAATAGCAATTACACCTCAGATATCAAATAAGATTGGTGCAAAAATCGGGGATATTATAACCATAGATTTTGGTGTAGAAAAGATGGACTGTATGGTTGTGGGATACTTTCAATCAATGAATCAAATAGGTGAGGTCATAAGACTGCACGAGGATGCTCCAACTTCTATGGAACATGCAATTGCCATGATGGCTTTTCAGATTGACTTTGATGACAATCCAAATGAGAAGGAGATAAATAAGCGTATTGAAAGGATTAAAGAATTATATGCTATTGAGGAAGTGTATGATGCTGCAGGTTATTGCACTAATACTGTGGGCGTAATTGGCACACTAGAGGCGGTAGGTTTGCTACTTTTGATTATAACCTGTATTGTGGTTGTTCTGGTTACTGTTCTTATGGAGAGAAGCTTTATATCAGATGAAACAGGCAAGATTGCCTTACTAAAAGCCCTAGGCTTTAAGGATAGGTTTATACTTAAATGGCATATATATAGATTTATGCTGGTGGGAATCCTGGCAGAAATTTTAGCAGTAGCTCTGACAGTGCCTATCACTAAATTATGGTGTGATCCCATATGGAGAATGATGGGAGCGTTAAAGATTAAGTATTGCTTTAATCCGCTATGCTTATTAGTTATCTATCCAGGGATTATCTTGATTATTACCTTTGCCGCAGTAACCATAACTGCTCTTTACACAAAGAAAATAAGTAGCAGGGATATGGGAAATATTGAATAAATAGGGGGATGAATATGGCAAATATATTAGAAGTTAAGGATTTATGTAAAACTTATGTAGTAAATAAAAGACAGAATAATGTTCTAAAAAATGTGAGCTTTGAGATAGAGGCTGGAGATATGGTAGCTATCATGGGACCTTCTGGCTCTGGAAAATCTACCTTGTTATATACTGTGTCGGGGATGGATACCCCTACCAGTGGAAGAGTTTTATTCGATGGTCGAGATTTAACAAGTCTTAAAGCAAATGAATTAGCCTCTGTGAGACTAAATGATATGGGCTTTATATTCCAACAGATGTATATGGTTAAAAATCTTACTATATTAGATAATATACTTCTGCCTGCTATGGAAGGTAAAAAGGAAAATGAAAGTAGAAAAGACAAGGTTAATAGAGCCAAGGAACTTATGAGGAAATTATCAATCATAGATATAGCAGATAATGATATAAATGAGGTTTCAGGAGGACAATTACAAAGAGCCTGTATATGCAGAAGCATGATTAATAAACCTAAGCTGTTATTTGCAGATGAGCCTACAGGAGCTTTAAATAGAGCAGCCTCTGCTGAGGTGATGGATGAGCTAGTTAAGCTAAATCAGGAAGGAACTACTATAATGATGGTTACTCATGATGCTAAGGTTGCAGCAAAATGTAAAAGAGTATTATATTTTGTAGATGGTAATATAAAGGGAGAATATGTTGCACCAGTTGATGAAGAACTTAGCTTAGCAGATAAAGAAAGAAGACTGAATAACTGGCTTATGGACCTGGGATGGTAAACATTATAAATACTTTTCACTGATGGTGGTAGGCCATCAGTTTTTTATTTTATGTAATAAAGAAGAGGGAAATTACGGATAATATATACAAGGTATCATAATTTTAATCTAGTCGTAAGGTGATATATCAATCTTTTGCTATAATGCCTGTATAAAATTCAAAATTAATATATAGGTGGTGACAAAATGAAAAAAGGAAGACGTATAGTTGGATTTTTAGCACTATTTATTTTTCTTATCACATTAGCTTTAGGGGTTATTTATTATTATGTAAAGTCTTGGGATAATAAAATATATCCTAACATCTATGTGGAAAATATTGATGTTTCAGGATTGTCACTAGATGAAGCACAGGACTTATTAATAAGTAATTATAATAACTTTTCCTCAGAAAAAATTACAGCAGTATATGATAATCAAGAGTATCCCATTACCTTTAAGGATATGAATATTCAGATAGATGTAAAAAAGACTGTTAATAAGGCTTTTAAATATGGAAAGGATAAGAATCTTATAAATAAATACATTGAGCTAATAAGTAAGAAAAAGAAGGAATATAATTTAGAATTTACATATGATCAAAATGCAGTGAGAGAATTTGTTCAAAAAGTAAAAAAGGCTGTGGATAGACCACCTAAAAATGCTACCATTAGAATTGAAAATGATACTCCTGTTGTTGTAAAGGAAGAGGAGGGTAGGACCGTTGATGCAGATCTTCTTTATAAGGATATTATAGACAAGATAAATAAATATGGAATTGGTGAAAAGAAGGTTGTTATCACAGTTAAAAATGAAGAGCCTACAATAAAGGCAGAAGCTTTGAAAGATGTGAACTATAAGGTTTCTAGTGCCACTACTTATTTTTCAACAGAAACTAAAGGAAGGGCAGATAATATAGCCTTGGCAGCAAGTAAATTAAATGGTAAAATCATAATGCCAGGTGAGGTGTTTAGTTTTAATAAGGAAACTGGAGAAAGAACCTTAGCTAATGGGTTTAAGGGAGCTCCAGTTATAGTTAATAGTAGGCTTGTTGATGGAGTGGCTGGAGGGGTTTGTCAGGTTTCTACTACCTTGTATAATGCAGTTATAAAGCTAGGTATTAAGTCAATTAGTAGAAGGAATCATTCTTTAGCGCCGGCCTATATTGAACCAGGATTTGATGCCACAGTTTCCGAAAGCATAGATTATAAATTTAAAAACACTTCAAAGTATCCTTTATATCTTGAAAGTATAGCAGGTAAAGGAAAAATCACATTTAATATATATTCCAATAAATCTCTTACAGAAATCCAATATAAGCTTTATACAGAGATTTTAGAGGTAGAAGAACCTAAAATATACTACAATACCGTAGATTCTTTACCTAGCGGTGCAATAAAAAAAGTTCAAGCGCCTGTAAAGGGGTATAAAGTTAAGGTATATCTTATAGGTTATAAAAATGGCAAGGAGATCTCACGAGAACTAATATCTAAGGATAATTATGAAAAGGTTGATGGAATTTACAATATTGGCTTGTAAATTCTTGGACGAATCTTTTTTTATATCGTATATAGTTTTGGTGAGATTAGGATGTGGGCGAGAGGAGAAAATGTATGGAGAAGAAGAAAAAAATTAAACTCATTATAATACTATCCGTAATTGCGGTACTTATCATGGCTGGAAGTGCCGCATATACAGGATACGTATATGGAAAAGCTGCTAATTGGGACAATCTTATTTATCCCAATGTCACAGTGAGAGATTTAAATATTGGTGGAAAAACAAAAGAGCAAGCTAAGGCACTACTAAAAGAAAAATTCCAAGATTCACTAGACCAGAAGAAAATAAATATAAAATATCAAGATAAGACCTATACCATAGAATATACTAAACTAAATGCCCGTTACGATATAGACAAGGTTCTAGAGGAAGCTTTTAACTATGGTAAGGATGGATCTATCTTTAAGAAAAATAAGCTTATCAAAAATGGGACAGGCATTAATCTGGACTTGGAATTTGATTACGATGAAAAGCATATTGCAGATGTTATAGCTACAATGGAGCAGGATATAAATAAAGAACCGATAAATGGTAAGCTAGAAATGATATCTAGTGGAAAGTTTAATGTTATTGCTGATAAAAAAGGGTACAAGCTTCAATCGGACCAGCTAAAAAACACTATAATAAATAATATAAATGATCAGGTTGATGCTGAAATAACTATAAATGCTCCAGTGGAGACACTCACTGCAAAGATAACAGCAGAGGAACTGGATAAGGTTGATAGCTTAATATCTTCCTTTTCCACCAGTTTTACAACATCAGCTGCTGGGAGAATTAATAACATTGAATTAGCTACCAAAGCAATTAACGGTCTTTTGCTAATGCCAGGAGACACCTTTAGCTTTAATGAGGTGGTTGGAGAGAGAACCAAGGAAAGAGGCTATAAAGAAGCAGGTGTTATAATTAATAACAGAATAGAATCTGGATTAGGTGGAGGCATATGTCAAGTATCCTCAACCCTATATAATGCTATATTAAAATCTAACATAAACTCTACAGAAAGGTACCCTCATTCTCTTCCTTCTTCCTATGTGGATTTAGGTAGGGATGCAACAGTAGACTGGGGCAACTTAGATTACAAGTTTACAAACACCTTAGAGTATCCAATTTATATTGAGGGCTATACTAAAAATAAGGTATTATATTTTAATATATATTCTAATAAATCACTTACAAACAGAAGATATGAGATAGTTAACCATGTGTATGAAACGGTAAAGGCTACAACGAAAACTGTCCAGGATTCAACCATGCCAGCAGGATCAAAAAAAATTGTGCAGCAGGCTCAAACTGGATATAAGGTTAAGGTTTATAGAAATACTTACGATGAGAACAATAAGCTGATAAAACAAGAGTTGATTTCTGATGATTATTACAAACCTGTACAAGGCATAGTAAAGGTTGGAACTAAAAAAAGTAATTAAGAGCAAACAGGCAATCCTATGAGATTGTCTGTTTTTTTACTCTGTAGGGAATTATATTTTATAAATGTCCATGATTAAAACTTATAGCTTATGGTTCAAAATACATAATATGATAAAAATATATAAGAAAAAGGAAAAATATGATATAATAATAGAAGTGTTTTGTAATTTGGACAAAGGAGAGAGAATTTTATGAAGGATACAAAAGTAATTATTCAAGAAATTTTATCTAATGTTGAAAAGGTAATCATAGGTAAGAGAGAACCTATTTTGGATATAATGAAAGGAATTATAGCTGGAGGCCATATACTCATAGAAGATGTACCAGGAGTAGGAAAGACAACATTAGTTAAGGCTTTAGCTAAATCCTTAAACCTAACATATAGTAGAATTCAATTTACTCCAGACTTGTTACCATCAGACATAACAGGTATATCAATATTTAATCAAAAGGAGATGCAATTTGAGTTTAGAAAAGGACCTATTTTTGCTAACATAGTATTAGCAGACGAAATAAACAGAACTGCTCCTAAAACTCAGTCAGCCTTGCTGGAGGTTATGGAGGAAAATCAGGTTTCAGAAAGTGTACATACTTATAAATTAGACCAGCCTTTTTTTGTTTTAGCTACTCAAAATCCAATAGAATATGAAGGAACCTATACTTTGCCAGAGGCGCAGCTAGACAGATTTATGATAAAAGTAACCATAGGTTATCCAGATAAGGCTTCAGAGGTTCAGATCTTGGATTTGTATAAGGAGAGAAAGCCTTTGGAGGAACTAGAACCTATAGCAGATGCTCAGGATATTATTGACTTACAAAGGGCTTGTAGAGAGGTAACAGTGGTTCCGGAAATTAATCAATACATAGTTAATTTAGCAGAAGCCACTAGAAACTCTAGACTGTTAAACTTAGGTATGAGTACTAGAGCAGCCTTGTCCCTTCAAAAAATTGCCCAGGCCTCTGCCCTAATTAACGGAAGAAATTATGTTATTCCTGATGATGTAAAAAACAATGTTGCCTTGGTTCTTTCACATAGATTAACACTTTCCTCAGAAGCTAGAGCAAATAATTTTACCATTGAAAAAATAATCGACAACCTACTACAGTACGTTCCTGCCCCAAAGGTGAACTGATATGCTTCGAATTAATATTAAATATATAATAATATTGCTATTCTGTTTTGCCTTAGCTTTTATAGAAGGAGGACCCCTGTTTTATAGAGTTTTTTATTCAGTGGCGGCAATATTGTTAATTTCTATTATAGTAATTGTTAGCAATCGAAAAAATTTAGTCTTGGATTTGCTGTTTACTAGTAATAGATATAGCGCTGGAGATAAAATTAGCTTTACCATTGTTTTAAAAAATAAGGGCTGGCTTCCGGTTCCCTATTTGATTGTCAATAATTCTACCTTAAAAAATTTTAGCCCCAGATATAATGGTGATGCGGTCTACATAGGCAGCAGAAAAACTAAAAATTTGAAATATGAGGTTCGTTTTAAGGTTAGAGGTATATATAATTTCGGCCATACAGAGCTTTGCTTTAGAGATACTGCTTCAATTATTGGAAGCAATAAGATATATGAAAATAAAGTGTTTATTCAGGTTTATCCTAAGATTGTGAACATTCCAGCAGATTTATTTAAAGGAGTCAATTTGTTTAACAATTATAAAATGCATAGCTCTGGTGTTGAGGAGCCTTATGTTATAAAAGATAATAGGAAATATAAAGAGGGAGATAATCTAAATAAGATAAACTGGAAGGTTAGCGCTAAATATAATGAACTCTATGTAAAGAACAATGAAATTTTTATTGGAGAAGAATTTAATTTTTTCCTAGATATGGACTGTGAAAATTATAAATATGATATAAATGGCATCAGCGAGGAAAAGCTAATAGATTTTTCTGCATCATTGGTATATTCCTTAATTAAGAAAAGAGTCTTTTCAAATCTCTATATTAATGCTGCAAGTCCTAGAACCTTTCATGTTAGAGATAACAAGGATTTTGCACAGCTAATGGATTATTTTTTAGTTACTAAGAGCGATAGTAATGAAGCTTTCTCTAACTATATAAAAAGATGTAAGAACACAATTATAACAATGAGCAATGTAGCCTTTATAACTTCTAGAGTGGATCGTGACTTATATGAATGTGTTTTAGAGCTAGAGTCAAGAAAGAAGAGTATATATATCTTCTATAATCAGGCTCATAATGATGATGTAGAAAATATAACTAAGCTCACTAATTTAGGGGTTAAAGTGGTTAACATTAATAAATTTGTATAGATATCAATCATTCCTGTAAAACTCCATAACTAAGTTTGCTATTTAGTGATTTTGATGAAAAATATGGCTGTTGGATATCTAAAAAAGGATGTGATTTAATGGAGTGGTTTAAACAACATATAACAGGTATATTTATACACTATATAAATATACTTTTTATGTTCGTTCTAATGGCTACCTGCTATCAAATAGACGATTTTAATTATTTCTACATAACCTTGCTTTATATAGGCTTTATTATGGTGTACTTATTTTTCACTGGGGTTTTAAATACTGCCTTGAAGAAATTTATATTTGTACTGTTATCATTAGTTGCCCTTGTGATTTTGGCTTTTATCTTTAAAGCATCCATAATTGATTTTTTTTATAGAGACTTAGTAGAAAATATAATAATTATTAACGATAAGTTATATAATAACCAGATTACTTTCTTTTACTTGTTTAAACCAACTATAACCGTTGTATTACCATTGATTTTAATAATTTTATTTATTCTTTACGAGCATAGAATAACGGAAGGAATACTAATATTAACATTTTCTGAAATGATCTTTTTTTGGTATTTAGAATATAAAAGTGAAGTAAGATCTATGTTACTACCCTTTGCCATTATTTCTGTAATGACCTATATGCTTAACAACTATAAAAAGACCCAAAGTTTGTTTCAAAAAAAGGGAATATATTCAACTATTAATGGTGGAAAATTATTTGTAAATATTATCATATGTAGTATTATAGCTAGTATTATAGCTTTACCTTTACCACAAGAAATAGAGGGGAAGGATAGTATATCTATTCTAAAAGCTATAGATGGTAAGGGGAAGGGTTCTAAAGGTTTAATTAATATAGAAACTGCAGCTAAAGGAGCGTTTGGTATAGGTCAAACTGGTTATTCAAGCACTGAAAAAAGATTAGGGGGACCTTTGCAATTAAATAACAGCTTAGCCTTTAAAGTTAAGAGTGAAAAGAGTTATTATTTAAAAGGTCATGTAAAGAATGAATATACAGGATATTCATGGAGAAATACCGTTGATGACTTAGAAGAGTTAAATTCAAAGATTATGCTTGAAGCGGAAAAAGCTAGGAAGAGTAATCCTAATATGAGTCTTTTTCCCACTACCGAACTTAAGGAGATTACTATTTATCCTGTAGGCTTGAGAACAACCTCTTTTATGGTGCCGATGTACACAAATAATATTAAATACCATAAGGAAGGCATAATTGTGGGAGAAGATAGGGCTGTATTTTTAATGAGCTCTAATATTGATAAAGAGTATACTGTGGAATTCTATGATGTAGACTACACTGATATTAATCAGGATTATTACGGAATGTATTATGTACAGGATAAGGACTATGTAAAGTATTTACAGCTACCAGAGGGTATTACTGAAAGAACTGTAGATTTAGTATATGACCTAGTAATGGATTGTAGTAACAATGCTGAAAAGGCTAAAAAGATAAGAGATTATTTATCAGAGAACTATACTTACACCTTAAATGCTTCTGTTTTACCAGAGGGAAAGGACTTTGTTGATTATTTCTTATTTGAAGATCCAAAGGGTTATTGTGTTCATTTTGCTACTTCTTTAGCCATTATGTATAGAATAGCTGGTATACCAGCAAGATTTGTAGAAGGCTATAAGATGAATGACGCCTTATTAAAGGATGGAGTATATAATGTTACCAATGATACTGCTCATGCTTGGGTTGAGTATCTTGTCACAGATGACTTATGGGCAATCAGTGATTGCGCGCCTACTGCCTTTGAAGAAAACCTACAACCAGTGGTAGAGGAGCCAAAGGAAGAAACACCTAAACCTGACCCTGATCCCCAAACTAATAAACCAGAGAATACTCCTAATACTTCCAATAACAATAGTAAAAATGAGTCCAAAAGCAATACCATTAAGCTAAAGGTAAAGTCCAATAGTTTATTTATCGTTGCTACAGTATTAGTTTTAATTCTTATAGGCTTATGTATAGGAATTTCAACTAATAGGACAAGAAAAATACTAAGCAGCGAAAGCTCAATTCCTTTATATAATTATATTTTAAAAAGGTTGAAGCGTTATAAAATAAAGAAGGATCCAGCTTTAACGGATAAGGAATTTGCTGAGCGACAAGAAAAGGAATTGCAGGAAATATTGCTACCTTTAACTAAATTGGTATATGATGAATTCTATGGTGGTATAAAAAATGTAGAATTTGAAAAAAGTAAAACTTACTATAATTTTGAGCAATATTTGAAGAAAAAAGAAAATAATTTAAAGTATTATTTGAAAAAATTATTTTAGAGTTATTTAATTTTTTTTAAGGCTGTGCTATACTTATTTAGTGTAGTACAGGCGGATATGGCGGAACTGGCAGACGCACTAGATTCAGGTTCTAGCGGGAAACCGTGCAGGTTCGACTCCTGTTATCCGCACTAAATAAGGCTTTCAGTGGTGAATGCTGGAAGCCTTATTTTTTTGTTTACGAACCAATAAAATATATGCTAAAATATAAGTAATTATGACTGCGTATAGTTCTTGTATGTTATAAAAATTGAGATACAAAACGGGAATAAGGATGTGTTACTAGCGTGAGGATAAGAATACGAAACAAGAGACGATTTTTTATTTCAATATCTATACTAATTCTGCTAATTATTATAGCAATAAACGGTAAACAATCATTAAACAAGAGCGCAGCCTCCGATGTGATAGATTCTAAAAATACTAATTCTAACAAGTCAGATAATAAGAGTGGAAGCTCTATTAGTTTTAGCAAGGATGGAAGTA
>DGDR01000039.1:0-15309 GCA_002385545.1 Clostridium sp. UBA3947
ATTTCTTGTATAATAAAAAAATCCGTTGCACCACTAGCAAATTTGTAGAGTGCAACAGACCATAAAATAGATGATAGGTGTTAGATGGTAGATTTAGAATACAGTATATTCTATATTAATTCCATTTAATATTGATTTTTGCATTCTTAGCTCCGTCATTGTTAATCATAAGCTTAATCTTGCCTGCTTGGAAGTCTTCTAGATCAACCTTACCGTCATAGCTTGTTAAGTCAACAACCTTAACCTTGTCCTGCTGTATAATATATAAAAAGGCATTTCCTTTTTCACAGCTGGAAGTAACGTAAAATTTATCTAGCTCTTCCTCAGTGAATTCAACGGTTCTTTTTAGTTCCTTACTAGATGACTTAAAGGAGACTTTCCACTTATCACCTATGTTGTTTTCTACCATTCCTATAGAAACACCGTTAATAATAGGAAGGTCATTAGAAATTACTACATATGAAATAAAAGCAGATATACTTACTACAAAGGCTAGCACCATGGATATGAGAGGAGCTTTGAATTTATTCTTAAAGCCTTCAAGCTTACCTTTACGTCCTATTAGGAAATATATGAGCAATCCAAAGAAATTTGGCACACACAAGGCAATTAAAACCCAGGTTAGTGGCTTCTCACCTCTTTTTTTAGCATCGTTATACACCCATAGACCTATGCAAGTAAACAAACCTATAAGGGAAAGAATAGTTAGAATCATTAATATCCAAAAAGTCATATTAATTAATACCCCCTTCTAAAATTAATTCCTTCTTAGGTATAAACATTAGTAATACACTTCCTATGACTGAGAAAGCAAAACTTCCTATGAGCACCACCTTTGCTGCAAAGCTTCCTAAAAAAACATTGATAAAGGCATACAGCAGTGCTGTAAACATAATGGTAAATAAAGAGCTAAAGCAAATTTGCTTCCATATAATCTCCCTCTCCTTTTTATCTAAGGCTGCATTAACCCTTCTAACAGCCTTTGTTGAAAGTCTCTCTTCCCTTTGGAAATACTCCATTAATATCTCATCCATATTATCCTCCATAAAAATACCCCTCCTTCTTTAATTCTTCTCTTACAATTTCTCTCCCTTTATGTAATCGACTCTTTATTGTACCCTTAGGCTTGTTACATACTTTAGCAATGGTTTCTAAATCATACTTCTCCTTGTAGTATAAAATCATTGGTATCTTATACTTGTCCTCCATCCTGCCAAAAATTTTGTCTAAAAGCTCCCTCTGCTCCCTATGCAATAGACCTTTATCAGGATCTTCCTTGCTTTGTAAATCCACTTCCTTATTTTCATCGTATTCTGCCAAGGGAGTTATACGCATTCTTCTTGCTTCTTTTCTTTTTAGATTTCTCCATTTTCCAATGGCTATTGATATTATAAAGGACCGGGGATTTTCTCTTTCATTAATTCTATCTCTTACTTCAAAAGCCTTAAGCATTGTTTCCTGATACAAGTCCTCCGCCAAATCCTTATTCATGGTTAAGCTATAGCAAAATCCGTAAATGCTATTTCCATGAATATTCATTAACTGTTCAAAGCTATCTCTATCCACTGAAATCCCCCTTTCACCTATATATTGTCCTAATATAATAATCGGTTCATTTTTTCATAAAAATAGTTTAAATTTATACTTTTACCTATTTGTCAGCCTCATTATACTAACAAGGTACTTGTCCATTGAATTTTTGAAAAATTAAAATCCACATTAGTACTCATATAAGCATTAATGTGGATTGTCTATTTATTTGATAAATCTATATTCTAGATTAGGAAGCAGATTTGCCTGCTTCAACTAAAGCCTTATTAGCAATGAGGAAAAAACCTTCAATGAATGTTACTATACCCGTACCTATTAATAAGTATTCAATTCTTATTAAGTCAGCCAAAGGTCCAAAGACTAACATCCCTAAAGGCATCATGGAACTAGATATCATTCCCAAAACACCAAATACTCTACCAAGAAAGTTTGGTTCCACCTTCTGTTGCAATAATACCGTTGCAGGTGTATTAAACATTGGAATAACAATTCCGATTACAGCCATCACAAATAAGTATATCCCAAAAGAAGTAACCAAGCCTAGAGAAATAGTACAAGCACCTATCACAAAAGCTGTAAGGGTCATTGTGTAAATCTTGTTCTTGAAGCCTCCCCAAGAAGCCATAATTATACCGCCTAACATCATACCAACTGAAAAAGCTATCTCAATGGCTGTTAACCTCCAAACATCCTCGCCATAATTTCTTGAAACCTGAAGGGGAGTTAAAAATGAAGCTGGAGCTGCCAAAAAAAGAAAATCGCACAAAACACCATAAAGGCTTTAACATAAGTATGATTTCTTATATACTTTATTCCTTCTCCTAGATCGCTGAAATAGCTTACTGTTTGCTTTTCTAAGGCTTTGGAATGGGCAGGAACCTTTAAAAACAAGAATAAGGTAATCACTGCTATAGCAGCTGTGATAACATCTATAAAGAATATGGTCTCAATGCTAGCCTTAGTTAATAGAGCACCACTAATCATAGGGGATATAAGCATCGTTATGGATTGTATACTGCTGTTTACTGCATTCACTTTTGTAAGCTTTTCCTCTGGCACCAGCTGAGGAATAAAGGCATTAACTGCTGGTGTTTGGATGCCTCCTCCTAGGGCTCTTATGGCAGAAGCAACAAATAGGAGCCACATGGCATCATGTCCCATTATAAATAGTATTGCTATAATAAGGGTAGCTGCCGCAATCATGGAATCTGACAAAATAATAAGCAGCTTTCTATTATAGCGATCTGCCCAAACCCCAGCGAAGGGTGACAGAAAGAAGGTTGGCAAAAAGCCGCAAATAATTGATATAGTCATCATTACACCAGACTGAGTATTTAATGTTATATACCAGGTTATTGCATATTGAACCAGCATAGATCCAAAAAGAGATATGGTTTGACTGCTCAAAAAAAGTATTATGTTTCTTCTCCAGTTATTGTTCATATATTAGCACTCCTTCTTTTTACCAATTATTATTGCTAAGTCAACAGTTATATTCATAACATCCTTCTCAAATACAAGCTCCTGCTTTTTAGTATTCTGCCCCCAGGTTAATGGTGTCATTTCAACTAGATATGGCAAAAATTCCTTATCAACAGTAAAGCTATAGTTAATATTTAGAATATCCTCAAGTTTTAATTTTTTACTAAAATAATTAATCACCTTACTATTAGAATATTTTGCTGCTTTCAAGCGGCTATAAAATAACTCCCTTAGCTCTATTAGATATTGACTGCCAGGAACCACTTTTATAACTATTCCCTCATCGGTTAATACCCTTTGAAATTCACCATAATTAGCAGGAGAGAGTATATTTAATATAAAATCAAAGCTCCTATTTTTAAATGGTAGTTTTGCTAAGTCTGCTACACACCAAATAATATCTGCCATATTATTTGCAGCTATGTTTATGCTATCCTTTGAAATATCTACACCAATAAAGCTATAATTTAAATCTTCACTAATTCTTTTATAAATATCATAAATATGTGTTCCTTCTCCACAGCCTGCATCTAAAATGTTAATTTCTTTCTTGATAGACTCATTCTTATATCTTGTAATTATCTTTGCTAGCTCATCAACTAAAGGATTATATAAGCCTGATTTACAAAGCTTATGTCTTGCTTCAAATAGTTCTTTTGAATATACGGGAGATATAGCTGATGTCAATAAATTCAGATAACCTTTTTTAGACAAGTCAAAAGAGTGTCTGAAGTTGCAAGTCAAGCTGTTAGTATCATTCATTAACATAGCTCCATTGCACACGGGGCACTTGAATAAGCTATCCTTTTTCTTAATAAGCTCCTTAGCTCTATCTTTTTTCTTCATAATATTAATGTTCATTTCTCAAATTCACCTCATCTATTTTTGATGTGAATCCTTGATAATGACCATTCCAATAAATTTAAAAGCACTGCAAATGAACCTACTTCATCTACAGTGCTTATATCTACAGAAGTATAAATCTAGAAAAGTCGCACAAGTCAAACTGTTTCTAGAAACGCATTAAGATACGCCCTTAATTGTGTAGGAATGTTCATCGCAAGAATCCGTAAATAAGGTATCACAAAAAAGCCTGTATTATTAGGCATTTTTAACCTTATTTTATTTAGTTAAATTAAACTAAACGGATTCGTAATCTTACGCTGTACACCGACACACCTCTTCTCAAAACATATTTTTCATTGTATCATATGGGCAATAAATTAGCAATATGAACCATATTCATTGGCTTTATTCTAATATCATGTCCTCAAGCTTTCTTTTTGGAACATGATGAATTTGATTCTCATCTCTCCAATACTTAACGTCCTTAAGATCTTTAATTTCTTCAAGAACAACCTCTTCCTTTGGCTTTCCAAGGGCAATTACCATTATAATCTCATAATTTTCTGGTATATTTAACTCCTTCTTAAGTGCTGCCTTATCCACCGAACCAAATTGGCAACCACCTAGGCCCTTTTCTACAGCCCCTAAGAGGATGCTTTGGCTTGCGATTCCATGATCCCACATAGGATTTTGAGAAATATTTTTATCTAACATCATTATAATATAAGCTGAAGGTCTTTCTCCTGGAACTGGACCATCCCAATCCTTCAAATATCCAGCCCACTTTAAATGGGAAAATATTAAGTTATTCTTTTCTTCTGTGTAAGAAATTATGTACTTTAAAGGCTGTAGGTTTGCACCAGAGGGTGATAGCCTAGCTAAATCAATTAATTCCTCCAAGATACTTCTTTCGATTTTTACATCTTCATAAAATCTTCTGTAGGATCTATTAGCTTTAATAAGATCTCGCAACAAGGTAATTACCTCCTTTTATATCTTTTGTCTCTATTTATCTTTTGTATCTTTTATATATTTTATCACACTATCAGCATCAAAGTATATGAGCTGCGGTGAAATATTTTCACTAATTTCTATAAGTCCAAAAGAATAGTATGGATTTCTTCTTTTATCCGTTGGGGAGCCTGGATTAAACACAAGAATATCTCCATGCCATTGGCAGTAAGGTATATGGCTATGGCCGAAAATAATGCAATCCACCTTATCATTTTGAAAGCACTGTATAGTTCGTTCTAAGGTCTTGCCCTTCTTACCATGGCCATGAAATATGCCAAAGGTAAATTTACCGAAGCTTAATATCTTCTTCTCTCCTAAACTTTCAATTAGATCTGGAGGATCAACATTCCCCGCCACTGCCGTCACTGGCGCCAATTGGCTCAATATGTTTAAAATATCCATACTCATTATATCTCCAGCATGGACTATAGCGTCAACATCTTCGAAGGTCTTTAAAACTACTTCAGGCAAGGTCTTTGCTCTTTTTTGGTATATGGGTATCTGATATAATTCCTAGCTTCATATTATCAATCCTCAAAAACTCATCCTGTACTGGCTTATTTGATATTTTATATTAAGTTATAGGTATATTATTTGACATAAGATTTAAAATATAATAGAATATAATCGTTGCGAACAATTTTTATGCTTTGTATTTTAATATTCGTATAGGGGTGTATATTATGGATAATGTATTTGATTATGAAGACGTTCAGCTAATCCCTGCCAAATGCGTGGTAAATAGTAGGTCTGAATGCGATACAAGCGTCAGGTTAGGAGGACGAACTTTTAAACTACCAGTGGTTCCTGCTAATATGCAAACTATCATAGACGAGAAAATTGCACTTTTTCTAGCAGAAAACGGCTACTTTTATATTATGCACCGATTCCAGCCAGAAAAGAGACTATCCTTTGTTAAAGAGATGCAGGCTAGAGGATTGTATGCCTCAATTAGCGTAGGAGTTAAGGAGCCTGAATTTAGATTTATAGAAGAATTAGCTAAGGAGCAGCTTACTCCTGAATATATAACCATAGATATTGCTCATGGTCATTCTAATTCCGTAATAAACATGATTAAACATATAAAAACATATTTACCTAACAGCTTTGTAATAGCTGGTAATGTAGGAACTCCTGAAGCAGTAAGGGAGTTGGAGCATGCTGGAGCCGACGCCACAAAGGTGGGCATTGGTCCTGGTAAGGTGTGCATAACTAAGATTAAAACAGGCTTTGGTACAGGTGGCTGGCAGTTAGCTGCCCTTCGCTGGTGTGCAAAGGCCGCTAGCAAGCCAGTTATAGCTGATGGCGGTATTCGTACCCATGGTGATATCGCTAAATCCATAAGATTTGGTGCAACTATGGTTATGATTGGTTCCCTATTCGCTGGCCACGAGGAATCTCCTGGCGAAACCATAGAGATAGACGGCAAGCTTTATAAGGAGTACTTTGGTTCCGCTTCTGAGTTTCAAAAGGGTGAAAGAAAAAATGTTGAAGGTAAGAAAATGTTTGTAGAATACAAAGGCTCACTAAAGGACACCTTAATAGAAATGCAGCAAGATCTTCAATCTTCCATATCTTATGCTGGCGGAACTAATCTTGATGCTATCCGTACAGTGGATTATGTAATAGTTAAGAACTCTATTTTCAATGGAGATAGGGTATACTAAGGCTTAGAAAAATTTATCCACACACTCAAAATATAAATCCACAATAATGCTCTCTATTTCAACATTATTGTGGATTTATTTTTAATCCAATTATCTCTCCGCTTCAACATAAGTACCATCACTATCTACTTCTAAATCTATAATCTTTTTTCCATCTTCTTCATCTATAAACCTACTTACAAGACCTAATTCCTTTTTATCTTCAATGGCCATTATTAGACTCATAGCTAGAAGCCCCATTCCTACTACGGCACTAAGCAACAGAAGTACGCTAATTAAATTAAAAGCAAGGCTAGGCTTCTGACTTTCTATACTCATTTCTTCCTCATTATAACTAGGAACTCTTTCTACACGACGAGGCTTGTAAATAGCCTGGGAGTTATAGGAGTAAACTATCCCTTCATTAGGCTCATATTGTACCTCTATACCGCATCGTGGACAATAAGCTCCTCCTTGGCCTAAGTTATAACCACAATTAATACAAAACATAGCTTCAGCTCCCTTAATATTTCCTGTGGTTATTATATTAAGCTGGCCTTTAATTGGTGACTAAAGGGCTATGCCCCATCCAATCAATACTTTAAAAATGTAATGGTGAATCTTGTTCCCACTCCAAGGTCGCTTTTTACTTCTATTATGCCCTGGTGGGCTTCTATTATGGATTTAGCCAAGGCTAAGCCTATTCCTACAGAATCGGTTTTCTTTGAACTCTTAGCCTTATAAAATCTTTTGAAAATATTAGGCAAATCCTCTTTACTAATCCCTTCACCAGTATCCTCTATTATTATTCTTTTATATATAGGATTTTCAAGCAAGTCTATCTTTACTTGACCCTCAGCCGGAGTATGCTCAATGGAATTTTTCATAATATTTATAAGAGCCTCTTCCATCCATAATCTATCATGGTTTAGAAGTACATCCCTATCTCCTTGAAAAATAAGCTGAACTCCCTGCTCCTTCGCCTTGCCTGCAAGGGTATCGATAGCTTCCTCAATGGTTTCCTTTAAACCTTGCTCCGCCTTATCAAAAGTTATAGCGTTAGCATCCAGCTTAGCTAGCTTTAGCAGACTTTGGATTAACCAATTCATTCTATTAAGCTGACTTTCATTATTTAATAAAAAGCTCTCCCTCTGATCCTTAGTTAAATCCTTGCTTAGCATAATATCATTATAAACAATCATCGAAGACAAAGGAGTTTTCAACTGATGGGATATATCCGATAATAAATCTACTAAGAACTGCTTTTCCTTTTTCAGCTGGCTAAGATTATTCCTAATAGTCACTCTCATAGAATTAAAGGCATAGGCTAGCTTTGAAAAGTCTCCTTCCTTATTTTCATTTATGCTTATATCATAATCACCCTCTATTACCTTTTTAGCTCCTAGGGTTAATCTCCTTATCTTATTATAAAGGAGTGTGTATTGAAAATAATTAAAGAGAAAAAGCACCGTTGCCATTAACGCAAAAATATAAAGTCCTGATAAGTTGTTTTTGGCAGAGGCCTTATTTATATATGGAAAAAGCTGATTTTCTAGCTCCCTTGTTAGTCCATACTTGGCAAGGAAGTTCTTACCCTTCTCTGCCTCTTCCTGAGATATTTCCTTAGTTACCAGAGGAAGTATCTCATCCTTTAGCTCAGGATTTTTCTCCACCACCCTTGCTGTAATAGCCCCAATACTTTCTATATAACTTTCCTTCAGATTATCATTATGTAGCTTTAAAGTAAGGATATTCATTGTAAAGAATAGGACAATTATGGATAAAAGAATAACTGAGCTTACCTTGAGCTCAGGATTAGTAAAATATCTCTTCATATTGAATTTTCCCTTCTATCAAACTATTGTATAACTACATCCTTATTCCACTTGTAGCCTAAGCCTCTTTGAGTGGCTATATATTCTGGTTCTTTAGGGTTATCTTCTATTTTTTCTCTTAATCTTTTTATATAAACAGATAGGGTATTCTCATCAAAGAAAGCCTCTGCACCCTCCATCAATTCACCTAGTAAATCATTTCTCTTTATAGTGGTACAGGGTTTTCTCATAAATATTAATAAAAGCTTGTATTCTTGAGCTGTAAGGGCTATTTCTTTATCCTTTTTCTTCACCAAAGCACAGGAGGTATCCACTACTATATTACCACTAACTAGCTTAGTTCCCGCAGAAGCTGTCTTTGAATTTCTTCTTAATAGCGCCTTAACTCTAGCAAGCAACTCTCTGACTCTAAAAGGCTTGGTAATATAGTCGTCTCCACCGATTTCCAGACCTAGTACCACATTAACCTCTTCATCCAAGGCTGTGAGAAAAATAATAGGTACCTGACTTTTTCCCCTTATATATTTACACAAATCATATCCACTGCCATCAGGTAAATTAATATCAAGTAAAATTAAATCTACTGCTTGCTCTTCAAAAAGTCTTTTTCCCTCTTCTAAGGTTCTAGCCTTACAAAGGTCGTAACCTTCATCTTTCAGGGTAAATTCTATGCCTAAGGCTAAGGCCTCATCATCTTCTACCAATAAGATCTTACTCATGGATTTCTCTCCTTGCTATATAGTATAATGGGCTTCATAAGTATAATTATACCTATGAAACCCATTGATTTAAAGTTATTCCTCTCTTATAGCCTCAATCAAGTTTTCCCTTTTTATTCTAGAAAGTGGTGATAGCACTGCTATATAACCAATTAACAAGGAAGCTACTGTTGCAATCAATATAGCGTTCCATGGTACTGGCCACTTAAATTCTCGCAAGCCCATGAACCCACCATACATAAGATATGACAATCCTGTTCCTATAATAGAGCCATAAATAGAGCCTACGATACCATAGAAAAGACCTTCTAGCACTATCATTTTTCTCAAGCCTTTTTGAGATAGTCCAATGGATTTTAACGAGGCAAATTCTCTCTTCCTTAATAAAATATTTGTAGTTAAAGTATTAATTATATTAACACAGCTTATTAAAGCTACTACAATAACAAAACCATATATTAATATTTCAACCATTAGGGTTGAAGCCTTCTGCTTTCTATTTTGATCTATCTCATTTATAAGACCTAAGGATGGATTTGAACTTATTACATCCTCTATTTTCTCTTTTGCCATTTCTTCATCATTAGGATTCTTAATTTTTAACTGCACATTATAGGGATATATTTCTTCGTCCTCAAGAATAGTTTTTAGACCTTTCTCTGAGGAGATAAGCTTTAATTCTGAGGGAGACCCGTAAAAGTTAAAGGGGTCATCAGAAAGTATAGCTAGTACCTTTACCTTTTTTACCTTACCCTTTCCAAACTTTATCCAATCCTCTCCTCCCTGTTCCATATGCTGAAGCTCTATCTCGTCTCCAATCTTAATTTCGGCCACTGGTCCAATATAAAACTTCCTAGTATTACCGTTATAAATTTGATTTTTATCAATTATTATGACACCTTCTCCAGAATTTAGCTTTTCCATATCTATGCTACCAGCTTTAAGATACTTTTTAGCTACCTCCAAGGAGCTGCTATCATATACATCAATATTGGCTCCTAATCCTATCTTTTCCTTACCATTAACAGTAATATCATTATATATATACCCTATATCCCGAACTTCTTTAATTTCACTGTTTTTATTAATAGCTGTATAAAAATGGATAGTGTCGTATCTTTTATAGACATTCTCAATAAAAGTTAAATCCTTTAAGCTCTTAACCAAATCCTCATGAATTTCCTCCTCATTTCGTCCATATCGCTTGTATACAGTAAAATGAATATCCATGGAGTCATTTGGTCTTTTACTCACATTAAGAGACATATCCATAAAGGACTTAAAGGTTACAAATAGAACCACGCTGATTACTATTGAAAACACTGTAATCCTGTATCTTTTTCTATTTCTCTTTATATTTTTAGCAGCCAAGGCCCCCTCAAAACCAAATATCTTTTGAACAAGCCTATGCTTTCTTCTCTTTATTTTCTCCTTAGTTATAGCAACTCTGCTACTTATAGCCACCAAAGGAGATATTCTGCCTGCAAATATAGCTGGTAGCAGGGCAGAAAGATATATAGAAATCAAACCCACCATCAAACTAATAATCAAAACAAAAGGATCTATCACTAGCTTAGTTATTGTTAAATCATCTCCACCAATTATTTTAAAAGCAAAAGTAATGGCCCATATAGCTACAATACCACACAATAGTCCTATAGGTATACCTATACACGCTAGTAAAGTAGCCTCTCTTAATACAATACTTCTGATTTGCTTTGGAGTAGTACCAACAGCTCTTAGCAAACCAAATTCCTTAATTCTTTCTACCACACTAATCTGGAAGGAGTTATAAATTACCGCTATTGTTGCTATTACTACTATTAAAATTACTATGATTACCACTTTAAAAATACTATCTAATACTAAAGGATCTCCTGAAACTCCCATTCTTAATAATAAGGTAGAATTTTCATCAATATTTTCTTCTTGACTTAAAGCCTTTAATTCTTGCAAAGCCTTATTCATATCTGTCTTAGAGCTTATCTCAATTAACAATACTGAATTCTCTATGTCTACAGTTTCACTCTTAGTTAAAAAAACTATTAAACCACTATATTGATTGTTTATAATGTTATCTAAGATTCCTGTCAGCTTATAAGTCTTACCATTAAGCTCTAATTTATCACCAGGCTTCTTCCCCTTATAAAGGTAGTCCAAAGCCCATTTTTCTATGGCTACTTCCCCTTCATTTTCAGGCATTTTCCCCTCTTTAATCCTATAGGGCATTAACTCTAAGGCTTTATTTGTAGCTCGTATTTCCTGTGCAATATTAGTATCATCCAGCTTTGTTTCTTCATCTTTAATATAAAATCCATATCTAGCTATCTTAGGATTGTTAATTATTTTTGAAGCTGTATCCTTATCAAGGTTTTCATAGGCCAAATGATAAGCACCATGCTGATTTATGGCATCCTCTATCTCCGCTGCCTGTATCCCCTTTATAAAAAGTCCAATAGTAGAAATGAGGGCTACAGATAAGATTATTCCTATTAATGTTAAAACCGTTCTTTTTTTATTTGCTTTTAAATACCTACCTGTTAGCTTTTTGTAACTACTTATCATATCTGCCCCTCCTAGTTGCTCTTAGTATACTTGTCAGATATTATCTGACCGTCTTCAATGGTTATGATTCTATCTGCCATGGAAGCTATATTATAGTCATGAGTTATCAGCATTAGGGTCTGATTAAATTTTCTAGAGGTATACTTTAACAGTTCTATAACTTCCTTTGAGTTCTTACTATCCAGGTTTCCAGTTGGCTCGTCTGCTAGAACTATGGAAGGCTTATTAAGCAAGGCCCGACCAATAGAAACTCTTTGCTGCTGACCTCCTGAAAGCTCTGAAGGCAGGTGCGTTTTTCTATCTGTAAGTCCTAATATGCCAATTAACTCTTCTAGGTACTTTTTATCTACCTTCTCATTATCTAATAAAGCTGGCAATGCAATGTTTTCTTCAACGTCTAGAACTGGTATTAGGTTAAAGAATTGAAAAACAAAGCCTATTTTCCTTCTTCTGAATATAGCCAACTTTTCTTCCTTATAGTCATAGATGCTTTCCCCATCAATAATAACCTTACCAGCAGTAGGCCTATCCAGCCCCCCTATTAAATGTAAAAGAGTACTTTTACCAGAACCAGAGGCTCCTACGATTGCTACAAACTCTCCTTTATTTACTGACAAGCTTACATCCTTTAAGGCCTCTACCTTATTTTCCCCCTTGCCATATATTTTGGATAACCCTTCAATTCTCAATATCTCCATACTTTTCTCTCCTTCTATGCCTTCCCGCATTTTGTATTTCTTATCAGGTACGGCTTTATTATACCCTGTCATACAATAGTACTCCATAGCAGTTAGCTTACAAAAGGGGAAATAAATCTTACAAAAAAGTAAGAAAGCTAACCTGCAAATGCAAGCAAGCTTTCCTAGTCTAAATCCACTATAAACTCTAAGATTCTACAATATTCTATACAATAAAAAGGATTTCTGTGGTAAAATAATCCTTGATTAATTTCAGCAACAGTCGTGAAAAGGAGAATTTTGATGAACGATTCAAAAGAAACTAATTCTAATAAGATACTCAGCTTTATGGAAAGGTATTATTATCCCCTGCTTGCTATAGTATTCATAGTACTTATATTCAACTTACTATATAGGATTAATATACCTAATATTAGCTTTGATGAAGCAAGGCATGGAACCAGTGCTTATGAAATGATAAAAAATGGCGATTACATTATAAATACCTACGGCTATAAAACAGACTATTGGAATTTAAAGCCTCCTATAAGTTTCTGGTTTATCATTATCGGTTATAAGATATTTGGTTTTAACACCTTTGGCTTAAGATTTTTTTCAATTATTAGCGCAATAATAACCATAGCAATGGTTACAGCTTTTACAAAGAGTAAGCATGGAAAAGGGGCAGCAGTGATAGCTACAGCTTTAATGGTAACCTTTGGCCAGCATATACTTTTCCACTGTTCTCGTGGTGGTGAGGCAGATGCCCTATACGTCTTATTCTTTACCGCTGCTATTATTTGTAGCTTATCAATGGACAAGGGGTATAAGTATTTATATCTAAGCTACTTTTTCGCAGCCCTGGCCTTCCTTACAAAGAGTTGGCACGTGTTCCCGGTTTGTCTTGCTATAGGCCTCAACCTTATCTATAGCGGTCAGTTTAAAAAAATGAAGCTAAAGCAATGGCTACTAGCTATACTGTCCTTCCTTGCCCCTATTCTTATATGGGGTCTAATGCGATACTCTAGGGATGGGTTTACTTTTTTCAAAGAAATGATTGAGTACGACCTCCTAAAAAGGTCCTCAACAGCAATTGAAGGACATACTGGAAGTGCCTTTTATTATATTAGTGTGGTGGGAAGTAACTATTTTTTTTGGCACCTGATGCTAATAATTTCAATAATATTATTGAAGCCTTCTACTTTTAAAGCTATAGACAAAAGAAAATGGCCTTACCTACTAGGTGTGGTAAGCTGGTTCCTATTACCTATTGTATTATACAGCATGGCTAGTACAAAAATTGAATGGTACATACTGCCCGTTTATCCTCCCTTCGCCATAATTTGCGGTGCTACCTTTTCAGCAGTGATTAAAAGCCCTCATGTTAAAACTATATTTAGAAAGTTATTTACCGCAGCACTGGTGATTATAATACTATGCTATGAAGGCTTTATAGTATATAGGTTAAGCAATATGCAAATTGATAATATTCAATTGGCCTTAAAAGAAATTGGACAATCATCCTCATATAAAGGGTGCAAGCTTTATACTGCCGCTGGCTATTTTGCAGAAAAAGGTTCCTGGGAGCAAGCCCATCTGCTATCAGCAGAGCTTTACGGTGATTTTATACCCTGTCCAGGAGGATTAAAAGCCTTTTTAGAGGACACATCTAAGGATTCATTGCTTTTTATTGAAGATACTGAGAAAAGCCAACAATATATGGAGGAATACAAGTTAAAGATTGTAATATCTAAAAATGGCTTTTCCTTATTAGCAAAAGAATAGAGAAAATAGTATATAAAAGGGCAAAGGCTTATGGAATTATAATTCTCATAAGCCTTTGCCCTTATTTATATTATTTATTTTCAGCTTCAAATTTCTTCATAAATTCAACTAAAGCCTTAACACCTTCTATTGGCATAGCATTATATATACTTGCTCTCATTCCGCCAACTGTTCTATGCCCCTTAATATTTTCAAAGCCTGCTGCCTTAGCTTCCTTTACGAACTTAGCATCTAGCTCCTCTGAACCAGTTACAAAAGGTACATTCATCAAGGAACGATCCTCCTTAACAACAGTTCCCTTAAATAAACTGCTGGAATCTAGGTAATCATATAATATAGCTGCCTTTTCTTCGTTAAGCTTCTTCATAACTTCTAGACCGCCCTTTTGCTTAATCCATTTAAATACCTTACCACAAATATAGATTCCGTAAGCTGGTGGTGTGTTGTATAAGGAGCCATTATCTGCATGAGTTTTATATTTTAGCATAGTTGGAGTTCCTGGTAATACTTCATCGGTAATTAAGTCCTCACGAATTATTACTATAACTACTCCAGCAGGTCCTATGTTTTTCTGAGCACCAGCAAATATTAAACCATACTTAGTAACATCCACTGGCTCAGATAATATATCAGAAGACATATCTGCTACTAGAATCTTATCTCCTACCTCTGGAAGCTCATTATATTTAGTTCCATAGATAGTATTATTATGACAGATATAAACATAGTCTGCATCTTCTGATATCTTTATGTCCTTTAGGTCAGGAATATAGGAAAAGGTCTTATCTGCAGATGAAGCGATTATATTAACCTTTCCGTATAGCTTAGCTTCAGCAGCTGCTTTCTTAGCCCACTGTCCAGTTACAATATAATCTGCCACCTTATTCTTCATAAGGTTCATTGGAACCATAGCAAACTGTTGAGAAGCTCCGCCCTGTAAAAACAATACCTTGTAGTTGTCAGGAATATTCATTAATTCCCTTAAATCCTTCTCAGCATTTTGAATAATTTCTTCGAAAGCTTTGGAACGATGGCTCATCTCCATTACGGACATACCTGTTCCATTATAATCTAGCATTTCCTCTGCTGCTTCTCTGAGAACCTCTTCTGGTAACACCGCTGGTCCTGCAGAAAAATTGTAAACTCTTTTCATAACATTGCCCCCCTCTAATACCGCTTATAGAACTTT
>DGDR01000039.1:15442-15778 GCA_002385545.1 Clostridium sp. UBA3947
CTCTAATACCGCTTATAGAACTTTTATAAAAATCGGCGTACATTTTTATAAATTTGTCCTTTAAATACGGAATTTTTTAAAAATTTAATAAATTATCTTCTTCTATGATAGTACAATATTCGCTTATCTTCAAGTGCTTTTTCATATTGCTTTTTAAAAATCCGAAGGGAGATATTCATTCTTTCTCATAGACTGCAGTGGCATTAAAGCTAGCTGCAGGATTTTCTTTGGTAAATAACCCTCCGCTATTTTCACTAAATAATCATCATCTAAAGGCTCCCCAACACCACTATAGCTACTAGAGATATGTATCTTATATTTCGGCAAGTCTAAATC
>DGDR01000065.1:0-4674 GCA_002385545.1 Clostridium sp. UBA3947
ATATCCAAATGGTACAGTTTATATAGAACCTTATATCGCTGATATGTTTGAATATAACGACGGTATAACGTTTGATTTTCCTGTATCTGAAATTGATAAGATAAAAGGGATTGTAGACGGTAAGTGGGTAGAACTTGATAATGAATATACTTTATCTGAAGATGGTTTAACATTAACTATTACAGGTATATCTAATGGAAACTATGTAAAAGTATATGCACCTATAAAAAGTGAGTATTCGACAACACCTACAACAGGCATTAAATACTCATGTAACTTAAATGCACAGGTAAAAGCTAATACGATTACTTCTACTAATGCAATTACAAAAATTAATAACTTAGATGATTTTGTAACAGCTATGCTTCTTAACCATGAAATGAGATTAACATTACTTGAAGGGGTGAATGAATAATGGTATACGAACTTTTAAAACGTGTTATAAGTCAAAAAAATTCTTTTATGACTACTGATATGATAATGCTTCAAATTGAGTTTTTTTATACAGCAGGAAAGCTTACAGAGGAGCAGTATAATGAACTTATAAATGATATAACATCAAATAAAGAAAACGAATCAGAAGGTGATGTAATTGAAGACAATAACTAAATATAAGCATTTAAGTCCTAGAACTCCAGAGCAAAGATACCAATATGCTATATTAGAGCAGTTATGTAATATAAGTGATACATTAAAAGAATTAACTAAAGAAAACAAAACTACTGAAAAAACTACAGAAGAAGAACCTAAAAAAACTACTAGAAAGAAATCCTCTAAGAACAAAGAGGTGAAGTGATTTGACTTATAAAGAACTTGTTGAAATAGCAATTGCAGGGGCAGATGAAATTCCGGAAACGGATACTGCCCTTGACACAACTGTTAAAAAAGCAATAAACCAAGGATATATGATTGTTGCAACAACAATAGATAAGCAAGTTAAAACAGCTACGCTTCAATATAGCGAATCAGGAATGGAACTACCTAGTGATTATTTTCAGCTTATTAGCTTAAAAAAAGGAGATACAAGATTATCTGCTAATGACTTTCATAACGATACTAAAAGAATCTTTATAACAAATAAAGACTACAAAAATGGAGAATTTACACTAGAGTATTATTACTTCCCTGATTTGCTTGTAAATGATGATGATGAACCTATAGTTAATATAGCACATCATACTTTAATTGCTGAATATGGAACATATGAAGCACTTCTTTACAGAAAGAAATATCAATCAGCTACTACAAGACTTAATTTCTTTACTAGCCGAATAGGCGGGGGTGAAGAATATGAATCTTAGGGAAATGTATAAATACGTTTTAGACAAATTAAACCTTGAAGAAGGGGACAGAAGAAATGATTCTATTATAAAAACAGCTATAAACAATGGTGTAATAGAATTAGCTAAATATGATTGTAACATATCAGAAGATATTATAAGACCTCTTTCAAGGGTTAATGAACTTCCTGATGATTTTCTAATAGAATTATCTCTTTACCATAACCAATATGGACTTCTATCTGATTCGCAATATAAAATATCTGGCAAGAGTCTTATTATACCTTCTAGTATTATAATGTATAATTCGCCTATAGGACTACCAGAAGGGGAAGAACTTGACTATATAACTTTAATATATGGTACTGTACCAGATAAGCTAGTAGAGGACACAGATGAACCTCCTATATCTTCTAAGTATCATATGGGTATAGTATATTACGCACTACATGAAATGACTAATGATTCTTCTTATTATAACCTATTCAAAGAGATAGTTGATTCTATTCCTGTTTATGAATCATTTTTAGATGATGGAGATAATACAGAACAAGTAAAAGACGTATATGGCTGGTGATTATATGCCTTATATAAATTTTAAAATAAATACTTTTGAAAAAGGAATAAATCAAGAAAGAGATAAACAATTAGTACCTTTAAGTTACAGTATCGATAGCGATATTGTAACTACTTCTTATGCTTGGAATATTGAAAACTGCGATATATCTAAAGGCGTTTTAAAGCGTTCTAAGGGTGCTTCTTTATATAATGAATACCTTACCCTACCTTATGATATAAAAACGCTTATGAGGTATTATGCAGGCGGTACAGGGCATATTATAGCTGCCTGTAATGGCAGACTATATAAAGTTCTTAATGGAACATATACTTTGATAGGTTCTGGATATAGTTCTGATGATTGGGACTATATAAACTATCAAAGTGGTATGGAAGAAATAATAATTATGACAAATGGAATAGATACACCTAAAGTATATGATGGCTTTAATATTCGTGATTTGAAATATGAAGGGTCTGACTCTTACGAATCAAGCACCAACAAAGCACCGTCAGGTAAATATATAGAACTTTATAAAGAAAGAGTATGGATGGCAGGAGTTGATACTGCACCTAATAGATTATATTTCTCTAAAGACTTTGACGCAGATGACTGGACTGCCCCTGTAACAGAAGGAGAAGTAAATCAGCATGGTGGAGAAATAGATATACCTACATGGGACGGTGGCTCTATAATAGCACTTAAAAGCCTTTTTAGAGGTCTTTTAGTGTTTAAAGATAAGCATGTATTTAACGTATACGGTACTTATCCCGGTAATTTTACTGTAGATGAAATATTCAATTCAGTAACAGGAAAGATATATAACAAAACAATACAAGCTATTGAAAATACAGCGTTTTGGCTTGCTACTGACGGTATTTATATTTATAATGGAATTAGCGTAGTAAGAATATCTAAAAGAATAAGAGATTTTTGGGATAGTGTTAATACTGATTCGCTTGAAAATGCTTTTGGCATAATCTATAACAGAAAATATATTTGTTTTGTACCAACAGAAGACTCTACTACTCCTAATAAAGCTATAGAATATGATATAGAAAATGATTCTATAGTTATAAGAGATGGTATAAATGCTAGTTCATGTGTAGAGTTTGATAATAAATTAATTTATAGTATAGATAAAAAATTATATGTATACGATTCAGGAGATTCTTATAATGGAAATAACATAAATTCTGTATGGGAATCTGGTGATTTGGTATTTACTTTAAGAGGAAAGAAAAGTCTTGATAGAGGATATATGGTTGCTAGCGGTAATGGCACTATAAGAATAACAGCTACAACAGAAATACGAACAGCAACATATGATGTTGAATTATCAGAAGAAGAAAAAGAATATATATTAAGATTTAAAAATAAAGGTAGACGTTGGAACATAAAAATAGAAAACTTAAATGGATGTGATTTTACTATAAAACAGCCAGAATTTGTATTTGATGTTGATTATGATTAGTAAAGGGTGATGATATGGCAGGCTATATAAAACAACCTATCTTTGATTTGTCTTCTCCAAATGCTTTAATGTATATAAATCAAAACTTTGACTATCTATGGCTTAAAGTGTTTGGTAATATCAGTTCAGAAGATATATTAAAATATTCTATAAAAAACGAACATATAGAAGATGGTGCTATAGATTCTGCAAAAATAAAAGAAGCTTCAATAGACACAGCACAAATAAAAGACGCTGCTATTGATTCGGCTAAAATTGCTTTAGCTGCAATAACGACAGCACATATACAAGACGCTTCCATATCATCAGCTAAAATACAAGACTTAGCAGTTACAAGAGCAAAAATAGCTAATGCTTCTATTGATACTGCTAAAATAGCAGACGCAGCTATTAGCAGTGCTAAAATACAGTATGGTTCAATAGATACAGCACATATAAAAACAGGTGCTATAACTACTGCTCTTATAGAAGATGGTGCTATTGAAACAGCACAAATAGCAGATGGCTCTATAACTGACGCTAAAATAGTGGAACTTACAGCAAATAAAATAGTTTCAGGAACAATAGATACAGGACAAGTTACTATTCAAGGGCTTGATGGTCATTTAAGGATAACAGGTAATAGACTACAAGTATTTGATAACCAATCACCACAAATAGAAAGAGTATCAATTGGTGACGTAAACAATGATGGTTCTGTATATGGTCTTAGAGTTAGAGGAGCAGATGGACAAACGATATTATATGATGAAAATGGAGTCTACAATGAAGGAATAACTGATGGTGCTATAACAAATCCAAAAATATCAGATGGTGCAGTTGATACAAGAGTTATAGCTGCAAATGCAGTAACAGCAGATAAGATAGTTGCAGGAGCAATTACAACAGATAAATTAGCAGCTAATTCAATAACATCTAATAAAATAGCTTCTAATGCTATTACATCTGATAAGATAAGTGCTAATGCTATTACATCAATTAAAATAGCAGCAGGAGCAATTACAGCCGATAAGATACAAGCAGGTGCTATAACAGCAAACAAAATAGCTGCTAATTCAATAACAAGTGACCATATACAGTCTGGTTCTATTACTGCTGATAAAATAAAAGCAGGTTCTCTAGTTGTAGGAGAAAATGTTTTAATGGGAAGTAACGCTACTATAAGTTGGAGTCAAATAACTAATGTACCAGACATTGGCGGAATAGATGAAGATGACGTATATACTATTTTAGGTAGAAATTATGTTATAACAGGTAGAATATATGCAGATAACATAAGAGGTGGAACACTAACCGTAGGTGGATATAACAATACTTATGGACAGATACGTGTATTAGATTCTAGTGGTTATGAATGTGGT
>DGDR01000065.1:4851-5572 GCA_002385545.1 Clostridium sp. UBA3947
ACACTATATTTAATGCCTAATTTTGGAGGGGTAGCTTTAAGAATTATAAGCGGCGGTAGTATTGAATTATATGGTAGTAGCGGCCCACTATCAATTAAATTGGATGGTTATAGTGGCTACATAAGACTTCCAGAAGGCTCTATAGGGTGTGCAGGTTCTAATTCGGTTGAGCTTAATTTTGTAACAACATATTGCTCTAATCTATATGCAGGAGGAAATGTTTCAGCACAGTCTTTTACAGATAGAACTCCTTTTTATGAAGGTGACGCATTAGAAGAAATTAAAAAAATAAAAGGAGTAAATGGAGAGATTGACCATTCTACACTACCTGATTTTGTTAGAGTAACAATAAAGAAATATAAAAAGATAGAAAACAAATCAGAAGGTATGGATAAAATGCCTTTAAATTCTACTGAAAGTGAAGAATCAAAAGTTACAGTAGAAGAAGTAGAAGAAGAAGGTAGAGATATAGGTGCTATGGTTTCTGTTTTAACTGTTGGTATGCAACAACTGATAGATAGATTAGAAAGGTTAGAAGAGAGGATTGGTAATAATGTTTGATTTGAAAGTATTTGAAACAAAAGAAAATATTATTAATGTATTAAATGATAGCGGTCTTCCTATAACAGTTATACAGATGATTATAAACGAGATAAAACATACTGTTGATTTGCAAACTATGATAAGTTTAGAAAACCAAAGGAAAGAAGCTAATAAAGAA
>DGDR01000065.1:5845-6067 GCA_002385545.1 Clostridium sp. UBA3947
CTAATAATGATGAAAACAAAGAAGAATAAAAGAGGTGAACCTAATGGCTACTTCAAATCCATATAAAGAAGCACTTAATAAAATTTATAATGAATTATTAAATAGAGATATAGACGAAAGTGGTTTAAGCTATTGGACAGATCAGATGATTAAAGGTACAAGTTTAGACCAAATAAAAAAACATATTCTTTACTCTGATGAATATAAGCAAAAGAATCCAGA
>DGDR01000065.1:6377-6765 GCA_002385545.1 Clostridium sp. UBA3947
GCACAAAAAATAGCTGCACTTAATCAGCAAATACCTAGTATTAACTATAACTATGATAAGTTAATACAAAATCAGAACTTACAAAACAAAATAGCTAAAAGTAATTTCTCTAATAATATGCTAAACAGAGGACTAGGTAGAAGTACAATATATACTACTGGTGCTGCTGAAATGGATTTAATTAATAATAGGCTTTTAAATGATATAAACGAACGAAGAACATCTGACCTTAACAATATAGTACAAAATATAGCATTATTACAAAGCCAATTAGAAGATGAATTATCCGCTATGGAACTTGATAGATTAACTGCTATAAATGAACTTGCACGAAAACTAGAACAGCAAGATTATGAAAGACAACTTCAAGAATGGCAAAAACAATATC
>DGDR01000171.1 GCA_002385545.1 Clostridium sp. UBA3947
TTTATGCCTGTACATGGAGAATTTAAACATCTAAGACAGCATGCCTTACTAGCAGAGGAATTAGGAAAAGAAAAATCCCACATTTTTATAATGGAAACAGGTCAAGTTTTGGAGTTAAACGGCAAGGAAGCTAAAATAAATGGAAGAGTGAAAACTGGAGCAGTGTTAGTTGATGGAATAGGTGTTGGGGATGTTGGAAATATAGTTCTTAGAGATAGAAAGCTCCTATCCCAAGATGGTATTTTAACAGTGGTAGTTACTATAGATAAGGAATCAAACTCAGTACTGGCTGGACCTGACATTATAAGCAGAGGTTTTGTTTATGTAAAAGAGTCTGAGGCTTTAATGAGAGAGGCTAGAGAGATAATAAAGGACGAGTTAGATAAATGCTTAGATAATAACATTACTGAATGGTTTGTTATAAAATCTAATATAAAAGAAGCTCTTGGAGCATTTCTATATAAAAAGACTAAAAGAAGTCCTTTAATACTACCAATAATTATGGAAACATAAAAATGAAATTAGATGATAAGGGCTGTTGCACAACAGGTAAATCTTTTTGTTGTGCAACAGCCTCATCTTTTTTATATAAGACAAAAGTATATTGTCTAAATCCTCTGAAACTTCCTACGGTTAAAAGCATCACTAAGTCACAGTTGCTAGCTTAATCCTAACTCTCTTCTCTTTTTAATAATATGAGCTTCGATATCCTTGGCTACCTGTACTGGATCATCACCAAGAGCAACTTTTCCACCAGTAACAGCCTCAACCTTATCAGTGAGTAGTTCAACTAATTGATTAGCTCCTGTCATGAAAGGAGTAGGAGATAGGTGAGTGTAAGCTCCATAAGCAATTGCGAAAATTCCATCGATAGTAGCTTTTTGCTCCATCCATTCTGGTGCTGTTACTGCAATTGGAAGCTGTGAAACATCTGCGTCTAAATGATCCGCTAAAGCAGTTACAAGCATGGATATTCTACCAGTATCAGTACAGGTACCAAAGCTTAATACTGGAGGTATTTTTAACATATTACATACTTCTTTTAGACCTTCACCGGCTATATTATTGGCTGCTTCAAGAGTACATAAGCCAGCAACCTCTAAAGCGTGGTTTCCACAACCTCCAGCTACGACCAATATATCCCTTTTAATTAGCTCCTTCGATAGATTAACTGTAACCCAATCTTGAGGACCGTTTCTTAGTGTAGAACAGTTTGCTAATGCTACTACGCCCTTAATCTTTCCAGCGGCTATAACATCCACAAGGGGATCTAGTTTATTGCCTAGAGCTCCTAAAATTGCCTCTGTAGAAAAGCCTGTTATGGCCTTTTGAACCTTTTTTGGTACCATTGGTTTAATATTTCTTTCTTTTCTCTTTTTAAAGTTTTCTATGGCCAGTTCAATTAAAGTATCTGCCATTTTATCTACTTCCTCAGGATTATAGGGTATTTTATGCTTAACTCCTGGTAAATCGATAATTGTACTTACTGCCACCAGGGTAACTTGATATTTTTCAGCATACATATCAAGGGCTGGAGGAGAACAGTTTTCTTCCATGGCAAATACATCCACTGTTCCTGTAGCTAAAAGAGGTTCAATAGAAAGCCAGTTGCCCATATGACCTACAAAGACATCGTCAACCTCAAATCTTTGAAGGAGCTCCTGACCGGTTTCTATGGATCCTACAACCCTTAAGCCTTTGGCACCTGCAGCCTTAGCCTTATCTTGTACTTCCTTTGTTCGAGCCTTTAAAATAGTAGCTACCCCAGCCCAGGGCTGATGACCATTGAAAACAACATTTACATAGTCAGGATCCATTATGCCTAAATCCATATTAGCTTCATGTGGTTTTGGTGTACCAAAGAGTATATCCTGCACCATTTCAAGACCTATTTGAGTGTTATATATTGTAGCTATACCTAGTCTTAGGGCCTTCATGGCTAAGGAAAGATGATTACCATCTACATTTGTAAGACAGCTGGCTACACAATTTTGTTCTTCATGGACAGTACCTGCAGGATATATACCTAGCTTTCTCCAAAGCTCCTTTCTTTTTTTAGGAGCAAAGGCCTCAACCATAATGTTATCTTCTATATTTCCAATATGCTGTTGATCCTCTAGCAAAATTGCCAGTTCAATAGCCATATCGTTGATATCCTGATTGGTGTCAATACCTACTTTTTCACACAACCACTTTAGCTTATCTACATCGGTGATTTTAAAGGGTGTTTTACCCTCTGCCGTAGCCTTTAAGGTTCTGAAGGCTTCGTAGGCATGGTGGCTATATGTACCAGCTCCCATAATATTTTTTAATAAAAAGTTTCTCATAGCCATAGCGTTTTTTTCTATTCCGCAGACTCCTCGATCTTGACCGCTTTTTTCACTAATTCTGCAAGGCCCATTGGAGCAAAGCTGACAGCTTAGTCCCTCTAAACAAAATTTACAGCGTATTTTTTCTTGCAGCGCATAGCGATCAAAGACGTTTGACATTCCGTCCTCTCTAATTCTTTTTAGCATTTCTTCAACAGAATCGTGATAGCTAACTCTTCCTTCTGTTTTTTCTAAAATAGTTTCACTCATTAAAACTTCACTCCCTTAAATATATTCCTAAGTAAGTCTTCCCAAGATAGGATTTTTTATGTATGATACTGCTCCCTAGACAGAAGTCAGCTATATTGATATAATTAAAAAGAATAATAATACTGGAGGGGTGCATATGAACCAACAAAATTTTAACAGGCCAAAATCATCAACAGGCTTAGAGGAGAATATTGCTGGACTTTTATGCTACGTAGGAGTATTCATTACAGGTCTCGTATTCTTCTTTACTGAGAAGAGCAGCAGGTTTGTTAAGTTCCATGCCCTACAATCCATCTTGCTTTTTGTTAGCCTAGCGGTAGTGAATATCGTGCTAGGATGGATTCCGTTAATTGGTTGGATTGTTAGAGATTTGGTTAACTTAGCTTCCTTTATCCTTTGGATTTTGTTGATGGTCAAGGCTTATCAAGGTGATTGGTTTAAGCTACCAATAATAGGTGATATAGCTGATAGAAATGCACAGCTATAATGGGTAGTTGATATACAAAAGAAAATAATATTCGGATGATGATAGCGGGAGAGAGATGAAATTTTCATCCACCGAAGAGGAAAATCTTTCAGGTACCATATTGGAGATGACCGTTATCGGACGAGCCTCTGGAGAGACTCTTTAGAGCACCGAAGGAGAAAGCTGTTAGAAAAAGCTATTTCAGCAGTGAAACTTTCAGGTAAAAGGACAGGGGAATGTTTTTTGAATTGAAAATAGACAATGAAGAGGGCTTTTAGTAAGACTTTATTGTCATGGCGTAATAATAAAAGAATCTGTCTTTCATATCTAAGATAATTCAAGATCATTCCGTCCTAAATTTGAAGGTTTAAATTATACACAAATGAATTTAGGGGGAATACTAATGACAAATCTAACACAAATCCTTGACAAAATCGATTCTATAGTATGGGGACCGCCACTATTAATATTGCTAGTAGGTACTGGTATTTATTTAACAGTTAGGTTGGGTCTACTTCAAGTCTTTAAATTACCATTAGCGATTAAATATTTATTTGCTAAAGATGATGATAACCAGGGAGAAGGGGATGTATCAAGCTTTGCAGCCCTTTGCACAGCTTTATCAGCCACTATTGGAACAGGAAATATAGTAGGTGTGGCTACAGCAATTAAAACCGGTGGACCGGGAGCCCTTTTTTGGATGTGGATGGCTGCCTTCTTTGGTATGGCAACTAAGTATGCAGAAGGCCTTTTAGCGGTGAAATATAGGGTAACAGATAAAAATGGACAAATGTCTGGTGGGCCAATGTATTACATTGAGAAGGGACTTGGTTTAAAATGGTTAGCTAAGTTTTTTGCTTTAGCTGGAGTATGTGTGGCCTTATTTGGTATAGGAACCTTTCCGCAAATCAATGCTATTACAGAATCCTTGAATAATAGTTTTTCTATTCCTATTATAGTTTCGTCTATAGTGATAACCATTCTAGTTATTCTTGTAACACTTGGTGGAATTAAGAGTATATCAAAGGTATCAGAAATGATAGTACCATTCATGGCTATATTTTATGTAGTAGGGTGTTTGATTATATTAGGAAGTAATATTAGTGTATTACCAGAATCCATAATGCTAGTTATAAAACAAGCTTTTACTCCTACCGCAGCCATAGGAGGCTTTGCAGGAGCTACAGTTAGAATGGCTATTCAAAACGGGGTAGCTAGGGGAGTATTCTCCAATGAATCTGGCTTAGGAAGTGCTCCAATAGCTGCAGCAGCTGCTAAGACAAAGTCTTGTGTAAGACAAGGCTTAGTCTCAATGACAGGAACCTTTTTCGATACTATTGTAATTTGTACTATGACTGGCCTTGTATTAATAACTACTGGGGCATGGAAGTCTGATTACCAGGGAGCTGCTTTAACTAGCTATGCTTTTTCACAGGGTTTACCCGTTGAAGCAATAGGTATCTTTATTGTTACCATAGGCTTGTTATTCTTTGCTTTTACCACCATTATTGGATGGAACTATTATGGTGAAAGATGTACTGAATACTTATTTGGAGTAAAGGGAGTTAAGGTATATAGATATATATTTATAGTTATAGTAGCCTTTGGAGCAACCTTAAAGCTGAATCTAATTTGGACTGTAGCAGATATTGTTAATGCCTTGATGGCTTTCCCCAACTTGATAGGTTTGATTGGATTAAGCGGTGTTGTATATAAGGAAACAAAGCTGTTTTTTGAAAGCAAAAAGAAGACTTCTAAAGAAGCTTAATAGAATTTATAAAATATTGGCTGTTACACAAGTTACCCTTGTGTAACAGCCACTTTATGTTAGAAGTTTATTAATTCTAAGCTAGCGTTTTTAAAGCCAGAGATTATTTTATCGTAGCCAGTAAGGCTTTCTGGTGAACCAACAGCAACAACTTTCATATTGCCTGCCTTTGCGGCCTCTATTCCTGCCTGAGCATCCTCAAAAACTACACATTCTTCAGAGCTTAAACCCATTTCCTTAGCAGCTAGAACAAATACTTCTGGATCAGGTTTTGCTTTAGATACCTTATTTCCGTCTATTATTGCATCAAAGTATTTAGTTAGACCTAGATTGTTTAAGATTAGCATGGAGTTTTTGCTAGCAGATCCTAAGGCGATTTTTATATTATTTTCTTTTAAAAGCTTAAGAAAATCTTCTACTCCTGGAAGGATTTCAGATTTATCCATTTTAGATATGTATTCTACATACCAATTATTCTTCTTGTCTGCTAGAGCAAGCTTTTCTTCTTCTGAAACAGTTTTATTCCCTAATTCAAGGAGGATTTCTAGGGAACGGATTCTGCTTACACCCTTCAATCTTTCGTTATCCTTTTCTGTAAAATCAAAGCCCATTTCAGCAGCTAGTCTTTTCCAAGCTATGTAATGATATTTAGCAGTGTCAACTATAACACCATCAAGATCGAATATACAGCCTTTAATTTTCATTAGAACACAACACCTTTCCAATATCAAAAATTAGTATATATAGTATATCATAATAGGAGCCTTTTTCAATGAAGAAATCCCTTGGAAAGGGACAAAGCATAAGAAATAAGAGGTTGTTGCACTTAGAAACTAGTGCAACAGCCTCTTAAGATTTACTTTATATACATTCTGTCATAATATTCTTCAAGCATTCTTTGAACACTGAAGAAATCCTTTGTATCATTGATGCTGTTTGCCATGATTTCTATCCACTTATCTCTGTTTTCATAGTAGGTTGGGATAACTTCCTTTGTAAGAACATTATATAATCCCTCTAAATCATGTGCATCTAATTCAGCTTCTGTAGCAAAGTCGTCAACAGATTTACCATCACCAAACTGCCATCCGTTTACGCCATGCTTGCAAGCTTCTGGCCACCATCCATCAAGAATACTTAAGTTTGGAGCACCATTCATAGCTGCCTTCATTCCAGAAGTACCGCTGGCTTCTAGTGGTCTTCTTGGATTGTTTAACCATATGTCAGCTCCTCTAGTAAGCATCTTACCTACAGTCATATCATAGTTTTGAACAAATACAACGGAGTTTGGATATTCCTTAGTCATAGCAACTATGTTAGCCACTATCTGTTTTCCTGTATCATCTAGTGGATGAGCCTTACCAGAGAATACAATTTGAACCTTTCCACTCTTAAGAAGAGGAGCAATGATTTCAGGCTTTGTGAAGATTAAATTACTTCTCTTATAAGGAGCAGCTCTTCTTGAGAAACCGATAAGTAGCTTATCAGCATCAAGCTTAACACCATTTCTTTCGTATACGAAGTCAATAAGAGCCTGCTTATTTTTCATATGAGCATTCCAAAGCTTTTCCTTGCTTTCAGCGCTACCATCGTAACTTTCAGCAAGTTCAAGCATAGTTGGATCAACCCAAGTTGGTCTATGAATTGCATTTGTTATAGCTATTATTTCAGATCTGTTATCAACATCTTTCCACATCTTATTGGAAGTTTCTCCATGAAGCTGTGCAACGGCATTTGAAATTCTAGAAAGTCTTAATGCACCAACAGTCATATTGAAAGGAGAACCACCAATTTCAACTAATTGTTCTATAGTTAAGCCACAGTTAGCGCCCATGTAAAGAATTCTATCAATAGGATGAGATTCATTACCAGCAACTATTGGAGTATGAGTTGTAAATACAACTTCTTCTCTTGTAGCAGCTAAAGCTTCCTTGAAGCTAGCTCCACTTTCCATCTTTTCTCTTATAAGTTCAAATCCTGCAAATAAAGCATGACCTTCGTTGAAGTGATATACCTCAGGCTTAATACCAAGAGCTCTAAGAGCCTTAACTCCACCAATACCTAGAACCATTTCCTGAGCGATTCTTTCTTCTCCAAAGTATCCATAAAGCTGTCCAGTAATCCAAGCATCGCTGTTTTCTGGAAGGTCAGTGTCTAATAAGTATATAGGTGCATTACCAAAGCAGTCTACAAGCCAAACCTTACATACTACGTCTCTTTGACGAATTTTAACAGTTACTTTAACTCCTGTATCCTTCAAAAAGTCATATTGATAATTATAGAAGGAATCGTATGGACGGCCGTCTTCTCCAATTCTTTGCTCAGTGTATCCTTGCTTCCATTTAATACCGATACCAACCATTGGGAAGTTACCATCTTTAGCACCTTTTAAATAGTCACCAGCTAGTACTCCTAAACCACCAGAGTAAATTTTTAAGGAAGTGTCAAGAGCATATTCCATACAGAAGTAAGCTACCTTGGGTAAGTTTTTTCCATTTGTCATTATGACTTTACCACCTTTCATTTTTTATATTACTTATTTTTTTATATTGATAGTGCTTTCTTTTGAGAGGTCATAAATCTTATCCCATACTTTCATCTGGAAGTCATAACCTTCTTGGTGTTCAATTATTACTTCACCTTGCTTAACAGTTACCTTTAATAGGTGTCCTCTGAACATGATTTTAAAGGAGTACTGCTGCCAAGCTTTTGGTATAAATGGGTTTAAGGAAAGCACACCATTAACAACCTTAAGGCCGCCAAAGCCATGGACAATTGACATCCATGTACCTGCCATACTTGTTATATGTAATCCATCATCGGTGTCATTATTGTAATTGTCTAAATCCAACCTAGCAGTTCTTAAGTAGAGCTCGTAAGCTTTATCCTCATAACCTATTTCTGCGGCTATGATGGAATATATACAAGGTGATAGGGAAGACTCATGAACAGTTCTTGGTTCATAGAAATCAAAGTTTCTCTTCTTAGTTTCTATATCAAATCTATCACCTAAGAAGTATAAGCCCTGTAGAACATCTGCCTGCTTTATAAAACAGGAACGAAGAATCCTATCCCAGCTCCACTTTTGATTAAGTGGCAAATCATCCTTTGAAAGGTCTTTTACCAGCATTTGCTCCTTATCCATGTATCCATCCTGTTGTAGGAAGATACCAAGTTCCTTATCCTCAGGCTTATACATTTTATTAACTACATCCTGCCACTTAGCCATTTCATCTTCAGTGACACCTAATTTTTCAATCAAAGCAAAATACTTGTCTGTATACTTTTCTTTTAGCAGTTTAGCAACTTGTAAGGTGTATTCAAGATTCCAAGCAGCCATAGTATTAGTATACCAATTATTATTAACATTATTTTCATACTCATTAGGTCCTGTTACCCCAAGTATCATATATACATCTTTTTTACTATGGTAGTTACATCTAGAAACCCAGAACCTACTTGTTTCAACTAACACATCGAAGCCATACTCATAAAGATAGCTCTCATCGCCAGTATAATTTACATAGTTATAAATTGCATAGCTTATTGCAGCATTTCTATGAATTTCTTCGAAGGTAATTTCCCATTCATTATGACACTCTTCACCGTTCATAGTAACCATTGGGTAAAGAGCACCTTTTAATCCGAGCTTCCTAGCGTTTTCCTTAGCCTTTTCAAGGTGATTATATCTATAAATTAATAAGGATTTAGTTATAGACGGGTCACTAGTACTTAAATAGAAAGGAATGCAGTATGCTTCTGTATCCCAATAGGTACTGCCGCCATATTTTTCGCCAGTAAAGCCCTTAGGTCCTATATTAAGTCTTGGGTCGTCTCCAGTATAGGTACAATTCAACTGGAATATGTTAAATCTAATTCCTTGTTGAGCAGATTCATCTCCAGAAATTACTATGTCACTTTCCTTCCAAATATTTGCCCATTTATTAGAGTGAGCTTGAAATAAACTGTTGAAACCTTCATTGTAAGCACTTTCAACTAGTGCCTTAGCCTTTGGCAACAGTTCATCTTCGGAGAAATATCTATTACTAGTCACAGCAACATATTTGAATAATGTAGCCTTGCTACCTTTTTCGCAGTTAAAGGTGATTTTGTTAGCGGTATACTGAGGCTTAACAATTACATCTGGATCAATTTCTACAAAATTATCATCAATGTAAAGAGCATATTTAGAAGCCCATGTAACTACAAATTCAGTTTTCTTAGTTTTTTGAGTGATGTGGAAGAAGCCTTTATCTGCACCCTTGTCAACTTCTAGCCAGAACTTTTCATCATAGTTAGAATCTTCGTTTTTAACATCACCATCAAGATAAGGTGTTAATTCTATTTGTGCTGTGTGGTTTACTGGCTGAATACTGTAGGATATTGCAGCAATTTCCTGTTGAGCCATGCTAAAAAATCTCTTAATCTCAAAGTTAGTTTCATTGCCATCCTTATCCACTACAGTGAAGGTTCTTAAAAGATAACCATCCTTCATGTTAAGAAGTCTTTTGAAATTAGTTACCTTAGCCTTAGCAAGGTCAATATTTTCACCGTTAATTACTACCTTAATTCCTATAAAATTTGTGGAGTTAAGAACCTTAGCAAAGTATTCAGGGTAGCCATTTTTCCACCAACCAACTCTAGTTTTATCAGGGTAGTAGACTCCTGCTATGTAAGTACCTTGAAGGGTGCTACCGGAAAAATCTTCTTCGAAATTTCCTCTCATACCCATATGTCCGTTACCAATACTCATTAAACTTTCATAGATCTTGTTTTCTTCGAGATGGAGTCCTTCTTCTATGATGCTCCATTCGTCGACTTTAACATATTTAGCCACAAGCTCACCTTCCTAATTTTTATTCTTTGGAATATTGGGCCAACCAGCATATAGTAAAATTTGTGCAACCGGTTGCACGACCCTTAAAAAAATATATTCCATATATATAATATGAAATATTTTTATTATAAAAATACATACACCCTCTTAAATATATCATCCTTTTCATTTATATGCAATATCAATTTCAAATTGGTACATGTTTAGCATGTAGGATTACAATACATATGT
>DGDR01000023.1 GCA_002385545.1 Clostridium sp. UBA3947
TTTAACTTTATCAGATTCTAAATTTATTTTGACCATCTTAATTTATTATAATTAAATCAAATAAATATTTTCCGATTCCTCTAATTTTATATCAAAATCTCCTACATATTGATCTACATATTCACCAATAACATCTATTAAATGTATTGGTGATACCCCATGCTGGTGAAGCGTTTTCAAAAGCTTGTACACTTTTTCTCTGTTAGGACTTATGTTATCAATAGACTCTGTTATAATATTTACAGGCTTACCATTTCTAATGTCTAGCCTTTCTACTTCAATGCCATATGACTTTATAGACTTTTTTTCACCTTTTACATCCATTAATATATATCCTTCGGTAAGTTTATAACTATACAAGTAAGTTAGTTTGCCAAACTCCTCTGTTCTTGTCAAAGTTTCTACTATTACCATTTGTATTCCCCCATAAATTTATCTTTTTTATGTTGTTTAACTTTCTTCTATATGATAACATGTTCAAATTCAAAATATTGTCATTTTTTCAAAGTTAATTTGGAAATTTTTTCTTCCAAATTTGACTTGATAATATAATTTCCGAATTTTATGGGGATAAAAATACTGATTACTGGTCTTTAACTATCTACTCTAGTGACCGATTATGTCGATATTAGCAAAAATATCGATAATACTTTTTATTATCTTACCTATACAGAAATAATAAAAAAAGGGATAAGTTCTTAATATATTAAAGAATTATCATCCCCTTTGATTATTGGTATCTGTTTTTATAATAAATCCTTATGTTTGGATATATAAACACATCTTAACCTTTAACAACTCCTACAGCCACACCTAAAATCCTTATTTGTCCTTCATTAATTGGAATAGGCTCATAAGCTGGATTTTCAGGCATTAAAAGAATTGTACTACCCATTCGGACTAAACGCTTTAATGTGGTATTTCCATCTAAGTCTACTGCTACTATATCATAATTGTTTGCTGTATTTTGATGCTTAATAACAACCATATCACCATCATTTATATTCGCATTTATCATGCTGTCACCTTTTACCTTAACCATATAATAATCATTATTTGGAGAAAGCCATTGATTAGGAAAATAAAACTCGCAATCAACGGTACTGTTCAGTAATATAGGATTACCAGCAGCTATACTATTGAATACATTTAATTTCCTCAATTCTGAAGGGGACACCACTTTATCATTTTCGAAAATTATTTCCTTCTTATTGCTGTAATCTCGCATAAAATTATGTTTTATATTTGATTTTAAATCTATATAAGTATATTCTTCTATAGATGTAGGAAGCATTGATGGATTAAATTGAGGGATGTCATTAATAACTTCCATACTTCTATCTATCATAATTAAATCTATACCATCAGTAGCAATTCCATATTGACAAGTTGGTGAGTTGCTTATATAGCTCTTTAACTGTTCAAGACAATTCTCAATACCAGCTCCCTGTCTTTTTATTTCAATAAAAATATATGGAACTTTATTATTCTTTTGATATATGGAAACCGCTATATCAACAAAACCTATTTTAGAAAAATTATTTACTTGATATTCAATATCAATGAGATTTTGGGGATATTTGTATTGTTCCTTCAGTTCATTAATTACCCATTGCCTTACTTTTTCTTCTGCACCGTATGGATCCTTTATCTTCTCCGCAAAAACATATTGATCAATTTTTATGGAATAGAAATTTCTTATTAAAGCATTCTCACTATATTTTAACAGCTTTGGATTTATATCAGCTATAAATTTCGAAGGCGTACCATCACAAGTCATATATAATTTTTCTGTAGCTCTAGTCATTCCTACATATAATAGTTTTCTTTCTCTGGATTCGAAATATTCCTGATCATCAACAGAGGAACTTGTTAAAGGAATAGCCTTAGAATTAAGTCCTACTATTATAACAACCTTAAATTCTAACCCTTTGATGGAATGCATAGTGAGAATTTTCACTTTATCGTCCCCAAACTCATAGCCATCCTGTGCAGTCATAATCTTATAGGGAACTTTTGCATTCTCAAGGAACTGGCCAAATTCTCTAATTTGCTCATTTTTTCTTGCTATTATGGCTATATCTCCGTAATTATAGCTTTTAGACAACTCGCCAATTAAAGAAATTACATAATTAGCCTCTTTTTCTTTATTATCAAAAATTCTAAAGATTGGATATGAGCCTTGCTTATCTATTAAAAAGGGCTTTACAAAGTTTTCATCCTCTGTTATATTTGAATCCTTTTCTAACAAACTATATGCAGCTTCAGCAATTTGAGTGGTAGTTCTATAGTTTTTTGCCAATGCTGTACTTCTTCCCTTGATATCAAATCCAACACTGGAAAAACTTCTTCCTTTTACAAGCCATGATTGAGGGTAAATACTTTGAGCTGTATCTGCTACAAACAACACTGATGAATACTCTTTATTATTGCAAAGAGAATAAATAAACTCTAGCTGTACCCTTGTTAAATCCTGACTTTCATCAGAAATTATATGAGTATATTTTTTTATCGGTTTTCTTTTCGCTTGCTCCAAGGCAATTAACGCCATATCATAAAAATCCACCTTATTCTCTTCTCTTAAATGATGATTATATGCTTCCATCACCTTAAAAATGGCACTTCTAGTCCTAGAATTTTTCAATAGCTTCTGTGGACCATCCCCAGTCTGATTAGCCATCCTACCAAGCCTGTCTACATTTTGATACTCTTCCTCATGAAGGTATTTACAAGCTTTAATCCAACCAATCTCCTCCATGATAAAGTTCAAATTGCTTGATTCTAACAATTTGACATCTTCAAATTTTTTTCTAACTTCCGCTATGGCTTTCAACATTATATTATTAAGGTGAGCTCTGCTTCCTTCTATAGTTAAATTTAAATTATTCTCTAAGCAATATTGACGAAAATAGGAAAACATAAGCGCATCAATATTTTTAATGTCAAGCTTAGAATTATCTATTTCAAATAAGGATATTCTTTCAAACTCTTGTTCTTCTTGCACCTTATCATAAACATATTTAATATAATTAAGTAAGCTTTTATTATAAGTTACCATAAGTACTCTATCATCTTTATCTAAACAGTAATTTTCCAACAAAAAAGGTAGCCTATGAACTGCCACTGTAGTCTTTCCAGAACCTGCAACACCTTTAATTAAAGAATGTCCCGCCGGCTTACTTTGGACTAACTTCCTCTGTTCAACATTAAGCTGCATAACTCATCCCCCTAGTTTATATGCTGTTAAACTTATCAAATTCTAAATTTATCAAATATTGTCTTATTACATCTAATTATATCATATTGTGGATTAATCCTCCAGACTTATGATAGGCTCAAAAGTTGAAACTTATAAAAAAGCTGTCTACTAGTCACAGTAAACAGCTAAAACTTAATTATCTCTCATAGTACATCTCCAGCATTCTTCTATGACTCTTGGGAATATTTTCTGGCAAACTATCGAAGCTAAAAAATCTTAGTTCCTTAGTCTCCTCATTATCTATTTTAAGCTCCCCTCGATAGTTCTTAGTAAAGTATACCACTGTAATAAAATAGGCCTTGTCTCCATTTGGGAATTCCATATAACAGTCTTTGCCGGAAGTTGTTCCTAAAAGTATTAAGTTATCAATATCCAAATTACTTTCTTCTTTTGCCTCCCTTAGAGCTGTTTCCTCTAAAGATTCACCTAGCTCGGTGATGCCTCCAATAAGTCCCCATGTAAAAGGAAAAGTTTCTCTCCTCTGAAGCAATACTTCATTTTTCTCATTAATTATTAGAACATTGACTCCTGTTAAGTTAATTGGATCATTACCAACTCTATCCCTTATATATTTTACATAGTCCATTTTAATATTACTCCTTTTAATTGTATTCCCATTAATAGTGTAGCAAATAATTTAATGAACTTGAATTCGGCAAATAAAGCCGA
>DGDR01000059.1 GCA_002385545.1 Clostridium sp. UBA3947
CCGTTTTACGGGTGGTCATGACTAGAATTACTAGTGATAAATGATGCAAAAACAGTTTGTATCAAATCAAAGTAACTGATAAAATTGACTTTCTATATTTGCCCTAAACTTAGCGGTAGAATTGGTTAGAGCCGATCAACGTGACAAAGGCTTTGCTGTTATGCTAGTAAAGTTGCCTGCTGCTTGTCCTAATATTTAGAATAATCCATCAACACTTTTTTAAAACAAAGCAATATAGGGGAAAAAGCATATATCCTTACCTTAACATTTTAACTACCAGACAATATATTAATGAAATGTTATATAATATTGTGATATAATGGTTACATCATAAAATTATGGTAAACTACTTCGGAAGAGCTTGGAATAAATCTTTAATAAAATTAGGAGGGTACATATGCGCAATAGAAGTTTAGCCCTAGTAGTTAGGGAGGAAAAGATATTAATAGTTCAAACTTATCGATTTGGACGATATACAAACGAGATTCCAGGTGGAGGGATTGAGGCCAATGAGTCACCAGAGGAAGCTGCAATTAGAGAGCTATTTGAGGAATGTGGTGTTCATGGAAAAATTCTTAGACCTCTAAACATTATTCATAGTGAGGATGGAAGTACAGAGTATGTATTTCTAGTGGAGATTCCTGATGAGCAAGAAATACATATAGGATATGATCCTGAAATTCCAGAAGGACAGGCTCAAGAGATTAGAAATGTGTGCTGGATGGGATTTGAAGAGTTATCAGAAAGAGATAAGGCCTTCTTGTGGTCTTACGGCTTGATGGATGTTCCGGGACCATGGTGCTTTATATAAATGCAAAGCACCTATGATTATCTTGCTTAACACCTTGAATTATGATAAAATTCAAGAAGAGCAGACAAAGACGCCTGTTAAAGGTTTTTGTCTGCTTTTTTTTATTTTAAATTAGGAGATGATAGAGTGAGAGATGGATTTATAAAAGTAGCTGCTATCACACCAGAAATCAAGGTGGCTGATGTGGATTATAATAGTGAAATCATCTGCTCTTACATGAAAAAGGCAGAACAAGAGGGGGCTAAGATTTCAGTATTCCCTGAACTATGCATTACGGGCTATACCTGTCAGGACTTATTTTGGCAGGACAGACTTCTGGAGTCAGCAAAAAATGGACTCCTTAATATTGCAGCCTATAGCAAAGGTTTAGAAGGTATCTATTTTGTTGGATTGCCCTTAAGTATCAATTCAAAATTATATAATGTGTCTGCTGCAATTAGCCAAGGGAAAATCTTAGGCATAGTGCCAAAGATATATTTACCCAACTATAATGAATTTTATGAAGGACGACATTTTGCCTCAGGAAAGCATCTAAACACTTCCGTTGAAATAGGGAATCAGAAGGTATCAGTGAGTAGCAAGCTTATCTTTAAGTGTCAGGAAATGCCGTCACTTAAGATAGCAGTAGAGCTATGTGAGGATTTATGGGTACCTAATCCGCCAAGCATTAGTCATGCACTAGCTGGTGCCACCGTAATTGTAAATCTATCTGCTTCCGATGAAATTACCGGGAAAAGCTTATATCGGAGGGAGCTTGTGTCAGGGCAATCTGCCCGACTAATTTGTGGGTATATTTATGCTTCTGCAGGCAACGGAGAATCTACACAGGATGTGGTGTATTCTGGTCATAATATAATTGCAGAAAACGGAAAAATCCTCAGGGAGTCAGAGCTTTTTACCACAGGAATTACTTGTTCAGAATTAGATTTGCAGCATATAGAGGCAGATAGAAGGCGGATGACTACTTTTGACAATAATATAGAGGATGAATATGCCTGGATTAGCTTTCATTTGCAGGAAACAGAGACTAAGCTTAGCCGTTATATTGACCCCATGCCCTTTGTACCTTCTCGAGCAGACTATAGAAATAGGAGATGTAATGAAATACTGATGATTCAAGCCATGGGACTCAAGAAAAGGCTGGAGCATATTGGATGTGGTAAAGCGGTCATTGGTATTTCTGGGGGATTAGATTCTACCCTTGCTCTGCTGGTTACAGTAAGAGCCTTTGATTTACTGGGCTTGGATCGAAAGGGTATAGTGGCTGTGACTATGCCTGGCTTTGGAACCACTGACCGAACCTATGACAATGGGGTAAAACTGATTCGTTGTCTAGGTGCAGATTTCAGGGAAATTAGTATTGTCAATGCAGTTAACTCACATTTTTCTGATATAGGCCACGACCCTAGTATACATGATGTTACCTATGAAAATTGCCAGGCTCGTGAACGAACTCAGATACTTATGGATTTGGCTAATAAGACAGGAGGTATTGTCATTGGAACCGGTGACCTATCAGAGTTAGCCCTTGGATGGGCCACTTATAACGGGGATCATATGTCTATGTATGCAGTGAATGCATCAATACCGAAGACACTAGTTAGACATCTAGTAAAATATTATGCCGATACCTGTGGGGATAAGACCCTTGCTGAGACCTTACACGATATTTTGGCTACACCAGTATCTCCTGAGCTATTACCACCGGAAAAAGGTGAAATATCACAAAAAACCGAGGACTTGGTAGGCCCCTATGAGCTTCATGATTTCTTTTTATATCATATGCTTCGAAGAGGTAGCAGCCCTTTAAAAATATTCCGCCTTGCCAGACATGCCTTTAAAGATAAGTACGATGCTACCTTTATTTTAAAATGGGAAAAGATCTTTTATAAGCGATTCTTTACTCAGCATTTCAAGAGAAGCTGTTTACCTGATGGACCAAAGGTAGGAACGGTAGCAGTATCTCCAAGGGGTGACCTAAGAATGCCTACAGACGCCTGTGCTTCTATTTGGTTAAAGGAATTAGAAGCTATTTCTGAAAAAGAGTATATTTAGGGAGGAAATATATAAAGTATATATTTATTTGCAAAATAAGAAAAAATGTATTGACAGGTAGAAAAATACTAATTATAATTATTATCAAACATACTGGAAAACTAGGTAATATTTTATAATCTACTAATCATAAAATATAAATATAGAAATAATGCTTCCTAACAGAATGGAACCGCAAAAGTAAACTTTACTCCTTTTTCAAGCAGGAGATAAGTTTTTGTTTTAGGTGCACATAAAACCTTTTGCGACCAGTCTGTTTTTAATATATATCCTAGCAAACCTATAGGAATGCTACAATTAAAAATAAGTAAATGGGGGGATTTATCATGGAAGTAGCAAAATTAAAGGAGGCTCAGCCTCAGCAAAGAAAGAGTAGGTTATCAGTTTTATGGAAATTAGAAGATTGGTGGACAGTGTGGTTGGGACTAATAACAATTGCAGGTATTATTATTGGAATAATTGGTAAGCCTATACTGCCAGAAAAGTGGGGAGAGAAAGGTAAGACACTATTAGCTTCAATTACCCTAGAGAATATTCCTGGCATCTTATTAACAGGTTTGGTTAGTTTGATTATATTTTCCTTGGCTGTTTTTATTATAAAAAAGGAAGAGCTTAAGCGATTTGCTATAGGATTTATATTTATATATTTTCTAGCAGTGGCTGCAACCCTCATAGGGAATTATGAACCTTGGAGGTATTATGGTTTCAATGAGGTTGTTTGGGCTCTTGTGATTGGCTTGGTAGTTGGAAATATCTTTAAAATACCAAAGTTATTAAAAGGAGCTATTAGGACAGAATTATACCTGTCTCTTAT
>DGDR01000169.1 GCA_002385545.1 Clostridium sp. UBA3947
CGCCACCATAGGGATAGTCATCTACCTTCCGATGTTTGTCCTTTGTATAATCTCTTATGTTAAAAATACTAATATCAATAATTCCTTTTTCCTTAGCTCTCCCCATAATACTATGATTAAAGACATCGAACATTTCAGGAAATAGAGTTAAAATACTAATCTTCATAATTCCATACCTCTACAGGTTCAATAATTATTTTAGAATTTTCTACATCTATCTCTTTTACTACTGAGTCTATAACAGGTACCATAATATCCTTCTTACCCTTTACCCAATAAACATCATTACTACCTGTAAAAATAACTTCTTTTACTTCTCCTACTTCTTCTCCTTTAGTATCTATGACTTTACAACCAATTATATCAACAACAAAATATCTACCCTCTGGCAGCTTAACCGCATCCTCACGTTTAACCTGCAGATATTTAGTCTTTAATTTTTCTGCAGCATCCATTGTATCTATACCCTCAAGCTTTAAAATAGCCTTATCATTCTGAAGCTTACACCAAAGAACTTTTTTTTCTTCCCCATCAAGTAGTACATATTTTAATTTTTTAAACCTTTTTATATCATCAGTAAGAGGATATACTTTTAACTCTCCTTTTATTCCATGGGTATTAATGATTTGGCCAACGGTTATCTTATCCTTCATTTTTTCACCCGCTTTAAATAAAAAGTATTTGCAATTATGTAAAAAGAGCTAGGGAAATCCTAACTCTAAAAACTAAATAATTTCTACTGAAACCCTTTTGTTTTCTTTTACAGCTGCTGCCTTAACAACAGTTCTAATAGCTTTCGCTATTCTGCCTTGCTTTCCTATAACCTTGCCCATATCTTCAGGGGCAACTTTTAGTTCTAGGATTATTGATTGTTCTCCTGCTATTTCATTTACTTGAACCTTATCAGGATTATCAACCAAAGATTTAGCTATTATCTCAATTAACTCTTTCATAAACTGGTCTGCACCAATTATAATCTTGGGCAGAATTCACCTCCTAATAACTACTTTGAAAGCTTATCAGTAATTCCAGTTTTGTTAAATAGCCTCTTTACAACATCTGATGGTTGAGCGCCATTCTTAATCCATTTTGTAGCCTTTTCTTCATCAATTTTGATTATAGCTGGCTCAGCAATTGGATTATAGTAACCTATTTCTTCAATAAATCTACCATCTCTTGGAGCTCTTGAATCAGCAACAACTATTCTATAAAATGGAGCTTTGTGCGCACCCATTCTTCTTAATCTGATCTTTACTGCCATTATTTTCACCTCCTTTAAATAGTAACAATATTTATTTCATAAAAGGGAACTTTCCAAATATACCTTTTTTCATATTTTTTTGTAACCCTTTCATTTGCTTAGTCATCTTTTTCATATTATCAAACATCTTCAAAAGTTTATTCACATCCTGTAAAGTTGTTCCAGAGCCATTAGCAATTCTTTTCTTACGAGATGTAGAATTTTTGATTAATGAAGGCTGCATTCTTTCCTTTTTAGTCATAGAACGAATCATTGCTTCTACTTTTACAAGTTCCTTTTCACCTTTATCAAAATCTACACCTTGTAATTCCTTTGAATTAACTCCTGGCATCATTTCAAGAATTTTGCTTATAGGGCCAAGTTTCTTCATTTGACTCATTCCTTCTAGAAAATCGTCAAAGTTGAACTCTTGACTCATCATTCTATCACTGAGTTCCTTTGCTGCCTTCTCATCAATGTCAGCTTGCACCTTCTCAATTAAAGAAAGCACATCACCCATGCCTAGAATACGTGAAGCCATTCTATCAGGATAGAACACCTCTAAATCGCTCATCTTTTCACCGACGCCAACAAACTTAATTGGCTTTTGGGTTACTTGCCTAATAGATAGAGCAGCACCACCTCTGGTATCTCCATCTAGTTTAGTTAGTATTACTCCTGTAATATCTAATCGACTATTAAATACCTCAGCCACATTTACAGCGTCTTGACCTGCCATTGAGTCCACTACTAATAAAATTTCCTGAGGATTAACAGCTGCTTTCACATTTTCTAATTCAGCCATTAAGGAATCATCAATGTGAAGTCTACCTGCAGTATCTATAATCACTACGTTATTTCCATTGCTCTGAGCATGTTCTATTCCAGCCTTTGCTATATCTACAGGTGAAACCTTATCTCCCATAGAAAAGACAGGAATATCAATTTGCTTTCCTACTACCTGTAGTTGCTTAATAGCTGCTGGTCTATATATATCACAGGCGACTAGTAAAGGCTTCTTATTGTTCTTTCTCATTTGCAGCGCCAATTTACCAGCCATAGTTGTTTTTCCTGCACCCTGAAGACCTACGAGCATTACTACTGTTATGCCATTATCCAAATAATTTAATTTACTATTGCTTCCTCCCATTAACTCTGTTAATTCATCATTGACTATTTTAATGACCTGTTGTCCGGGAGTTAAGCTTTCCATAACCTCATTACCTAGACATTTTTCACTAACACTATTAATAAAGCTTTTGACCACCTTAAAGTTAACATCTGCTTCTAATAATGCTAATTTAACTTCTCTCATGGCTTCTTTTATATCTTTTTCATTTAATTTACCCTTACCCTTAAGCTTTCTTATAGTTTCTTGTAGTCTGGATGCTAATCCTTCAAAAGCCATGGTTACCCTCCTATAAATCCTTAAAAATTTCTTCTAATTTATCTATCTTTTCCTTTATAACAGGTTCTGTTGAATCATTTCTTATATCTTCTAAATATTTTAAAGCAGCTTTCTTTTTCTCTAATTTTTTTAACACTTTTTCCTTCAACTTAAGCTTAATTTCATATTCGATCAAAAGCTTATGACATCTTTTAATAATATCATGAACAGCCTGCCTGCTAGTATTAGTCAATTCAGAAATTTCTGCCAAGGATAGATTTTCATTATAGTACAAATTCATAATTTTCTGTTGCTTATCCGTTAGAAGTACTCCATAAAAATCCATCAACATTGACATTTCGATATGATCTTCCATATAATCACCACAACATTTTATATATTATCAGACACTATTATGGCTGTCAAGTGTTTTTACTTAACACCTATTAAAATAATGCTTCTACAAACATTTTTTCGTCAAACTCCTGTAGATCCTCGATACCTTCACCTACACCAATAAAGTATACTGGTATGTTTAGCTCCTTCTGAATAGCTATAACTACTCCACCCTTTGCAGTACCATCTAATTTAGTGAGTATAATACCATCTAAATCGGCAACCTCTTTAAACTGCTTTGCTTGAATTATTGCGTTTTGGCCTGTGGTTGCATCTAATACTAATAAGGTGTTCTTATTTGCTTCTCCATACTCTCTTTGTATTACCCTATTAATCTTTGATAGCTCATCCATTAGATTCTTCTTATTATGCAATCTACCAGCAGTATCTTTTATCACCACATCATAATCTTTAGATTTAGCA
>DGDR01000241.1 GCA_002385545.1 Clostridium sp. UBA3947
TCCCTTCAGATGCGCCAATATAAATGGAGCGCCTGGTGTAGGGAAATCCCTGATGGCTATGTCATTTATTAAGGAAAGCGGTAGAAATTTTTATATTATTAGAAGGAGCAAACATGATGGTGCCTTTATTAACGAAATTAAAAGTGTATTCAGCAAAGCTGCACAAAATGCCCCTTCAATTATTTTACTTGATGATATGGATAAATTTGTTGTTGAGGATAAGAGTAAAGAAGAGTATGTGGCCATACAAGCTTGTATAGATGAAGTTAGTTCTTCAGATGTATATGTGATAGCTACAGCCAACTCAACCCATGACATTCCAAGTTCTCTCTTACGTGCTGGACGATTTGATCGAAAGATTCGTGTTTATCCTCCTCGTGGCAATGATGCAGTAAGAATTATAAGACACTATTTAGAATCTAAATCTATCATTAGTGATGTAAATTTTGATGATGTCGCAAAAATGTTAATAGGCAGATCATGTGCCGAGTTGGAAACAATAATAAATGAAGCGGCAATATATGCTGGCTATGAGAGAAAAGAAAAAATAACTATGGAGCATTTAGTTCGCTCTGTTTTACGTATTGAGTATGGTGTATCTAACTCAGTATTAACTGCTGATGCTTTGCGTCTTGAAAAGATAGCATATCATGAAGCGGGACATGTTGTTGTTTCTGAAGTACTAGATCCTGATGGCGTCGGTCTTGCTTCACTTCATGCTCGGGATAAAGCAGAGCAAAGTGGATTTGTAATCAGGTGTTCGGATTGGTTGGTACCCATGCATAATATATTAATGCTATTAGCAGGCAAAGCTTCCACCGAACTAAAGTATGGTAAAGTAGATGAATTTGCGTCAAAGGATGTTATGCGGGGAATAGAAGAAATCACTATAGGTGTAGTTACAAATGGTATTTGTGGAATAAGTGCACTTAATGTGTTTGATGATTACGAAAATCCATCAGATATGCTGCGTGCAAAACAAGAATGCATTATTCAAGCTGAGTTAGAACGATATATGCTGAAAGCAAAAGAAATAATAGCACATAATCATGAATTTGTTGAAGCGGTTGCAACTGCGCTAATAGAAAAGAATATCCTTCTTAATTCGGATATTAGAATGATTAGGAATAGATTCAATATTGTAAAGGCTGCTATTTAGATTCTACTAAAAAGTTGAATGTTAAGATATTGCACCGGAAGTTGCGGGCATCACCAGCGCTATTAATACCAAGGCTATTATAGGCCTTGGTATTCTTTATTTTTGACTTTTATTAGTAAATTCCAGTTCGTCATTCTCTCAACTTCATTCCTACCTTACTTAGACATTCAATAATTATCGGCAGTGATTTGGGCCCGATTCCATGTAATGATAGAAGCTCTTTCTTACTCAATGATGCTAACTTATCAAAATTATCAATTCCCTCGTTTTCAAGTGCTCTTCTTGCTGGATTAGATAACTTGCCTAAAAAATCCTTATATTCCATTTATATCCGTGACAGATTTTTTATTATTTAAACTTTCTACTAATTTATACCCTAATTAACGCTCCTGCCAAACTGTATGTTATGTAATCGTATTATGCAGCAATGATATGTCTGTAGTAGTTTTTAAAATACCTTATATAGAACAGTTTACTGAATTACTTAGAGTAAATGCAGGAATTTAGAAAGTTTTAAAGAAATGCTAAATTATTGAAGTATTACTTTTAAACAATACTAAGTGCAAGAATCTCTATAGAACCTGGAGGTTAGGGTTATGGGTATAATAAATGAAAAGGTAATACATAAAAAGTATGGGGAAGGCATTATCATCTCATATGAAAATCGATCTATAACAGTTAGATTTCAGCAAGGTGATAAAAAATTCATTTATCCTGATGCTTTTGATGGATACTTAACGCCTATAGATAGTTTATTTGCTGAAAAGATAAAAAGGGATTTGGAGATCATAAAAGTCTCTGTAAAGGAAGAAAAAGAGCCTCAGATTAAGTATATACAAAGAGAACCAGGAACTATCAATATAAATCAGAATAAAGTATTTAAAAAGGTCTATACCCGTGCTAATATTGCATTTAAATGCAACTATTGTGATGGAGGACATTCATCTGAGCAGGTTGGGTTTAATGGTGTATGCAGTAATAAAATGATCAGATATAATATTGAGGTAGGAAAACGTATCTGGTGCAGTTCGGAGCGCTGCTATTGTTCTAAATACCTAAAAGGTAAGATTACCCGCCGGAAGTTAGAAGAATACTTTGAAAGTGGTGACTTAATATGTTATGAAAGCCAGATGCTTAGGGATTGGAGGGCTCTGGCAGGGATTGTGGAAACAGGTGAGAGAAAAGGACGGCCTATGAGGCTGAATCAAGTGCAAGTTAACAGTCTATGTGTATTAACTACGCGCGATCCATATTCCCATGAGAAAGATAGGTATATATTTGGAGTCTTTCTTGTTGATGAAGCATTTGAGGGTGACAATAGGGAGGAAGGTTTTGTAACTACAAGATCAAAATATAAAATTAAGCTATCTCCGCAGGAAGCCCATAGGATGTTGTTTTGGAACTATCATGCCAATAACAGCCAGTCCGAAGCTATAGCCTGGCGATCAGGCTTGCACAGATATCTTGATGACGAACAAGCAGTTCAGATTCTGCAAGACATTATTATACTGAAACAAGGAACTAAAGATGAGAAATTGGCAGCCTCATTTTTAGAGTATTTCGCTCGGGTTAACAGCATTGACGTTAGCAGGGTATCAGAGAAAAATGGAGCGTTGCAAAGGAATTTATAATGATGAAAATAGATAATGTTACTGCCTATATCTTGGATGATTGGACGATTTGAAGCAGATCCGCTGATTATCAAAAGAAAATGTTATCAGCGGATCTGTTTTTTTGCTGTGAGCAGACTCGCTCCTGGAATATATTGCTTTAATTAACATAATTATAGTTCTGACATTCGTATGTAAACTCTGATATAGTAACATAGGCAGTTTCATATGATGTATCAGAGTTAATGTTGGCAGGATTTCGATAGAAAAACAATAACAGATAGGAAGAGCTCAAAATGAATAATATACTTAGTTTTATTCCTGGATTCAGAAGCAATACAAAATGGAAGAAGATAATAGCAATTATCTACTATGCTATTCTTGTATTAATGATGTTCTCAGAGTTTTTTACAGCATTAGCCGGAGTTGCCCTCAATTAGTAAAGTCCAAAATAG
>DGDR01000040.1:0-5102 GCA_002385545.1 Clostridium sp. UBA3947
ATGCCATATAATAAATAAATTAATATATGTCAACAAGAGAAAATGAAAAAGAAACGTAAAAAATTCAAGGTAAATTGTAGTAATATGTAATTATAAATTATGGTGGAATATTTATAGATTGATTATATATTTTATTAGGAGTATAATAGCATAGTACAATATATTGTGTAATGGGGGTCGTAAATATGCTACATGTTGTGAAGAGGGACGGTAGAAAGGCCGCTTTCAATTCCGTCAAAATCACAGAAGCGATTAAAGGTGCAGCGCAAGAAATTACCTTTAACTTAAAAGAAAGTGAAGCTGTAGAATTAACCCAAAAGGTTATAAAAAAAATAGAAGCCTTAGGATTTGATTATATAACAGTGGAAGATATCCAAAATTTGGTTGAGAAAACTTTGCTTGAAAACGGTTACTATGAAATAGGCAATTCCTACTCCAATTATAGAAGAGAAAGAACAAAGATAAGAGAAATTAAATCTGACTTAATGAAAGCTATTGGACAAATTGGAATTGAAACAGACAGAGATAATGCCAATGTTGGAAATAATTTTAGTTCTAAACTTTTGAGAATTGCCAGTGAGTCTAATAAGTGGCACAATCTTGCAACTATGCCCAAGCATCTAGCAAAGGCTCATGAAAATGGAGACATATATTATCATGATTTAGATTCATATAATCTAACAATAAATTGCTTACATATTCCTACAAGAGAGGTTTTAGAAAGAGGCTTTAATACAGGCTACGGTACTATAAACAAGCCAAAAAGAATAGAATCTGCCGCTGAATTGTCCTGTATATTGCTACAATCAACCCAAAACGATATGTTTGGTGGACAGTCGCATCCGGATTTTGATAATGATTTAGCTGCCTTTGTTGGCCCCACCAGAGTAGAAATAAGAAAAGAACTCGAAGAACTAGGACTTAGTCAAGAGCAAATTGAAGCAGTGATAGATCAAAAACTAAAGAAGACTATTTCCCAGGCTATGCAAGGAATTGTTTATAACCTAAACACTATGCACTCAAGAGCAGGCTCCCAAGTACCATTTAGCTCTATAAATATTGGAATACCCCAGTCTGAGGATGCAGCATTAGTATGCGAAGTATTCCTATTAGAATATGAAAAAGGACTAGGAAAAGGGGAACAACCTATATTCCCTAATATAATATTTAGAGTAAAAACTGGAGTAAATAGAGAACCAGAGGATCCATATTACTACTTATTTAAGCTTGCCTGCAGAGTAGCAGCTAAGAGAATGAATCCTACCTTTATGAATATGGATTCAGACTTTAATAAGGAATACTTTGATAGAGGAATTATACCTGCAACTATGGGCTGCAGAACCTATATAATGTCAAACGTTAATGGAGAACCAGGAACAAAGGGTAGAGGTAATATAGCTCCAGCTACTATTAATCTACCTAGATTAGGAATATTGGCTAAGGGAGATATAGATAGATTTTTTGAGCTGCTAGATAATAGATTAGCCTTAACTAGAGAAGCTTTATTACATAGATACAGCGTATTAAAGAAGCTAAGAGTTAAGGATTTGCCTTTTGTTGCTGGCCAAGGTCTGTTAAAGGGCTCAGAGAATCTTCAGCCAGAAGATTCTATAGAACCAATTTTAAGACAAGGAACCTGGGGCATAGGCTTCATAGGTTTGGCAGAAACCTTAACTGCTTTGCTAGGTAAGCATCATGGACAGGACGAGGCGGCAAGAGAGCTAGGTCTAAGGATAGTTCGTCATATAAGAAACTTTACCAATGAGATGACCAAGGAAGACAAACTAAACTGGAGCACCTATGCAACGCCAGCAGAAGGCTTAAGCGGAAGGTTTATTATGCAGGATAAAAAGGTCTTTGGCGTGATTGAAGGAGTTACCGATAAGGATTACTATACCAACAGCTATCATGTACCAGTAGGCTTCCCTATATCTATAAAGGATAAGATCGACATAGAAGCACCATACCATAAGCTATGTAATGGCGGTCACATTTCCTATATAGAATTGGATGATACTCCTACAGAAGAAGTTATTATGGATATCTTGAACTATGCCTATAAGTACACTAATATCAGCTACTTAGGCATCAACTTCCACATAAGATACTGCAAGGAATGTGGAACTCATCTCCATGTAGACCAGAGCAAGTGTCCAAAATGCGGTAGTCGAAACTTACAGGGTGTATCTAGAGTAACTGGTTACTTGAGTCTTGATGAAAGGTTCGGAGCAGGTAAAGCTGCGGAAAAAGCTGATAGAATATCCCATGTAACTAAGAAACATAACTATGTGCTATAGTGCTTAGTGCTATAGCCCTTGATACTATAGTAATCTAGTGATTGATATGTTAATAATTGATATTAAATGTCAGCAAAAGCTTTAGCCTAAAAAACATATTAGATAATTAAGAAGGAGAATGTTATGGAAGAAAAGGTGTATGTTAGGCTTTCTGGAATAGCCTATGAAAGTTTAGTAAATGGACCAGGAGTAAGAAGAGTACTTTTTTCGCAGGGCTGTAAACATAATTGCAAAGGCTGTTTTAATCCAGAGACTCATTGCCTTGACGGCGGTAAGGAATTTGCTGCGGATGATTTAGTAAAGGATATTTTGCAAAATCCTATGCTAAAGGGTGTAACCTTTAGTGGTGGAGATCCACTGGAGCAGGCAGATAAATTTGCTTACATAGCATCAAAATTAAGAAGTAAAGGCCTAAATATTTGGTGCTATACCGGATATACCTTTGAATACATAATGGAAAATGCTAATAAGCGCAAAGGCTGGAAGGAGCTTTTAGATAATATCAACGTTTTGGTGGATGGTAAATTTCAAATAGAAAAAAAGGTAGAAGGCCTAAGATTTAGGGGCTCTGCAAACCAAAGAATAGTAGATGTAAAGAAGAGTATGGCTTGTGGAGATATTGTGACCTTGGAGTATTAGAATGCCCCAGGGGCGCGCGGTCTGTGTCGAAAACGCCCCAGGGGCGTGCGGTTTACCCCACAACTTAAGAGAAAATGTAGAAAATATTGATGATCAGGAATAGCCTTGTTCATCAATATTTTTTTTATAAATTTGCATGATAGTACAACTTGACCAAACAATTTCCATCGAAATTTACTAGCATTATGGTATAATTACTTATAAGGAAAATGTGGACAAGTATTAAGACTTATACAAATAAAAATGGGGTGAGGGTAACCTTGAAAAAAAAGAAAAGGTTGATTAAGAAAACTAGGATGCTAACAGTAGCGCTAGGTTTTTCGGTAGTATTTACAGGATTAATAGGAAGATTAATATATTTAATGGGCTTTGAAGGTAATGTAGACTTAAAGCTTAAGGCCTTGCAAAGTCATACTAAAACCATTGAAATATCTCCTCAAAGGGGGACTATAGTAGATAGAAATGGTTCTGAATTAGCTATAAGTCTTAAGGTTTTCCGAATAGATGCGGACTTAAAAATCCTTAAAAATTATATTAAAAAGAAAAATCTATCAGAAGCTACTGTAACAAGTAATCTAGCTAGTGCTTTAGAAATGGATCTTTCTGAAGTGGAAAGAATTATGAATAGTACAGATGCCAACGGCAATCCTTTGCAGTTTGTATCCTTGAAAAGAAAGGTAGAAAAAAGGGTTGTTGATGCGGTAAAGGATTTAAAGCTAGAAGGTATTATAATATCTGATGATGTAAAGAGATACTATACCAATGGTTCCTTCCTATCTCATGTTTTGGGACACATAAATCTGAATGGAGATCCAGTAACAGGGGTAGAGCTAAGCTATAATGATGTGCTTATAGGTATACCAGGAGTAAAAGTGGTGGAAACGGATGCTGCCAATAATAGTTTACCTTTCACTGAATCCATAGTTATAGAGCCTGTAGACGGAAAAAATTTGATGCTTACCATAGATGAGAGGATTCAAGAACTAGCAGAAAGAGTTGCCAAGGAAACTTTAGAAGAGCATAATGCACAGTCTGTTAGTATAACAATAATGGATCCTAATACTGGAGAGATTCTAGCTTTAGTTAATTATCCGAGCTATGATCCAAACAATCCAAATGAAGGAGCAGAAACAAAGGAAGAAATTCAAGAGATGTGGAAAAATAGAGCTGTAAGTAATGTTTATGAACCAGGTTCTATTTTTAAGGTTATAACTGCAGCAGCTAGCTTATATCATGATTCTCTTGATGGAGGAAAAGAATTTTACTGTGGTGGTAGCATAGTAGTAGGCGGTCAAACTCTATACTGTGATAAGCGTGAAGGACATGGACATCAGGATATTTCCGATATTATTAAAAACTCCTGTAATGTTGGATTTATTCAGTTAGCTGATAAAATTGGAAAAGAGAACTTAGTAAATTATATTCAGCTTATGGGATTTGGACAAAAAAGTGGTGTAGATTTACCAGGAGAAGCAGACGGATTAGTAATAAACTTAGAAAATATGGGACCAGTAGAATTAGCAACAACATCTTATGGACATGGAGTAGCTGTAAATCAAGTTCAATATTTAGCTGCATTTAATGCTATTGCCAATGGTGGAACATGGATAAGACCTCATGTTATGAAAGAGGTTTACTATTATAGAGATGGCAATAAAATAGTTGATAAGACATTTGATAAGCTTGGTATGAGAACAATACTACCTAAGGAAAAGGCTGCTGAGCAGAGAAAATACATGGAAAAGGTTGTAACAGAAGGAACCTCTACTGCTACAATTATACCAGGCTACAGTATTGCTGGTAAGACAGGAACAGCTAATAAGGTAGAAAACGGAAGGTATTTACAAAAGCGATATGTATCATCCTTTGCAGGTATGGCTCCTGTTGATAATCCTAAGGTTACCTTAATTGTAACGGTAGACGATCCAGAGCTGCCTAATTACTATGCATCTCTTACTGCAGTACCGGCGGCAAAAAAACTTTTCGAAGAGTTGTTTGTAATATTGGATATACCACCTGACAAGCCAGAAGAATTAATTAAAGAGCAAGAAAAGGAAAAAGGTAAGCAAGAGGAGCAAAAGAAAAACGAAGAGAAAAAGACTAATAATAATGACAATAATGAAGAATCAAAGCCTACACAAAACACAACTAGTATCCAAAACACAA
>DGDR01000040.1:5213-13292 GCA_002385545.1 Clostridium sp. UBA3947
TCAGCAATAAGCTATAGATAATCTTTTGCAATTAAGGGGTATAAATTATGCATATAGCTATGTTTAAAAGAAGTGTTGACGGACAAGCATAACTTGTAGATATTTAAAAATTACTATAAATAGCTATGTTAAAGCTAAGTGTTGGTGGACAACCTACCCTAGGTTACCATCAACACTTTTTTACAACAAAGCTACAGGCAACTCAAAGGAACCTGCCAGTCTACCGTGGTCTACATCAACACATTTTTAAAACAAAGCTACAGGGCGAAAAAAGGCAATATCTAACTTGGTTTATGACAATATATGTATGAAAAGCAAAAAAGCACAAAATCAAAAAAGCTATTGAAGTCTAAGCTCCAATAGCTATATTTTTTAGAATAATGCATTCTTTGGTGTTCTTGGGAAAGGTATAACGTCTCTTATGTTGCCCATACCAGTGATGTACATAATTATTCTTTCAAAGCCCAAGCCAAAGCCAGCATGCTTGGTGCCACCATATTTTCTAAGCTCTAGGTACCACCAGTACTCTTCTTTCTTTAATCCTAGCTCCTCGATTCTCTTTTCTAGTAAATCTAATCTTTCTTCTCTTTGGCTTCCGCCGATTATTTCACCTACGCCTGGAACAAGAAGGTCCATAGCAGCTACAGTCTTGTTGTCGTCGTTTAATCTCATATAGAAGGCCTTGATTTCCTTTGGATAGTCTGTTACGAAAACAGGCTTCTTAAATACTTTTTCTGTAATATATCTTTCATGTTCTGTTTGAAGGTCGCAACCCCAGTCTACAGGATATGTGAAATTCTCACCGGATTTTTGCAATAACTCAATAGCCTCAGTATAAGTAATTCTAGCAAAATCTGAGGAAACTACGTTGTTTAATCTATCTAATAAGCCCTTATCGATGAAGGTGTTAAAGAATTCCATTTCCTCTGGAGCGTTTTCCATTACATAATTAATGATATATTTAATCATATCTTCTGCTAACTGCATATCATCCTCAAGGTCTGCAAAAGCAATTTCAGGTTCTATCATCCAGAATTCTGCTGCGTGTTTTGTGGTGTTGGAGTTTTCAGCCCTGAAGGTAGGACCAAAGGTATATACATTTCTAAAAGCTAAAGCATAAGCTTCTGCTGCCAATTGACCACTTACAGTTAGGTTAGTTTCCTTACCAAAGAAGTCCTCAGAGAAATCGATGCTGCCATCTTCCTTCTTAGGAGGATTGTCAATATCCAAAGTGGTTACTCTGAACATTTCACCAGCACCTTCACAGTCACTACCAGTAATTATTGGTGTGTGTGTATAAATAAAACCTCTTTCCTGGAAGAACTTATGTATAGCATAAGATGCTAAGGAACGAACTCTAAAAACTGCTGAGAAGGTGTTGCTTCTAGGTCTTAAATGAGCAATTTCTCTAAGGAATTCAAAGCTGTGTCTCTTCTTTTGAAGAGGATAATCAGGAGAAGAAAGACCTTCCACAACCACTTCTGAAGCCTGAATTTCAAAAGGCTGCTTAGCCTGTGGAGTAGCTACTAGCTTTCCTGTAACCCTTAAAGAAGTACTAACATTTACCTTTGCTATATCTTTAAAGTTCTCTAAATTCTGATCAAAAACTATCTGAATATTCTTAAGGAAACTTCCATCATTTAATTCAATAAAACCAAAAGCATTAGAAGCTCTAAGAGTTCTTACCCATCCAGATACAGTTATGGTTTTATCTAGATACTGGGAGGTATTTCGAAATAACTCCTTTACTAATATGTTTTCCATGTTAAAATACCATCCTTTCCGTTTATAACCTTAATTTTAAGTATACCTCAAAATGTGCATTTTGCAAGTTTTTTTGCTGTAAAGAAATACTTAACTGGAAATAATCCTCATACACTATTATGAGCAATAAATTTAGAGGGAGAAAAATGGAACAGTTAAAAAACTTTGCTACCATATTTTTGAGCTTAATACTTGAAGGATTTCCTTTCCTTATTTTAGGGGCACTTGTGTCGACCCTAATTCAGCTGAAGGTGTCAGAAGATAGAATAAGCAGCCTTCAGTTTAAAAATAAATTTTTATCCTTGCTAGCTATGGCCTTGGCGGGAATCTTCTTTCCCCTTTGCGAATGTGCTATGGTGCCTATCGTTAGGAGGCTTGTAAAAAAAGGTATGCCTATAGGAATGGCCATAACCTTTATGACTGCAGTGCCTATAGTCAATCCAGTAGTATTTTTATCTACATATTATGCCTTTCTAGGTCACTCCTACATAGCACCTTTAAGATTTGCTTTAGGTATAGTATGTTCTATTATTATTGGCTATTTAATGAATGAACTTGCTGGTACCAGTCCCTTAAAAGAAAGATGTCAGCATAATCATCATCACTGTAGTTGTGGACATGACCATCATCAGGGTCATAAGCATGGTGGATACATAAAAGTCATAATAGGCCACGTCAGCGAGGAGTTCTATGAAATAGGAAGGTTCTTTATATTAGGAGCCTTGCTGTCTTCTCTTTTTCAAGCAGTGATTCCAAGACATATCATCCTAAGCTTAGGTAGTGGGCAAGTGTCTTCTATCTTAATGATGATGCTTCTAGCCTTTGTTTTATCCATTTGCTCTGAAACCGATGCTTTTATAGCTAGAACCTTTTTCAATCAGTTTACTGGCAGCTCCGTCATGGCCTTCTTAATATTTGGTCCTATGATAGATATAAAAAACACTATTATGCTGGTATCCAATTTTAAATTGACCTTTATAATAAAGCTTATATTTGTAATCTTTTCAGTATGTTTTATTGCAGCCCTGCTGTTACCTACGCTGGGCTTAGGACTATAGGAGGTGATAAGATGAAAAAAAGCTTTAATACTGACACAGCCCTATGGTCCATTGTGTTATTACTGCTATTTTATACCTTTATTAAAATGATATACAGCGGAGATATTAGAAATTTTATTCATCCAGATATGCTTAAGTACTCTATCTTCGGAGCTATAGCTATTGGTATTATGCTAATATACAATATTTTCGATAGCTTTAGCGAAGAAGAGCAGGAAAAGGTAAGATACGGTTATATTCTATTTCTTATACCGGTAATTATATACTTATTTATAAGGCCCACTGGTTTAACGGAAAGCGCTGCAATTAATAGGGGAATTAATTTAGGTTTTTATAAGGCCCTAGTACTAGAAGAGGGTGAAGGTGGCCATCACCATCATAAGGGTGCTGAGCATAACCACAGCCATGGCGATGGAGAAATAATTATGAAAAATGGGGAACTAATCATAAGCAATGACAACTTTTTTACCACCTTTAAAGAAATTTATAATAATCAAGAGAAGTATCAGGGAGTAGCGATAAGAATTAAAGGTTTTGTAGTAAAGGAACAGGGTAAAAAAGAAGACTTTATTTTATCAAGAATGGTGGTGGCCTGTTGTGCTGCCGACACAGAGGTTATTGGTATCAGATGCCAGTATAAGAAGGAAACTTCTATATCTAATGGACAGTGGGTAGAAGTGACAGGGAAATTGCAGCTAAAAGGAGCAGAAAAATGGCCTATACTTATGGTTGAAAGCTTAACTCCTACAGAAAAACCCAAGGAAAGCTATATATATAGGGACTAAGGATTGACAAGATATGTTAGCAGACTTATAATGTGCTTATATTTAGTTTATTTATGTAAAATGGGAGGATCATTTTATGTTAGACTTTTTAAAAAGGGGTTTTAAGCTTATTGCGCCAGTAAGTGGAAAGGTTATGGATTTATCTGAGGTTCCAGATGAGATATTTGCTGACAAAATGGTAGGAGAAGGAGTGGCCATTGATGCTACTGATGATATTGTTGTAGCTCCTGCAGATGGTGAGATTAGCTTAATATTCAAAACTAATCATGCCTTTGGAATGCTTTTGGACAATGATATTGAAATTCTAGTTCATATTGGCCTTGAAACTATATCTCTTGGAGGTGCTGGATTCACAAGATTAGTAGAGGAAGGTCAAAGAGTAAAAGCTGGTGACCCCATATTAAAGGTAGATAGAGAATATGTTGCTTCAAGAAATTGCTCCTTAGTAACTCCGGTGCTCATAACTAATCATGACATGGTGAACTTTACTACCTTTAACATAGGCAATGAAGTTAAGGCTGGCAGTGATGTAATATTGGAATATAAATTGAAATAAGAGTTAAAATAGTATATTATATTTTATGGTGATATGTATTTTCATATCACTTTTTATTTTTTACTGAAAATTGAAAGAGTGATGTTATGGAAAAGTGGATTAATGAAGATGAAACCTTAGATGATTTGCAGCTGAGAGGGCTACATATAATTCAAAAAAAAGATGGCTTTAGATTTGGAGTAGATGCGGTACTACTAGCCAATTTTGCTAGGGTAAAAAGGGGTATGACAGTAGTAGATTTATGCTCTGGAACAGGAATAATACCACTAATACTGGCAGGTAAGACTGAGGCAGCCAAGATTACAGGTCTAGAAATACAAGAAGACATGGTAGAAATGGCCTTGAGGAGCGTTAAATACAACCAGCTAGAGAACCGACTTCATTTTATAGCAGGGGACTTAAAGGATGAAAGATTGCTTAAATCTATGGAAAGGGTAGATGTGGTTACAGTAAACCCTCCCTACAAGCTAAAGGGCTCAGGAATAGTAAATCCTGCAGATAAAGATGCCATAGCAAGACATGAAATTCTGGCTACCTTAGAAGATGTAATCAAGGCCAGTCGAATACTGCTTAAGGATAATGGACGCTTATACATGGTACATAGACCGGAGAGAATAGCGGATATTCTTTGTCTTATGAGGAAATATAAAATAGAACCTAAGGCTATTAGAATGGTCCATCCTAATACAAAAAAGGCACCCAATATTGTTCTAGTAGAAGGACAGCGGGATGGAGGAACCTTCTTAAAATGGTATCCACCTCTTTACGTTTATAAGGATGAGGGTGGCTACAGCGATGAAATAAATGAAATATACGGAAGAGGGTGAGCTTGTGACAGCAGGTAAATTATATCTTGTTCCAACTCCCATTGGTAACTTGAAGGATATAACCTTGAGGGCGCTAGAGGTGTTAAAGGCTGCGGATTTGGTTGCAGCGGAGGATACAAGACAAACACTAAAGCTATTAAACCATTTTGAAATAAAAAAGCCATTAATAAGCTATCATCAGCATAATGAAACGGTTAAGGGGGAAGAGCTGCTTCAAAGACTAAGAAGTGGTGAAACCATTGCTCTAGTAACAGATGCTGGTACTCCTGGCATTTCAGATCCTGGTAGTGTAATAGTTAAAAGGTGCATAGAGGAGGCCTTGCCCTTTGAAGTGCTACCTGGAGCAACAGCCTTTACCACTGCTTTAATATATTCTGGTTTAGATACTAGCTCCTTTATCTTTAAGGGCTTTATACCGAGAGAAAATAAGGAGAGGACTAAACTTGTACAAGAATTAAAGGATAGAAGGGAAACCCTAATTTTCTATGAAGCGCCTCATAGGTTGAAGGAGACCTTAAGCTTTCTACATAAAAGCTTTGGAGATAGACAAATTTCTATTTGCAGAGAGCTTACCAAGCTTCATGAGGAAATATTAAGGTTAAGCTTAAGTGAAGCGGTAAAATATTATGAATCTAATTCTCCAAGAGGGGAATATGTACTGGTACTTTCAGGCAAGAGTCAGGAAGAAATTGAAAGGGAAGAGAAGGCTCTTTGGGAGGACATGACTATAGAAGAACACATCTTAAGCTACATGGACAAGGGCATGAGCAAAAAAGAAGCGGTGAAAATGGTGGCCAAAGATAGGGGCGTTTCTAAATCTGAAATCTATATATACGCAATAAATCTATAAAAGTTCAAAAAAAAGTTACAAAAATCTTGTAGCTTTTTTTGTTTTGATGTTATAATATAAGTGTGTAGCAAGACAAGCATTTATATTGGGTAAATTTTTGTCTTAAAACACAAGAAAATCGGAACTAATTAAAATTCGGCTTGAAAAAGTTTACACGAAGGAGGTGGAACCACTCAAGCTGGCAGCATAAGTTCGGGTGGGTTAATTTGAAGAAGAAGATATTTACGGCACTCTTGTCGCTGGGATTAGTTTTTTCAATGAATGTAACTGTAATGGCTGATACCATTCAAGAGCTAGAACAACAAAAGCAGCAAATAATTCAACAACAGAATGAAGCAAAAGCACAAAGAGATGCGTTTTTAAGCTCTTATAATAGTATGAAGGAAACAGTAGAGGATATAGAGATAGAATTACAAATGATGGATTCTAAAATCGAAACTCTAATTAATCAGATAAATGCTAATGAAAAAGACTTAGAAGCAACCAATCAGGAAATAGAAAAAACACAGAAAGAAATTACAGAAAAAGAAGAAGACATTAAAGAGAAACAGGAAGTACTTGATCAAAGAATGACTGCTCTATACAAGAGTGGAACTAATGGATACATATCCATCATACTAAAGTCAGAAGGTTTAGGAGATTTTATATCAAGAATAGAAGCTGTAAACAAGATAGCTGATTATGACAAGAAGATAATAAATGAAATGAATGAACAGAAGAAAGAGCTAGAAGAGCAAAAGGCTACCTTGGATTTACAGAAGATAAAGATAGAAAAATTAAGGGCAGAAAATATAGCAAAGAAGGCAGAGTTAGACAAGTCTAAGAGTGAACAACAAGCAATCTTAGCAGAAAACCAAGCTAAGATGAAAGAGTTTGATGAAAAGGTAAACTACTACTATGATCTCATTAGTAGATTAGAAGCGCAAAAGCAGGAAAAGGATAGACAAATAACAATATTAAGGAATAGAGCCCAAAGCAGTAGTAGCACATCAAGAGGAACTACAAGCGCTAATTACTCAAGCGATGCCTTAGTTCAATATGCTTTAAGCTTTAGGGGAGTTCCCTATAAGTGGGGAGGTACAACGCCATCAGGCTTTGATTGTTCTGGATTTGTACAATACGTATACGCACACTTCGGAATTCATTTAAGCAGAACAACCTATACTCAGATTAAAGAGGGAGTGGCAGTATCCAGAAATAATTTACAACCAGGAGACTTAGTATTCTTTGGTTATGGCTCACCTCATCACGTAGGTATTTATATAGGAGATAATGCTTATGTACATGCTCCTCAAACAGGAGACGTAGTTAAAATATCTCCATTAACAAGAAAAGATTACATGGGCGCAAGAAGAGTAAGATAATAAAAACCGAAGGCATAAGCCTTCGGTTTTAGTTTGCCTTGAGAAAAAGGCGCTACTACGTTTTTAAGGTCAACGCTTTTTGATGTCAAGGATTAAGGGAAATTTTGCGGAGTGCAAAGCTCTTAATTTTTTACATTAAAAAAGTAAAGGCTTAAAAGCCTTTACTTTTGGAAGAAATATTATTTTTCAGTTTTTATATCATCTAGACAGTGTTTGCAAATATTTTTGCCTTTGTAGTTTATAACATCTCTTGCATCTCCGCAGAATATACAAGCTGGCTCATATTTCTTTAATATGATCTGCTCTCCATCTACGTAAATCTCTAAAGCATCCTTTTCAGCGATATCTAGAGTTCTTCTTAGTTCTATAGGAATAACAATTCTTCCTAATTCGTCTACTCTTCTTACTACACCTGTTGATTTCATTTTTTGTTCCTCCCTTTTTACATACTTCGACATATTTGTAATTATATTATAGCAAATATGTAATTAACAGTCAAATACTGTTTTGCAAAAAACCTCATTAAGTTGCAAATTTCTTTATGAAGTATTTTCTAATAATTAATATACTACCATATTATTGAAAAGTCAATATGCTTTTTCAAAATATATGTTTTTTTGACAAATGCCAAGAACCATTGAAAAAACATGGTTTATGAAAATACTTTGAATTAAATGTTAACGGTTGTTAATATTTATAGCTAAAAAAGTAAAAAAATGCATATGTAAAAATTAGAAATTTAAAAAATAGTAATAATATGGATTCATATCCTTGGTATTTGTCGAATTATCGCGCTTAATGTTGTTATTTACCTCAAAAGGTAAAAAATTTTCAGAAAAATTAATCAAATTACATGCTGTCTCTTATACACATCT
>DGDR01000100.1 GCA_002385545.1 Clostridium sp. UBA3947
GGTATAAAATATCATAATAAATGTAAATTTATTCATAAAGAAAACAAAAATGGCAAGTAGAAACTTTTTTTAAATTTACTTGCCGAATTCAAGTTTATATTAATAGATATTAATAGCTTAGAAATTCATTTATCTATAGGCCATATAATTAAAATAGCTACATTAGTTCCAATCTTTTTTTTTGATAACTGAAAACGCTTTTAAGCAACCCTTAGAATTATTTTTTTCTAACTTAAAAAATAAAAATTCTGTCTTAGTAAAGAAAGAGGAGCTCCTAAAAAAGGAAAACCGAAAACTAATTACTAAAAATCTTACCTTAAAAAAGGTGAACCTAGAAATTTACAATAATATTAGGAGACAGAAACAGCTTTTAAACCTTATTCCTCAAGGGATACTTTTGTTAAAAGGTAGCACTGTATCCTTTGCTAACCAGAGCTTCCGACAGTTTTTTGACATAAAGGCAGAGGACAAACTTCTTGGCACCGATGTCAGTGATGTATTTCCCGAGGAATTTAGGGAATTATTTGTAAAGCAATTAAATAATTTCTATATAGGAAATGATTCTCATAACCTCCGAAACTCCTTTTCCTTTAGTAGTACTAAAAAGATAGACTTAGAATACAAGCTTTTCCATCATATAATCAATAATGAAGACTATGTTTTAGTAATTTTTGAGGATATAACAGAAAGAAAAGAGGCCCAGGCAATCTTAACTAATGCTAGATTGGAAGAGGAAAACGAACAGCTTAAGATTGGCTTTCTTGCTAATATATCCCATGAGCTTAGGACTCCAATCAGCTTAATATACAGTGCTATTCAAGTGCAGGAAGGCTATATGACTTCTGGAAATATATCTCAACTACAGCGTTACTCAAAGGTTATCAAGCAAAACTGCTTCCGTCTGTTAAGAATAATAAACAATTTAATTGATGCTACAAAAATAGATGCAAGCTATTTTAAAGCAAATATGAGATATATGGATATTGTAAAGGTTGTTGAGGATTGTGCTCTTTCAGTGGTACCCTTTGTAGAAAGTAAATCCATGTCTCTTATCTTTGATACAAATGTAGAGGGAAAATATATGGTTTTCGACCCAGATCTGATAGAACGTATAATCTTAAATCTATTGGCTAACTCAGTAAAGTACGGAGTACCTAATGGAGAAATCTATGTAATACTCTGTGATAACACCGATTACATAGACTTAATAGTAAAAGATAATGGTATCGGAATCCCTGAAGATAAGATAGACCTATTATTTAATAGATTTACCAAAATAGATAGGTCCTTTTCAAGAAGTGCAGAAGGTAGTGGCATAGGTTTATACCTAGTTAAAAAGTTTGTAGAACTTCATGACGGTTATATTAAAGTAAATAGTCCAAAGGAGGGCGGTGTTGAATTTTGTATAAGCCTCCCCTATTCTTCCAACATAGATGAAACTATTTCAGATTCTGCTGAATCTGTTATAAAAGCAGAAAATAAGTCAAATATAATAGACAAAGTAAATATTGAGTTTTCCGATATATATTCCTAATACATATTAATAAATTATTCATAATTTAGCTAAATATTACCATATTTTTTATTTATATCACTTTTTTTGTAAAATTATATGGATTTTTATTCCAGCATAGGTTATAATATACTTAACTTTGGAGTAACTATTTAGGAGGTATATTATGAAATCGGATGAACATATAAGCAACGAACCTCTCGGTCTCGCTAGTATAATGGAAAAAATTTCTGCTTTTAAAAATATGAGTCTTCTTGAAAAGCTTCAAAGCGGTAAGGAAAATTTGCAAAGGGCATCTAGCCGACTTAAAGGAAACAATAATCACGAGGAAGAGAAGAAGATTGATACTCCTATACCTACTGCCGCTAGTAATAACTATAATACTGCTTCCAGCAGATATAACCTAACAGAAAATAGGACTAGCTCTGCTGATAATAGATATCCTAGTACCGATGACAGGTATAAGGCTACTGATAATAATATGTATAACAGTACCGACACCAGATATAACACTACAGATAGCAGATATAACACTACAGATACCAGATATAATACCGCTGATAATAGGCACAACACCCTGGATAATAGATACAATACCTCTACCCATAACTTATCCTTTACTGGAAAAATTGAACCAGTTGATCCTCATAAGAACAAGGGTAGAATGACTAGAAACCTAGAAAATCTTTTTGGTTTGGATAGGTCTAATCTTTTATCCTCAGACAGTTCAACATCATTTTATAAAAGTGCTAAAAACAAGATAATTATTTTTGAAAAGGATATATCAGAAATTCCTTGTACTGTAACCATAAAAGATGGTACAAAGGTTTACGTATATACAGTTAAGTACAAGGCTGATTATACTCCTATACTTTATCCAGCCTATGACGAAAAAGAAATAGATGGCGAAATCATTTACATGGACAACGAAGAAATTTGGTACAAGGACTTCCAGAAACTAACCTTAGGCTACAATAATGGTACTTCAATGGAATTCCAGGTAGTAAGATTGTCTGAGCTTCCAGGGGTAAAAGAAGAGGACCTAATACCATATGTAAAAAGATATTTTGCAATTAACAGGTCACCAAAGATGTCTAAGCTGGTAAAGGAAAATGGTCTGCTTATTAATAACATTGTTAAAATGTCAGACAATTACCTTATTTATAGGCATGTAAACAATTCATATAGCATCTATGTATATAGCTATGCTATACTAGGCTTTAATGAAATTAAATTAGAGAGACTACCTGCTATTTCAATGAGCTCCTATGATGCTTTGCTATCACCAGAAATATTACGATTTATTTTGGAAAACAAGTTCCCCTTAGAAGAGTTCGAGGAGAAAAATGGTTATATTGAGTATACAAAGGAAATTGGTAGAAATAGAATAACCTTGATGAGATTTAAGCTATAATAATCCAAAAAGGGCTTTTTCACAGTATTTATTGTGAATAAGCCCTATCTTTTTACTCAAAAATTAATATTTTTCAAAATGTATCTTGTTGTAAGGAAGCTGCTCATCATCATAAGGTTTCTTTTCTTCTCCTGGGTAACCGATAGCTATAATACATTGTACAGCATACTTATCAGGGATATTTAGCCTTTCCTTAATATATGTCTCTGCACTTATGCTTTCATCCTTCATTCTTTCCCTTATCTGTATCCAACAAGAACCAAGGCCCATAGAATGAGCAGTTAATTGAGCTAGGATAGCTGTAATGCTGCAATCCTCAACCCACACATCGCAAGCCTCCTTATCAGCAATGATAACTATACCTAAAGGAGCTTCTGCTAAAAAGCTGCTGCTCCCTTTCCTGCAAAGGGATAGCTCTCTTAAGGTCTCCTTATCTGTTACCACAATAAATTCCCAAGGTCTTCTGGATCTAGAGGACGGTGCTAAAAGCACAGCTTTTAATATTTGATCTATCTTTTCCTTTTCCACAGGCCTATCTTGAAACCTTCGAATACTTCTTCTAGTTTTTAAAAGCTCTAGCATATTCATCACCTCATACTATTTTAATTTTCCATTATTCCTAATACAGTTATCTTTAGCATTAATTTTACCATTTTCAAGACTTCTTTTGAAGAAGGGTTTCTAAGGGCTAGAATATATTTTAAGTTTATTCAAATAATATATTTATCAGTTTTCATTAAAGGAGGTTAAAAGATGGCTGAATATACTAGACACATTGAAAGAATTGCTAATGTTCGAAAAAATGAAAATGGTGATATAATTGCTGTAAGAACAGATAAGGGTAATGTATATTCTATTGAAGAAGCTATAAATAAGGTTAAGGCCAATGAAATTAGCGGTGTTACTGTGGAAAGAGATAATAGTGGCAAGGAGCGTTTAGCCTGCAACCCTACTGGCCTTCATTCTGGCTTCTTAGATAATGTACCAGAGTTTTAAATATTTCGTCTCCCACTAGTTTTATATACTTAACCTATAACAAGGGGTATCCATATTTGTATCAGTGAACTAGTGGGAAGCTTCTTCTAAACCTTATACCCTTGTCTATTCTGGCCTCATAAAGAAGCTAAAGGCATCCTTAGTAAATCCGTTAGCAGTATCCACTATGGCAATATTTCTAACATGGTAAATTTGGTTATTATAATCCTTTGCCTGATTATCACAAATATAAGCATAGTCAAACTTTCCTTCCTCTACCCAGCCCATAAATATGTAGGTGTGAGAAGGTATCCCCTTCTTATTACCAAAGCCATCGGTTGTAAAGCATAAGTCTCCCGGTTGAAGCTCCTCATAATTACTAATCCTTTGCCAGCCCTTATCCTGAAGTATCTTTATTAGCTGTTCTGTATTACAGGTACTTTTATCAATATATATACCATTTCTTCTTAATACCTCCGCAACAAAATAAACGCAGGTATTTGCAGAATCTCCACCGTTTAGCTCTATTGCCTTCTCATACACATCCCTTTGATTGTCCACATCCTTTAAATATTTATATACCTTGTCTATAGAATAGCCTCCTTCTGGTTTTGCATAGGGTAAAAGTGATTTTACCACCAATAACACTGCTGCTAAGGTCAATATTGCAATAAATTTACCTGTAGGTCTCATAATTATCTCTCCTCTTACTCTTTCAGTTATAGATTTTTATACATATCTTCATTATTTATTTTACAGACTAGTTATTACAAAAAACTTTATAAAAATCTTAAGTTTTTCTTAAGTTCTTAATTAAGTATAGAAGCTATATGGTTTTAATTCTAAAATAATTAGTTGTATAATAAGAATAAGTTCGAAGTTTTTATATTTTTCATATATAATATTAGTAATAGGTCTTTTTACTTAAAAGTTGGAAATGCTTAATTATATATATTACAGTGTGAGGAATTATTATGAGTTTTATAGTATTTGACTTGGAATTTAACCAAGCCTATAATGGCAAATCAGCAGATGCTAGTGAAGAATCCTTAAAATGCCCCTTTGAAATTATTCAAATCGGAGCAGTAAAATTGAATGATAAGCTTGAGACAGTGGCTACCTTAGATAGGCTAGTTAAGCCCTATATCTTTCCTAAGCTTCATCCCTTTATAAAAGAGATGACAGGAATAACGAAAAATAACCTTAGTAGCGCCAAGGACTTCAAGGAGGTTTTTCAGGAATTTGTAGACTTAACAGATGGAAAGGATACCATTCTATGCATATGGGGTACTGCAGATATGAGAGAACTATTTAGAAATGCCCAATTCTATAATTTAAATACCTCCTTAATCCCAAGAAAGTATATTAATCTTCAATACTATATGTCTAAATTTTTGAGCTGCGAAAAGGGTACAAATATCGGTTTAAAAAGCACTGTAGAATTACTAGGTATCCCCCACAATAATGAATTCCATAATGCCTATAACGATGCTTACTTTACCGCAGAAATTTTTAAGAGAATCTATTGCGATAAAATAAAATACCGAATCTATAATCCTAACGATCCTAATAATACGGGCAGAGTTCGAAAATCAAAAATGATCCTAGACAGCGAAGGCTTAATCAAGCAATTTGAGAAAATGTTTAATCGAAAAATGTCTGCTGAGGAAATTGCCATAATTAAATTAGCCTATATGATGGGAAAAACTAATCAATTTCAAGTGGATGAGAATAATGGAGTTAGAAGTTAGATGTTGAGTGTAGGTGTGTCGTAAGACTGCTTTATTAGTTCTTGTGACCGCCTTGTTTATTTTTTCACAATTATTTACTTTTTCCTGTGACAGGCGTATGATATAAGTAAGAAAACATTTACATGCTAACACTCTGTATGTATAGGAGGTATTTATATGTTAGTTGAATATGACCCCTGTATACTAGAGATGATTGAAGATGGTTCTTACTTTAATGTAGATTCCTCAGAGCAAGCAGACTACTATATTTACGAAAACACAGGAGCCGTTATCCTTGAGGGAGCCTACGAACTCCCTGAACACACAACCTTTATACTAGATTACTGCAATACAATAAAAGCATAAATAGAAAAATGCGGCTGCAAGGCCGCATTTTTGTGTTGTAAGATAGATGTTATATTTTAGTTTTTTACTTATTCTTCTTTTTCCAAGTATCCTTCATGGCTACTATTCTATTAATAACAAGCTTATCCTTAGTAGTGTATTTGTTATCTACTGTGAAATAACCATTTCTGATAAACTGGAACTTATCTTCAGGCTTTGCACCATCAATAAAAGGCTCTATATAGCAATTTTCAAGTATTTCTATGGAATTTGGATTTAAGTTTTCCTTCCAATCCTCTACATCTGGTTTTTGCTCTTCTTCTGGTAGCATTAATCTGTCATATAATCTTACCTCAGCCTTTACTGCATGTTCAATGGATACCCAATGAATAGTTCCCTTTACCTTACGTCCATCTGGTGCATTTCCTCCCCTGGTTTCAGGGTCATAGGTGCAGTGTAGCTCTATGATGTTACCGTTCTCGTCCTTTATAGCTTCCTGGCATTTTACAAAGTAAGCATTTCTTAATCTAACCTCATTACCAGGGAACAATCTAAAGTATCCCTTTGGAGGATTTTCCATATAGTCATCCTGCTCAATATAAATTTCCCTTGAGAAAGGTACTTTTCTTGAACCCAAATCAGGATTTTCAGGGTTATTCGGAGCGTCAAACCATTCTACCTGTCCTTCAGGATAATTAGTTATAACCACCTTTAAAGGTCTTAATACTGCCATTATGCAAGGAACCTTAGCCTTTAAATCCTCTCTTATGCTATGCTCTAGCATGGCCACATCTACAGTACTTTCATTTCTGGATATACCTATTTCCCCTAAGAAGTGCTTTATAGCTTCAGGAGTATAGCCTCTTCTTCGTAGGGCACGTAAGGTAGGAAGTCTTGGATCATCCCAACCATCTACATAACCATTTAATACTAGGTCTCTTAAATACCTTTTACTCATAACCACACCAGTTAGGTTCATTCTTCCGAACTCTCTCTGCTTTGGTGGATGAGGTATTTCACAAGCATTCAATACCCATTCATAAAGAGGTCTGTGATCTATAAACTCTGCGGAACAAAGAGAATGGGTAATTCCTTCCTTAGCATCCTGTAAAGGATGGGCAAAGTCATACATTGGATAAATGCACCACTTATCTCCTGTCCTATAATGCTTTGTATACTGAATTCTATATATTACTGGGTCTCTCATGTTCATATTTGGTGAAGCCATATCTATCTTAGCTCTTAGCACCTTAGCTCCTGCTGGGAACTCCCCTTTTCTCATTCTTTCAAAGAGATCCAAATTTTCTTCTACGGAACGATTTCTGTATGGGCTTTCCTTTCCTGGTTCTGTAAGAGTTCCTCTGTACTCTCTAATTTCCTCAGGACTGAGATCATCTACATAAGCTAAACCTTTCTTTATGAGATTTACCGCATGATTATATATATCTTCAAAATAGTCGGAGCCATAGAACAATCTATCTTCCCAATCAAAGCCCATCCATTTCATATCCTCAATAATGGACTGTACATATTCATGGTCTTCCTTTGCTGGATTTGTATCATCAAGTCTAAGATTAAATAGACCACCATACTTTTGTGCTGCTGAGTAGCTTATATTAATGGCATAAGCACTACCTATATGCAAATATCCATTTGGCTCTGGGGGGAAACGGGTGTGTACTCTATCATAAACTCCTTCCTCTAAATCCTGTTCAATGATTTTGTAAATAAAATTTGATCTAATCTCTTCGTTTTCTGCCTTTTCAACCTTTTCTACATCCTGATTATTCTCAGCCATTTTAAATCCTCCTTCTCTCTTTTCTTACAAATAAAAAACCCTCGTACAAAAGGGACATTGCCTTAAGGACGAGAGCTAAAACTCGTGGTACCACCTTAATTTGCTTATATGTCTCCATATAAGCCTCATTAAGTAAATAATTACTCTAGCTATTAACGGTAGCCGCACCGTCGCTTTTCCCCAGCAAGTGCTAGGCTTATAGCGAAACTCAGAGACCTGGTTCAATAAGCTTTCTTTACTCCTTCCCAGCTGCCGGAGCTCTCTTTGAAAGAAATACTTATCTACTCTTCTCTTCATAGTCATAGCATTACGAAAACTTTATATCAGATACCTAAATCTTATATCAATAAAGGCTTAATGTCAATAGCTATTACTGTGTCTCAGCTGGATTTCTGTGCACTGACTTATTTTTAGGTCTATTGTTTTGAGCTGGTCCAATATATTCAAAGACCCCCGGCCTTGTTTCTCTTAAATTTATATCTGCTAGCATCTTTTTTGTAAATTGCCCTCTAGTAGTCATATAATACCTCCTTAAATATCTTCCTTTTTTTCTAACACTTTTAGTTTAAGCATAAGTTAAATAGCTTATACCAAAAGTTTATTTTATCCTATCTTCAACAAATATAAGAATAATTTAATTTTCATTGGAAATGACTATATTTATATAAGTATTACAGACATGCATTACAATTGGAGGTGATAATATGCCAAGCTATACTGGAAATCAGGACCTGAATAACCAAAGAGATAAGCTGTCTTCTGGTCCTGTGACACCCGGTAACTTTGGCAATTCTACATCGTCTAACTTAACAAATGACATGGAGGGTGCCTACGATAATCATTATGATCTTTTCCCTCATAACAATATTAATTCCAGTAATAAGAAGGCTGAACTAGCCTATAATTTTTTCAAAAATAGTCGTTAGATAAAAGGACCTGAGTTTTACTCAGGTTTTCTATTTTTTATGATAAATATTATGAATATTTAAATATTATTAAATGAGGAAATTGCACAA
>DGDR01000064.1 GCA_002385545.1 Clostridium sp. UBA3947
GCCGATGGTACTGCTCGGGAGACCGAGTGGAAGAGTAGGTCGTTGCCAGGTTAACAAAAAGCATCAAGCATTTGCTTGGTGTTTTTTCTTTTTTGCATTAAAAATGATTTATCAATATAATAAGGTTTTCTTCTTTGCTAAATATTTTATATCTTATGTTATAATATTACTGTTTAAACAATCTTCTATAATGTTCTGTATAATTGAGATATCTTTTGGATAAGGTTTGATTAATTGAAAATAATATACGGGAATATGAGGAATAACAAAATATCAGTATATGAGGTTAGGTATTATGGCAGATAACAATTATAGACTAAGCAATTACAAAATAATAGCTAGTCAGTTTAGAAAATCAAATCCAAATAAAGCAATAGCCTTTTATGAAAAGGCCTATAGCTGTGCTGGTGAAAATAAGGATATTGAGTTATTATTTGATATGGCTCTATTGTATGATGAGCTAGATGAAGATGAGAAAGCGAAAGAGAAATATTACGAAATTCTTGACTTGGTGCCTACGGAGGAAAGGGCATATTACGGATTGGCAATTCTGCAGGATAAGAAAGGGGAATACAGTAAGGCTATTGACTTTTTTCAAAAGGCATTAGAGTTGAATCCTCAGTATCATAAGGCGGCTTTCTTTATGGCTAATGCCTATGATCAAATGGGGAAGAAGGATAAAGCTATAGAGTATTATAAAAAAGCTTTAGAGATAGATGAAAATGATTTTTGGACTTATGTAAATTTAGGAGCCATATATGAAGAAATCGATGAAAATCATCAGGCTTTGAATATGCTAGAAAAAGCAATGACACTAGATTCCAAGCATTATATGGTCCACTTTAATATGGGTGTTATTCATGGGAAGCTAGGAAAAATAAAGGAAGCAGAAATATATTATAGAAATTCCATAGCAATTAATCCTCAATATCCCTATAGTTATCTAAATTTAGCTGTTCTACATAAGGAGCAAAAAGAGTATATTAAAGCCAAGGAAGTAATTAGTGAGGGAATTAAGAATGTACCAGAGGCCTCTTTTTTATACTATAATCGAGCCGGCATACTAGTACATTTACAGGAACTAGATGAGGCTTTGGATGATTTGCTCCAAGCTACTAAATTAAGTCCTGGATTAATTAAATACATGGAGGAAGATGAGGAATTAGATGAGGTAAAGAAGTTAAGTGGATATCAAAAGTTCTTTGGTAAATCAAATGAAGCACTAGAGAAATGAAGGATAACTAAGATGGAAAAGATATCAAAGGAAACTAAACAGCAATCAATAGAATCATTGCAATCGACTATAAGAAAATGTGAAAAAGCATTAGCTCAGATGGAGGAAAAAGGTGCAAATACTACTTTAGTGCAAAAGCGACTTAAAGCTCTATCTGTAGGGTTAGCGATACTTGAGAAGCAGTGGAATGAAAGGCCTCATCAGTACAAGCAAGAGGAGTTAACAGATGCTATAAAAGTTCTTAGGGGTATAATTCCTTCAGTTAAAAATAGTTATGATAAGGCAAAGGAAGGTAGTCCTCAAAAAACACTATTAATAAGAAGAATAAAAGCATTGGAGCTTGCTGTCCAAGCTATTGAGGAAGCTTTAAAAATATAATGTAATAAAATTTAGCTACATATTAATTAGGGGGTAAGTAGTAGGATGGACAAAGATAGGGGGATTCAAAAGGTAGGAAAGCTATGCTCATTCAAGCAGTGGTCTTTATTTGAAAGGATTTGGTTCATTTCTTTTTTTGTAATAATAGTCTCCACCACCTGTTATTTTTCATTTACAGGCACTGACTATAGTCAGGTAGAAAATGTACTTCTCAACTGGGTTATTTCTCCGGTCAGTGCAATTACCGGTATTTTATGCGTAGTTTTAGCTGCAAAAGGGAAAATTTCAACTTGGATTTATGGATTTTTCAATTGTATACTATATGGTTATTTAGCTTTTAGGACGGGCTACTATGGCGATGCTATTGTAAATATTGCATATTTCCTACCTACTCAATTTGTTGGCATATTGTTCTGGAAGAAAAGGTTGAAAAAAGACAGCAAAGTAGATGTGAAAATGCGAAAGCTTACAGGAAGGCAAGGCATTTGCATCGCTGCTATAAGTCTTATTGTTATTATTGCCTTTGGCTATTTCCTCCATTATATCGATAATTGGTTTACTGAAGTTATGAAAAGAAATGTATCAATATACAGTTATTTTGAGCATGTTTTTGGAGAAAAAGCCGTATTAGTTGGACCTATTTTAGATTCATCTACAGAGGTTTCTCAAATACTAGGACAGCTGTTAATGGTATTGGCCTTTGCTGAGCAATGGATATTTTGGATTGTTACCAATGTAATTACTATTATTATGTGGGCAATTGTTATTATTGCTGATCCTTCAAGTATAAGTTGGGCTCTGCCTACCTTAATAATGTGGATTGCATATTTAATTAATAGCCTTTATGGATGGTTTATGTGGAAAAGAGGTGCCAACTATGAGCAATAAAGTAGAAAAAATAGGCCTATTCCTTGGTAAGTTTTCAATTTTACATTTAGGCCATCAATATGTAATAGATACTGCCCTAAAGGAAATGGATAAATTAATTATCCTTATCTATGATGCGCCAAGCTCCACAGATATTCCTTTAGATGTTCGAGCAGGATGGATTAGAAAAATATATGAAAACTGGCCCGTTGAAGTGATAGAAGGATGGTGTGGGCCAGAAGAAACAGGCTACTCTGAAGAAATTAAGCAGCTTCAAAATGAATATATACTAAAAATGGTTGGAAACAGAGGCATAACCCATTTTTATTCTAGTGAGCCTTATGGAGAACATGTGAGCCAGGCTTTACATTGCATCAATAGGATAGTTGATATTAATCGGACAACCTTTCCTATTAGTGCTTCAACCATTCAGAAAAATCCCTACTTATATAAAGAGTACATAAATCCAGTGGTTTATAGGGATTTAATAACCAACATAGTTTTTGTTGGAGCACCATCAACAGGTAAAACTACTATTGCTGAAAGGCTTGCTAATAAGTTCAATACAGTGTGGATGCCTGAATATGGTAGAGAGTATTGGGAAAAGTATCAGGTTAATAGAAGATTAGAGCCATGGCAGCTTTCGGAAATTGCAGAAGGGCATTTGATTAGGGAGAATGAAAAGCTACTTCAGGCTAATAAGTATCTATTTACTGATACAAATGCTATTACTACCTATATGTTTGCTATGGACTATCATTCCTTTGCAGAGGATAAGCTAGTTGAATTGGCAAAAGCAGCTGAAAATCGCTACGATTTGGTATTTTTATGCTCCGACGATATACCTTATGATGATACTTGGGATAGAAGCGGAGATGTTCATCGCCACATTTTTCAACGAAAAATTGAATCTGACCTACTTCAGAGAAAGGTCCCCTATATAACCTTAAAAGGAAATTTAGAAGAACGTATAAGCACTGTTGAAAAAATATTAGGTAATTTTAAAAAGTGGAACAGTGTGGGTAATCTATGGATTAATAGTTAGCTTTGATTAATAGCTATTATAAAATCTAAGATATCCTTATTAGTATATATAACATTTAAAATACTTATAGAGCAGACATTATAATAGTCTAGCCTATAGGTATTTTTTTATAGCTAAAATACAGCAAGAAGTTGTTGACAAGAAATTGCTGTATGTAGGATAGCATATTATTTTTTGAAAGTATGGACATAATAAAAGAAAAAGTATTTTAAAGAGGAGAGAATAATATGATTTATGATTATAAGGTAAAAGATATTAATGGTAACGAGGTGTCCTTGAGTGAGTATAAGGGGAAGGTTTTATTAATCGTTAATACTGCAACGGGATGTGGATTTACTCCTCAATATGAGGGACTACAAAAGCTTTATGATAAATATAAGGATCAAGGCTTTGAAATATTGGATTTCCCCTGCAATCAGTTTTTCCAGCAGGCACCAGGTAGTAATGAGGAAATTGCAAACTTCTGCCAAGTGAATTTTGGAACAACCTTTAAGACATTTGCTAAAATAGATGTAAATGGTGAGAATGCTTCCGATTTATATAAATTTTTAAAGGAAGAGGCACCAAAGGCTATAGAGGATGATGCTTCAGAGGCCTTTTATAAAAAGCTTGAGGGCCTAGGATTTACTACAGCTGGTGATGATATTAAATGGAACTTTACTAAGTTCCTTGTGGATAGAAGTGGAAAGGTTGTTGGCAGGTATGCGCCAACCTATGAACCAGAAAAATTAGAGAGCATTATTAAGGAGCTACTTGAAAAATAGTTTAATAATAAAAATACACATCAATAAAAGCTGCTGATGTGTATTTTTATTGTGTAACGAATACCCCC
>DGDR01000219.1 GCA_002385545.1 Clostridium sp. UBA3947
GCTTGTTGGTCTCCAGCAATTCCACTTATTGGAACACTTGCACCAAAAACGCTAGAATCTGTATAACCATATATTTTGCTAGACTCTTTAACCTCCGGAAGTAAGGATCTGGGAATATCTAATATGTTTAGTAAATCATCATCCCATTTTAAATCAAAGATGTTATATATCATTGTTCTTGACGCATTAGTGTAGTCTGTTACATGTACTTTTCCTCTTGTAAGTTTCCAAATTAGCCAAGAATCTACAGTTCCAAATCTTAATTCACCTTTTTCTGCCCTTTTTCTAACCCCTTCTACATTATCCAAAAGCCATTTTATTTTTGTACCAGAAAAATATGCATCTATTAATAAACCTGTTTTATTTCTGATTAATTCTTCATACCCACTTTCTCTTAACTCATCACAAATTGACGAGGTCCTTCTATCTTGCCACACTATAGCATTGTAAACAGGTTCTCCCGTTTTAGCATCCCAGATAATTGTAGTCTCTCTTTGATTGGTTATTCCTATCGCTGATATCTGTTCAGGCTGTATATTAGAAACCCCTAAAACATTTGCTATTACACCTATAGTTGTTCCCCAAATTTCATCAGGATTATGTTCCACCCATCCTGGTTTTGGATAAAGTTGAGAAAACTCACGTTGTGATGAATTTACTATATTCCCTTCATGATCAAATATGATTGCTCTTGAACTAGTTGTTCCTTGATCGATTGCTAATATATATTTGTTCAATTTTTCAACCTCCTTACCTAAAAATGTGTCATTCCTTTTATAACTAAATTTTTTTAAATTATCTATAGTTTAAAAATCCATATTATTAGAAAAGATATCAATCCTGAAACAAGTGGTGTTCCTATCCATCCAAATACAATTTTAAATATCAGCTTATAGTCAAAAGTTCTAGTACCTGTTGCTAAACCAACCCCAATAATCGATCCAATAATTGCTTGAGAGGCACTAACAGGTACTCCAATTAGTGAAAATAACCATAATGATACAGAAACACCAAAAATAGATATAGCAGATGAAAAGTGGTCCATCTCTAAAATACCTTTTCCAACCGTGTACAGAACTTTCTGATTTGTTGTAAAAATACCTATAGCAATAGATAAACCTCCTATTATGCTTAAAATTAATGGAGTAAATAAAAGATTGGTAAACACGCCTGTAACATTTGCTACATTGTTAGCCCCTAATGAATAAGAACTATAAATAATAACAAACCATGTTAGTACCCTTATAAACATATCTTGAGTTGCTAGAGTTAAAAATTTTCTAAAGAAAAACGCAACTACTTTATATAAAATATAAGAAAAAAATATGGCACCTACTGGCGTTAATAACCAAGATATGAATATACCAATCAATAAACCAAGATTCACTTGACCTTTTAAAATACTGGCACCTATTAACGCACCAACTACAGCTTGAGTTGCAGAGGCAGGAAGAGCTAATAAGGTCATTATCATCATAGTCAAAAAAGCGCTAAATAATGATAAAGAAAGAAATCTAATGTCTAAATTTGTTAACTGTCCAAGCGTCTTTAACCCTGCCTTACCACCTACAATAGCTCCTAAAAAGACAAAAATTGAGGCAACTATCCTTACTTTCTTGTAAGAAACGAGCCCTGATACTACAGGTGGTCCAAATATATGACCCGCATTGTTAGTTCCTAAAGACCAACCTAACAAAAGAGAAGGTATAATATACAAAAAGATCATCGTGGAAGGTTCCTCCCTCAAGAAGCAATTATAAACTTAATAAAAAAAAACCTATTTTTGCTATATTATCTAGCAATAATAGGCTTTTCTCTCAATCACTAGCCATATTTTTAATATAAGCGATCGTTCAAAGTTCCTTTATTGTATCATTAATTATTAACTTATGTCAAAGTTAAATATAAACAATTATACTAAAGCAGAAACGATTAAAATCGTTTATATGACAATTTTGAAGTTTATTGCATGTTTTCACATTATGCTTAAAAGGTGGTATAATTATTAAGTGTAAATAATTTTTTAGTACACTAAAATATTATGATCAACTAAATGGAGGCGTGAAAATGAAAAAAAGCCTAGTAATGTTATGTTTAGTCACAGTTGTTATTTCTACTTTTGGTTTTAAAGCCATTATGGTTACCGACGCTGGTGGTTTGGGAGATAGATCTTTTAATGATGGTACATGGGAAGGCATTCAAATGGCTATTAGGGAGTTAGATGGAGTAGAAGGAGACGTGTTTGTCTCAAAAGAACAAACCGACTACTTACAAAACCTTACTAAAGCCGCTGAACAAGCAGATGTTGTTATAGGTGTAGGATTTTTAATGTCTGATGTGCTTTTTAACGTAGCAGCACAATATCCCGATACATATTTTATTGGTATAGACATTGAACCATCTCCTGGTCAAAGCGTTCCGCCCAATCTTGCTTTATACACTTTTAAAGAAGAGGAAGGCGGATTTTTACTTGGCTATATTGCAGCTTCAATGACTAAAACAAATAAAGTAGGATTTATAGGTGGATTAGAAGTGCCTCCTGTTAAAAGATATGAAATAGGATATAGAACAGGAATAAAAGCTTATAACCAGATAAAAAATGCAAGCGTAGAATGTATAACTGGTTATGTTGGAAGTTTTACCGATGCTTCTAAAACTAAACAAATCGCCCTTTCACAGTATGAGCGTGGTGCGGATATAATTTTTACGGGAGTTACTACCGGAGCAGTAATCGATGCCGCAAAAGAGAAAGGGACTTCTTTC
>DGDR01000144.1 GCA_002385545.1 Clostridium sp. UBA3947
ACTGATAAATAAAGGGTTTTCAAGGTTGGATGATTTTCTGCCTGATGTCTGGCAGTGCCTTTTAACCTTGGAAATCCTTATTTTTTGTTTATGAGGAAATAGGTCAACTGAAAAAATGTGTGTAGGGTTGAGTTGACAGGTTAGATTTTTTATTGGGGTTGAAGAGATAGGATAGATGTGGATTAATATAAAAAAGAGAGAAAAAATTTAACGCACACACCGTCTCATTTTGCTTGTCTCGAAACAAAAAGTATGCTAAAATAACTTTATGAATGGAGGTGCTTGTGTGAAAGAAAACACAGAAATTAATATAGATATTAAAAAAGCAGCATTATGGGATACGATTAGGAATAAAAGCCAATTCCTTGAAACTCAAATGGATCCTTTGGAGAGAAAAAGAACAGGTAGCTATTTTACTGCACTGGAATTAACAGATGTTATGATGCAGGAGTTGGTTTCGTACATACTAAAAAGCGATAAAGATATTACAGAATTAAAGCTTTTAGAACCTTGTGTTGGAACGGGAAACTTTGTCTTTTCATATCTAAAAGAAATAAGCAAATTGCAGTTGCACAAGGAGCAGATCGAAACTCTGATTAACAATATATATGTTGCGGATATTAACCAAACGGCTTTGTTAGAATATAAAAAGTTGCTTTCTAAGTTTGCAAAATTATATTTTGATATTGATTTATCTGAAGAATACTTTAATTCTCACATTGGATCAGCCTTATTGATTGATGTGGCAGCAGAACAGCCTGAATATATAAAAATAACAGATGTCTTTCCAGATGAAGTAGTTAAAGAAGGTTTTGATATCGTTGTCACAAATCCACCATATAAAAATCTTAAGGCAGAAAAAGGACAGTATTCTAATGATTTAGAATATGAAATAGATAGAGCTAGATATGCTGAAATAAAAAAAATGGTAAAACGAATATTTAACTATTCAACCGATGGTGTACTCAACCTATATAAACTTTTTGTTGAAGAGATTATAGATAAGTACGCTAACCCTAATGGATTTGTAAGTTTACTTATTCCATCATCTATTCTTACAGATAAAACTTGTACAAAATTAAGAACACATATGCTTGCAGATAGCAATATCTTATCAATAAAGATGATAAACGAAGGTAGTGGATACATTGATGCTCAGCAGGCTTTGAGTGCAATATTAATTCAAAAAGGTAAAAGGACAGAATCTATTAAGGTAACAAAAGATTATAGCAATAACCCTAATCAGATTACAGATATTAACATCGAAGACATTCTTAATGAAAACACAGGAAATGCTATATTTGCTATTAATAATCATGAATATTTCATTCTTAAACAGCTAAGAAAGTTTCCTGTCGTCAAAGATTTAGATTTTATTATTAATCTTCGTGGAGAATTAGATTTAACAGCAAATAAGGATTCTATTGTAAATATCGATACAGGTTATCCGCTCTTAAGAGGAAGAAATATAGGTTATTATGAGATTTTGGATACTTGTAGTGGGGAGTTTGTATCGAAGGATTTTATAGAAAACAGCAAGAAATCACGATATATTAAAGAAAAGAGAATTGTCTGTCAGCAAGTTGTTAATATGAAGAAAGAGAGAAGGGTAACATTTGCTTTAGTAGAAGAAAATTATGTTTTAGGAAACTCATGCAATTTTATATCTGTAATGGATAATGATTATAACATTGATTTATATGCTATACTTGGACTATTCAACACTTCAATTATTAATTGGTTATTTAAGTTAACAAGTAGCAATAATCATGTTAATAACTATGAGATTGATTGTTTTCCCGTTCCAATTGGATCTCCTTATTTAAATAAAATTAGTAACCTGGTAAAAAAATATCTTAGTAATAAAGACTCATCGTTGCTAGAAAAAATAGAGGAATATGCGTATATAGCATATGGAATCAGAGAAGCAAAAGAGGATAATGAGGATAAAGATGATATAGTTAATCTAAAAGAAACTAACGATATTATAAAAAAATATTATTCAGCAATAAAACATGTTCTACCAAGTATAACACTGGAAGATTCAGTCAGTATCCTTGAGGGGCAATCTTCAATAGAATCCTTTATACTGCAATCTGGAGTTGAATTAGATAAATACACACGTAATATAGTTTTGGGAATTACTGATAAATATATGAAAATTAAAAAAGGAGAAATACTTAATCATACTACTTTCAAATTAAGTGACTTAGATTTGGAAATGATACGCTCTGTTCCACCCGGAGGCAACTGGAAGGACATACCAATTGAAACGGTAAAAAAATCTAAGAGATTAATGAGAATTACAGAAACAGGTGGGCGAACAACATTATATGGTCGAATTGACTATGATAAGCCAAGTTACACGATTACGACCTATTTTAATAGGCCTGGAAATGGAACCTATGTGCATCCTGTTCATGATAGAGTTCTTTCTGTTAGGGAGGCTGCACGATTCCAATGTTTTAAGGATGATTATTATTTTTATGGAAACAAGACACAAATGCTTAAACAGGTTGGAAATGCTGTGCCAACAATTCTAGCTTATCAAATTGCAAAGAAGATAGTTGATAAAACAGGTTGTAGAAAGTCAATAGATCTCTTCTGTGGGGCAGGTGGATTAACTGCAGGATTTAAAGAGGCTGGAATTCAATCAGTTTTATGTAACGATATCGAAGAAAGTGCATGTATAACTTTGAAAATTAATAACCCTGAGATTAAAGTTTTATGTGGTGATATTTCTCAACATGAAACAAAGGAGCATATTGTTAATGTTGCAATAAATGAAGATGTTGATATTATTTGTGGAGGTCCACCTTGTCAAGGCTTTTCAATGGCGGGATTGAGATTAACAGATGACCCAAGAAATCAGCTTTTTAAGGAATTCATTGAAATAGTAAGTCGAGTAAAGCCTAAAGTAATTGTATTTGAAAATGTTGAAGGGATTCTTAGTTTTCAGAGTGGAAAGGTATATCGTGCGATATTAGAGATGTTTTCAGAAATAGGATATTTTACTGAAGGACGAACTTTAATGTCAAGCGACTATGCCGTTCCTCAAAAACGAAAGAGAGTTTTTATTATCTGTACTCGTGATGATATGGACGTAAAACCGGCAGATTTATTTCCAACTCCTATTACAGAAGAGCCCGAATGTCAAATTACAGCCAGGGATACTATCAAAGATTTAGAAAACATCCAGTGTGATGAAAAAGCTTGTTATGTTAAAGTGGAACATGAATCTGATATCCTGAAGGTTTTTAAAGGGAAAATGACGTACCAAGAATATATTAGCATACACACTAAAACCAAAAAGCGCGATACTAAGCATACATTAATTTCGGAGGATAAGTACGGTCAATTAACGTTATCAATTGGCTTCTAAATAAAAAAGAACGGGGCTGTCCAGAAAGTCGAACACTTTCTGAACTGCCTTACTTCTTATAGTAATATTCTCTTAAAAACTTTGCTCCTGCGGTGGTCACATCAAAATGTCACCATCCTCGTCGCAAAGGGGGCGTTTCAAAATCACTTTTCAGACGCCCCCGTTCTTTTTTATAATGTTGATATAATTCTTTTTTGAATTACTTCCATTAATTCTATTAGAAGTTTTTTGCACTGCTCAACAGGAACCCCAGATGAAATTTCCTGGCACAATTTGTTTAACATTCTTTGCTCATTATCTATGAGGTTTGCTTTTATATTTCTATTTTCTTTTTCATTATAATCATAAACTGACTCAAAAGCTATACGTTTGTATCTTTCGGTTTCATACTGATTTCTATCAGTAAAGTGACGTGGGTTTATGCTCACAATTTCTCCTAATTCATTAAATGTATATGAGTATTGAAAATAATCATAATTGGGCTTTAATAGTGCTTCTTCTAAAAAATGCTCACCATCTTGGTTACAGTGCTCAAGAATATACCACAATATATACATAAAATTAGACATATTCTGCTTTAAAGCATCTCGGTAAACTCCAGAAATTAAACTCTTATGAGTAGAGTAATTTTTCTTTATGTATTCCCAGATTAATTTTGAGTACCATGACATAGGATAAACATTTGTGCGTTTTTCAGTTTCAATAATTTTTTCAATATCATCCAACTGTAAGCGGTCTCTTTTAGAGGAGTTATCACCGCCACTCATGGGTTGTAAATATCTTGGATCATGTACAAACCCTAATGAAATAGGACCAATATGATCAGCTGAAATATTATTAAAGAATGGGCTCCCCATAAATTGGTTGGCCGCATGAATATTTCCATCGCTCCAATATTCATATGCACGTCTATCTTTTGTATACGATTTTAGGTTTTCTTTTGAACGTCCCTTATCTTGCGATGTTCTGCAGCAACGGTTATAGGTATGGAATCCATCAAATCGATCTGGAAAGTTTGACATGGCTCCAGGGCTCAATATTTTTTTCCCTTTGTTTCTACAAACTGATTCAAGTTCATAAATAACTTCATCTTTACTTGAGGTTTTAGCGTTTAAATCTAATTCACCCTTTTTTATAAGAAATGAAGCTATTTTATTGTTTGAAAACCCCCGGCTAAGCAAATCATCCCAAATGTCGGCGATGTGGTCAACTTCAGTATATTCAACACCGAACTCTTTTTTTAGAGCCTTAAGAAAATTAGCACTTGGATAGTGATAATAAATTGACATTGAATGGCCACAGGTTTGACATACTTTCCATTTGGTAGGATGAATCTCACGCATAACATTCGCATAAACGCCTGGCTCAATTGGAAATCCTAATTCTTTAGCTTTATTTTCACACCAAGCTATCCTTGCTTTTCCAATTTGTGTTTTCTTTGTACCAAACCAAGACCAAGATCCATCAGATTTTTTAGTTATTGGTAAACCTTTGTAATTTGGATGTTGAATAATGAAATCCATATATTCAATAAATTTAGGATGCCATTCTCTTTCTTCTCTTGCCATACGGTATACCCCCTTGTTATTAAAAATTATTAATTATAGAGATGAAATTCTTCTTTTGTTAAACCGATATCTAAAGCACAATATAGATAGCGAGCAGCAATTGAAGAATATGGTGTTACTGCCACCTCATAATGTCCAGCGATAGACGGTGTAATTTGTCCAAAAGTTGACGGATGTATTGACCGTTTGGGCAGCCCCTTAAGGGGCGGGGAGAACTAGTTCAATT
>DGDR01000068.1:0-4354 GCA_002385545.1 Clostridium sp. UBA3947
GTATTATATAACATTACATACCACTTTATAGTTAATTGATATATAAATATGAAACAAAAAATACTATTATTTAACATGTGAAAAAGAGAGGGATATAAAATGATATTCGCTATCATTAAAATGTTATTATTAGTCTTCTTAAATATAACTATGAATTCAATAAAGGATACAGGTAACACTGTTATGAATTCTATTGAAGAGCAATATATAAATAAGCATTTACCTTCTAAAGCGGAAAAAATTATTCTCAATAAGAAAAGCTATTTTACTGAGCAATTAGATGGAAAAGGGAATAAAGAAATAGTTGTACCTTTCAAAGAAAAAGATATAGACAAGGCAATCTTCTTATTAGTAATTAACTACGATGACAAAGGTAGTACTGCCTATAAATTAAAAGGGGAGGGGAATAACATTGAAAGGTTGGAGTTTCATGATGTAAATGGAGATGGAAAGAAAGATATAGTATTAGGTACAAAAGCTGGAGCAGACTTACATGAATTAACAGTGTATTCCCATGGTAAAAACAGAATGCATAAAGAATTTACTTATTCATATAGCAAACTAGAAATAATACAGGATCCTAAAGCCAATTCTGTAATTATGGCATTTTGGAAAAGAATGCAGCAAAATTGCTTTAAGATTGAACTAGTTCGTTGGAATGGGAAAGAGTTAGTGGAGGCTAAAGATATAAGTAAAAAGTATTATTTAAAGGTAGTAGAGTACTATAAAAACCTATGTTCTCTACAGAAGGATAATGCTTGGGCATGGTACTATTTAGCAGAGGCCCAAATAAAAACTGGCAATAAAAAAGATGCTGCCATTTCAATTGCTAATGGTGTAGCTTTAAATAAGGACACCCCGACAAAGCAGCAATTTGAAGAACTTAAAAGCAAAATAAATTAAAGACAGTCTTATTAAGACTGTCTTAGTTATTACTCATTGGAGGTTAAATAACCTTCAGCGTATAGTAACTCAGCGGTCAATACTGCACCACCAGCGGCTCCTCTTATTGTATTGTGAGATAAGCAAACAAATTTATAATCATAAACAGAATCTTCTCTTAACCTTCCAATTGATACTGCCATACCATTTTCTAAATTTCTATCAAGTTTAGTTTGTGGTCTATTATCTTCAGTAAAATAGTTTAAAAATTGCTTTGGAGCACTTGGTAGAGCTAATTCTTGAGGTCTTCCAGAATAATTTTTCCAGCATTCAAGTATTTGATCCTTAGTAGGCTTATTTTCAAAATTCACAAATACTGCCGCCATATGTCCATCAGAAGTTGGTACTCTTAAACATTGTGTAGTAATTTTAGGTGAATCGCTGAGAACAATCTCCCCATTTTCTATATGTCCCCAAACCTTTAGTGGTTCCTTTTCGCTTTTTTCTTCTTCACCACTAATAAAAGGAATTACATTATCAATCATCTCAGGCCAATCCTTAAAGGTTTTACCAGCTCCAGATATTGCTTGATAAGTTGTAACTACAACTTCCTTAGGACCAAATTCTTTTAATGCATTTAAAGCAGGGACATAGCTTTGAATAGAACAATTTGGTTTTACAGCAATAAAACCTTTTTTAGTTCCTAGACGCTTCTTTTGAGCTTCAATTATTTTTAAATGATCATCATTGATTTCTGGTACAATCATAGGAACATCTGGTGTCATACGATGAGCAGAATTATTTGATACCACTGGAATCTCAGCTTTAGCATAAGCTTCCTCTAATTTTTTAATTTCATCTTTGTTCATGTCAACAGCGCAGAAAACAAAGTCTACTTCTTTTTTAATGTCATCTATGTCATAAACATTTTTTACTATAATATTTTTAACTGAATCAGGTATTGGAATATCCAGCTTCCATCTACCACTAACAGCTTCTTCATAAGATTTGTTAGTAGACTTTGCACTAGCAGCTATGGCTACAACTTGGAAGTAGGGGTGATTGTCAAGCAAAGTTATAAATCTCTGACCAACAAAACCGGTACCACCAAGAATTCCAACTTTCAACTTTTTCATACTTTAGCACCTCACTAATAGAATTCATTGATTGGATAAATTTCCGAAATCATTGTAAAAATATTATACTATATCTACAAAATAAAACAAGCATTTATTAAAGAAGTTGCATATTTATACAATATCTTGATAAATCATTTTTGGTTAGTTTTCTCTTGATTGTCTTCTGTTATATTATATGTATCTTTTATTATATACAGAGGCCTACCTTTAGTTTCATCATATATTCTAGCTATGTATTCACCAACTATACCTAAGGATAGCAATTGCACTCCACTAAAGAAGGAGATTGCTACCATTATAGAAGTCCAACCTTGCTCGATGTCTGTTTGGATTAATTTACTTACTAAAGTGTATATTAAAATGATAAATGATATTAAAACAGAAAATAATCCAAGTGTAGTTATCAATTTTAGTGGTTTACTGGAAAAACCAATAATTCCGTCTTTAGCAAACTTAATCATTTTCTTTAATGGATATTTTGTTTCACCAGCAAATCTTTCGTCTCTTACATATTCAATAGCTACTTGCTTAAATCCTACCCAAGAAATCATTCCTCTAATGAATCTGTTTCTTTCTGGCAGTTGAAGAAATACTTCTGCTACTTTTTTATCTATTAATCTAAAGTCTCCAGTGTTTTGGGGTATCTTAGTGTCAGACATAGCATCTAAAAACTTATAAAAGTATTTAGCTGTAATTAGCTTGAACCAGGTTTCGCCTTTTCTCTTTTTTCTCTTAGCATAAACTACATCATTTCCGTTCTGCCAAAGCTTTACCATATCAGCAATAAGTTCTGGCGGATCTTGTAGGTCCGCATCTATAATAACTATGGCATCCCCTTTAGCTACCTGCACACCAGCAGTAACTGCTGCTTGATGGCCAAAGTTTCTTGAGAAATTAACCACCTTTGAATTATGATCCTTTAGAGCAATTTCTCTTAAGATTTCTGGAGTTTTGTCAGTACTTCCATCATTAACAAAAATAAGCTCATATTTAAAATTGTTTTTTAGCATAACCGATGTTAGTCTATTGTAGCATTCTTCTGCAACTTCTTCCTCATAATACATTGGCACAACGACAGATAGCAAAAAATTCTCTTTCATTTACTATTTCCTCCTTTATTAAAGGTCCAAAACTTATTAAGTGCATAATTTATTAGCATGGTAAAAGGGATTACAAATAATTGAGCAAATTTCTTGCTAATATTTAACTTGTACATAAAGATTGCAAGTAACCCACTACTTAGTCCCAGTGTAATTAAATTAACTATTATAAATTTAACCAAAACTTCTTTACTATTATCTTTTGCTGTAAAAACCCAATAGTTGTTGAAGAAATAACTGTTTATAGCTCCAGCAATATAGCCTATACAATAGGCTATGTTAGGATCAACACTTACAGTAATTAATATAAAATATATAAGTGTGGTTATCACATTATTTATGACCCCTACTATACCAAACTTGAATAATTGAATAAACATTATACAGATCCTTTCTTATAATTAGAAACAAAGTATGGTTAGAACTTTAACGGTATAAAAAAATAGAATTATATAATTAAATCAACTATTAAGCAATATTGACATCGGTATGTTTTTTTATACTATCAATATTACTGGACATGGCTATTGGAATAAAAATCCATGCTACAATAAAAGCATATCTTGGCTGCATTTCAGTTATTAAGTAAAGTAAAACATATCCAGCAAATAATATGATAAAAAAGTAATCAAAGCTTTGCAGAGTTTGACTTTTATTTATTTTTTTAAGTATTTTCAATAGCAAGATAACTAAAGCAAAATTACATATCACCATAATCATTGCTTCATTGGAATTCAAAAAATTAGTTATTAAAGTAGAATCAGCAGTAGGAACAGTCCAACCAAATGCGCCATAGTCCCCTAAGCCCCATTGAAAAACTAATTTACCGATATAGAAAGGTAACAGTACATATACTGGAGTACTAGTAAGTCTCTCTTTAATAACTTTTATTGATGCTTCTTTTACCATTTCAGTATCGTAATTAAACTTATCAGGTAAGATAGCATCTTCTTCATTCCAACGGCCTAAAGTCTTTATATTTGTACCTTTTAGTATAGAAGTATGATAAGGTTCCTTAGAATTCCATAAATGAGTATCTGTAATATTCTTGTGAAGCAAAGAATAACTAGTCAGCCATAAAGGGATTAGAAAAGCTAATAATAATGGAATATATGTAATAAAAAATTTCTTATAGCCTTCATAAATAAGGGTATACATTAAATAGGCAATTACAAATACCATACCAACCATTCTAAATAAGTTGCCTATGTGTGTTTTGCAATAATTAAATAC
>DGDR01000068.1:4530-4868 GCA_002385545.1 Clostridium sp. UBA3947
ACCATTCTAAATAAGTTGCCTATGGACAATAAAAGTCCAGCTAATATTGCTAATAGCCAGGATTTTTCTTTATGTAGACTTTTAAAATAGTAATAAACACTAAGAATATAGAAGGGGATTGCCATATTTTCTGATACAACTTGACCACAATACATTATAAAGGGTGGAAAAATACTCATAAAAAAAGCGCTATACCTTGCTATTTTTTTATCATTATATAATTCATGTATCAATAAGTACATAGCGTAAACTGCCATTGTTTGAAAAAATACATTAAATATTTTAATAATTAATAATGGATTTTTTGTGAAGTTGTAAAAAATAGAATAATACAATAC
>DGDR01000073.1:0-346 GCA_002385545.1 Clostridium sp. UBA3947
AGCTGTCCAATATCTCCCCATGCCGACCGTTCTTTCTTCATAATGTAAAGGGCCCACTTTCAAGGTGAGTCCTTCTTTTGGCATATTACCGGGTTCAGATATGTTACCTACGCTATAAATGCTAATAATGCCATCATTAAACGTCTGTGTCAGTGTTTTCGGCTTCATATCGTGCCACCTCCTGCTGTATTTGTAGAGATAGCAACTCATGGAGATAGTTGGTTTGGAAAGATTCTAAAGCATTTGAGCGCACATATCGGCAATAATCTAAGAGCAATTCTTTAGGTTTTTCCTCTTTAGAATAATCTAACTCTTCACCGGCAACGCTATTTATATACTTCATACC
>DGDR01000073.1:620-5188 GCA_002385545.1 Clostridium sp. UBA3947
AAGTAATTTTTAACATCTTCTAATAGTCCTTCTGGTAATGCCATATCATCACCTACTTTTTCTTGGCCTTTTTAGGCTCCTCAATTTCCTCCACTAAAATACCAAAAGCGGTAGAGTTAATTTCCTCATACCGCTTTTTTGTTATTTCAATTTCTTCACCTTTTCTGTGGAGGGCTTTCGTTTCTTTATCTCGAAATGTTCGTAGAACTTTAACCCTCATAAGCTACCTCCTATGCAGTTGGAAAATCCTCTATGTTAGTAACTTCAACCTTTTGTACTACATCTATGTTAGTAACTTCAACCTTTTGTACTGTTGGAACTAAATTGCTAATGTCAACATATACAAAAGCATTTTCATCTAATGCTCTACCGTTACCATAGAGTTTAATTAAATATACTCGCTGGTCTTCTAGGAACCTGTATTCATCTGAGTATTCTAATTTCCCACCCTTGGCAGTTCCTAATCCAAAGAAGTATCTATTTGCTAATCCAAATACAGCTTTTCCGGAGGGAACTGCAGCAGAAACAATAACTTTTGTAGGATATGGGAATACCCCTGTAGTGTATCCGCCATCAGTTGTTCTAGGAGTAGTAGCTGGGAATACTTTTGTATAGTAATCAGCAGGATTTACAACCATTAATAATTCTGGCACTGCTCTTCTCTTTCCATTAGGTCCTTGTGAAACAGTGTTTAGAATAGTACCGAAAGTCGCTGGTGAAAGGTCTGTAATAGCTGTGTCTGTCTTTCTTTGATGTACGCCATCAACAGCTCCAGATAACTTTCTAGTCATACCTATTGGTTTCCCATCACCATCACCATCAACGATGGCAGCTTCTAATTCAGTTGCTAACGCTTCAGCTAGTAATGTTCTAACATATTTATCCATCCATGATGGTCCAAGGTCAAGCATTGCTTTAGCAACTGGTATAAATGCAGAAAGTTTCTTCTGGCCTAATTCGATTATTGCAAAAGATCCAGCCAATTCTTTATTAATTGTCGCTGTTAAATCTCCCCAACCAGCTACACCTGATGAAGTTGAAACAATTATTTCAACCAAAGCACCTGTGTTTTGGAAGTTGATAGCATCCAACAATGGATGATTTGTAGTTAAATCCTCGAATACAGCATCAATAGTTGTTTTTGGAAGAACCTTGTCAACTTCACTTAATGCTTGCTTAGGATTATTTGACTTCATTGCTTCGATAACAGCTTGATAATACTGTGTTTCTTCGCTAGTTAATTGTCTTACTCCTCTTTGTGCTAGAATACTAGCATCGTTGCTCTGTATTGCCTGTTCATATTCTGCTCTTACAGCTTCCTGAATTGATTCTGCAAGATCTTTAAATGCCTGTACATATTCTTCGCTATTGTTTTCTAAAATAGCTTGGCTCATTCTCTGTAGTATTTCTGTTCTTTCTTTTTGCATTAAATCTAAATTTCTCATATTAATATCCTTCCTTTCTAAAATAAAATTAGCAGGCCTTAATGCCCTGCAAGAAATTTTTCAAATTATTTTGTTGTGGTTCTTGTGGTGTTGGTTCAATCGGCGGCTCTGATGGCGCTGATTCAGTTGGTTCCTTTTTCTCCTGAGCTTTTACTAACTGCTGCATTAACTTCTTCTTTATGCTTTGATTTGGATTTTTGCTAGTATTGTCATTAACAATTGCAGTAGCAAATCCCATTTCAAGAGCATCCTGTGGTGTAATCCAAGTTTCATTATCCAGCATTTCTTTCAATTCTTCTTTTGTGATATTTACATGGTTCATATAAGCATTGATAGATGCCTGCGTAATTTTGTCTAGATCCTCAGCCTGCTTTCTGAAATCATTTGCGTTTCCTTCCGCAATTGTCCATGCGTTATGAATAAATAACAGAGATGCATTAGACATAATCCTTTCATCTCCAGCCATAAAAATAACGCTCGCAATGGAAGCAGCAAACCCATCACAGAACGTTTTAATTTTAGCTTTATGTCGTTTTAATGCATTGTAGATTGCTAACCCCTCAGCAACTTCACCGCCATAAGAGTTGATGTAAACATTGATTGTATCAACGTCTAATCCTTCAATCTCTTTAGATAATGTATAACTAGACACATCACTTTCAAGCCACTCCCATGATGTTATATCACCGTATATATTTATATTAGCCTCATTATTTTCTGTCGCTAATAAATAATACTTTTTCAACTCTTCTCACCTCCTTCCAAGTCTTTTAAAAGTTCTTCTACTGTTGCATAATTCTTTGTCATAAAAAATTGATTTGCCCATTCTTCTTCAATCGGCTCCTCCCCAACTATCTTTCTTATGTCATTTATAGTGAAACATCCACTTGAAATAAGCTTGTCTATGGATGTTGACACATCTAATAAATCAATGTGCTTAATAGCTTTAGTATCTATAATAATTTTTGTACCTTTTAGAAAATTAGCTTGACCATTTCTTTTTCGGTTGATTTCCTCCTGCAACATATCACACAATGGATCTATGCAGAATGTAAGCAGCTGGTCCACCACATCCGATACACCTTGTACATCTCCCCTTAATAATGCCGGAGGTACACCAAAGGCTTTAGCTGTAAAATCAGATATATCATCAATCATGGCTCGTATATCCCTTGTACTTTCACTTGCATAAGTCTTAGAACCTATCTCTGTAAAACTCTGTCCTCTACCTAAAGGAATAATTGCATCTCCAGATTCCATAAACTTTTTAAATTTTTCGTTAATTAAAGCGTCAAAGAATTTTCTTTCTTCTGTACCTGTTACAGGTAAAGTTTCGTAATTAAAAACTCCTTTAGTACCTCTTGATTTTTGATAAGCTTTCATAGCGTAAGAGATTAGTTTTAAATAGCTCTCATATAAAGCATTAGTAACCTTTCGCATATCCTTTTGCGATAACTCAAAGTATAAAACTTCTGATTGCTTAAATGTTCTATCAAATGTAAAGTCTTTTACAGTTACCTGTGAGAAAACATCATCATATACTGCATATGGTGTTCTTACATAGCTATCAGCTACGAGCAACTGACCATCGTTAGTTTCTATAATCAAACACTCGTTTTCTGCATATAGCTTGCTTATCCATTTGTGAATAAAACCGCTAGAATTTTGATTTTTATTAGGCTCAATATTCCATAGGTAATACTCTGCACCTTTTGTTTCTTTGCCTTTTACATAGGTCTTAAATTCACATTTGCTTACAGCATTAGCTATAAGGTTTACTGTACTCCAAAACGCCACTTCTCGTATATGAACTTCATTAAAGTATTGTTCTAAAGCTTCATTAATCTGTGCTCCACTCATTGGAGTTGAGCCACCTAATTTTCTTGATAACCAACTAATAAGTCCCACTATTTCACCTCCTTTTAAATTATTACGGGTAGGTCTTCAAATGTACTACTTCCATCACCAAGAGCATCTTCTATACACATAGCATGCACTAAAGCCATGAATGGGTCTGTCTTTCTGCTCTTTGCTTCAATTTTGCCATAGTAGTAATTGCCTGTATCAGTGCCTTGCTTTTTGCCGGATGGTATCAGCTTTGTATTATTAGTTGCCCACCTCAATAGTGGATTATCTCCCCAAACAAAATATTGATTAGCAAAGCAACTATCTATTACCGGTACAACTTTCATAATGTCGCTTGGCCTTACAAGATATACATTTTTATAATCTTTTGCATCAAAGCCAACCTTTCTTAAAGCTTCAGATAATAGAGCATATCTATAATTATCAAGTGCTAGTTTAACAATGTTGTATTTAATCGCCTGTTCTGCAATGTATTCAGCTAATAAATCCGGACTAATCTCAACGTCATCCACTAATGTCAGTTTTCCCTCATCTGCCCACTGCTGCCATGGTATTTTAAGTCTCGGTATATCTGCGGACTTCAAGCATAACCATGAGTGAGATATGTCATAGCGAATATTCCCTTCTCTGAAATGAATATCTACACTAGCAAAGTCTGTTACCTTTGTGTAGTCAATACCGACTACAGCAGTTTTCCCTTGCATATCCGGAATTGGCTTATTTGTTGCTGCTATATTATCCCATTCTGTCACCTGCAACTCTCTATTACTTCTAGGCCAATTCAATCTCTTGGTGTAAAATTCTTCTTCTAGTGCCGGCTGGTACTTCATTTGTATAAATTCTTTTTCCATTTCCTTTTGGAGTTCAGGAAAATATTTAAGAGAAGGATTAGCTTTATGCCACATTTCCGGATTTAACGCTTCTTCCTCGCTGTCTATACGATATAAAAGCGGCAACCAACCTAGATTTTTAATTTCTCCTCTTAATACATCTTTAGCAATTGCTAGCATATCATCAAGGACACCTTCACGAACATTACCATTTGTGGTAATATAAAAAGCCCTGGAATGTTTCTTCTTTCCAAAGCCTGAGGTAAATACTTTTATATTGTCATAGCTTTCATAGCCATGTATTTCATCAAAAATAAGGCAAGCCGAGCGCTTACCATCTTTAGTCTTTGCGTTTGATGTATTGTATTTTATATAAGACTTAGTTTTTATATTTGTTATAACTTCCTTTGTTTTATAAAAAAACTTC
>DGDR01000246.1:0-814 GCA_002385545.1 Clostridium sp. UBA3947
AGGAGTTTATTTGATGTAGACACAAATCGTCTCCACCCTAAATTTCCTTTCTCCCCTCAAGAGCCTTAGAAAGAGTAACCTCATCGGCATATTCCAAGTCTCCCCCTACAGGTATACCATGGGCAATACGGGTTACCTTTACACCTAGGGGCTTTAAGATTTTTGAAATATACATGGCGGTGGCTTCTCCCTCTACATTAGGGTTGGTTGCTGCAATAACCTCTTTTACCTCACCATTCATTCTGCTAATGAGCTCTCTTAGCCTTATGTCTCCAGGACCTCGGCCAGCCATAGGGGATATGTTGCCATGTAGAACGTGATAAACACCGTTGTACTCTCTAACTCTTTCCATAAACATTATATCCTTAGGTTGCTCTACTACGCATATGATGCTTTTATCCCTGCTTGGGTTAGAACATATAGTACAAGGGTCCTTTTCGGTGTAATTTCCGCACACTGAACAATATTTTATTGTGTCCCTAGCCTTCACCATTACTTGAGCAAACTCCCGAACCTCTTCCTGAGGGCGGTTTAGTATATGAAGAGCCAATCTCTGGGCAGTTTTATGTCCTATCCCAGGTAGCTTTGCAAACTCTTCTATTAATCTTTCTATTAACACTGGATAAAAATCCATATCTTCAGCCCCTTCTTCTATATATAAATACCGCCACTTTAAAAAAAAGCTGCCATGCAGCTTTTATAAATCAAATCCGTCATCTGATATCTGAAACCTGGCCGCTAGCATCCGCCAGCTGGTCTCAAAACTTCGATATCTGATATCCCAAATCTAACTTCTGACCTCCGGCATCCGACT
>DGDR01000246.1:955-3299 GCA_002385545.1 Clostridium sp. UBA3947
TGACCTCCGGCATCCGACTTCTGATAACCGGCATCCGACCTCTGGCCTCTGTCCTAGAACATACCCGGTATGTTTAATCCTCCGGTTAGCTTTCTCATAGCATCAGCTGTATCATCTTCAGCCTTCTTTAAGGCTTCGTTACAAGCTAACATTACTAAATCCTCTAACATTTCAACATCATCTGGGTCTACAACCTCAGGACTGATGCTAACTTCAACTATTTGCTTCTTTCCATTAGCTACTACCTTTACAGCGCCTCCACCGGATGTTGCTGTAAACTCCTTTGTTTCAAGCTCCTTTTGCATATTTTCCATTTGCTGTTGAAGCTTTTGTGCTTGCTTCATTAAATTTCCCATATTTCCTCCCATTCCTGGGAATCCGCCTCTTGCCATTAAAAAACCTCCTTATATTAAGCCTTGCTACTTGATTTCTTCATCCACATCTTTTTTATTATATTATATTTAAAATAAATTTTCCATACATTATACTATTCTCTTTCGGTCTTTAATGTGATGATTAATCAATCATCGATTATTTCTACCATATCCTCGCCGAAGGTTTGTAATATTATATCCTCGGTGCCTTTATCTTCATTTTCTTCAGATTCTACCGAGTATCTAACCTTAACCCTCTCTCTTAGCACATCGGAAAAGATACCATCAACTATCCTTCTGTTCTCTTCCTTTTCTAGCCTATGCCTGTTGAAGGCATACTGCTTATCATATTGGATTTCTACAATCCCATTGCTGCATTTTATAGGTCGACCTGTAACTAAGGAAGCATAAAGTACCATTTGTCTTCTAGCCTTGAAGGTCTCCATTATGTCTTTCCATGCTTTCTTAACCGTATCTAGAGTTAGATTTGAATCAAAGTTGATGTCTGAGGCCTCCTCAGATATTTCATGTATTGTTGGTTCAGAAACCTTCACAGCAGCCTTTTTCACAGGTCTTTTCTCTTCCTTCTCTGATTCTTGCTTGGTAATAGTCCTCTCTGCGTTCACTACTATCTTTCCTTGCCTTATGGCCTCCTCTAGTCTGTTTATACGGGCTAGGAGCACTTCTCTTGAAGTATCATACTCTATTTTACACATTTTTATTATGGCTAGTTCCAGATATATTCTGCTTTGTCTGCTCCACTTGGCCTGTTCCTCTGCCTCCTGCAGGATTCGTATACCTCTCATAATATCTTCAATTCTCACCTTTTGAGCCTGAGCAGTAATCTTAGCTATATTCTCCAGGGACATATCCAGTATATCTTCTGGGGTATTGCTAACCTTGGTTATCATAAGGTTTCTAAGATGAGTTATTAGATCCTTAATTAAGGTATATACGTCCTTACCACTTAATACGATATCATCCACTATACGAAGGGATTCTTCAATGCTTTTATCTATTACAGCATCCATAAGCATTAAGAGGTTCTCGTTGGTAACAAGACCTAGCATGCTAACCAAATTATCGTAATCAACCTTGCCGCCGCCCATGGAAATGGCTTGATCTAGTACACTTAAGGAATCTCTCATGGCACCATCAGCAATTCTAGCCACTAGCTGCAGGCTTCTATCCTCAGCATAGACTCCTTCCTGGTCAACGATTTTTCTTAAACGCTTAAAGATATCCTCACTTTTAATTCTCTTAAAATCAAAGCGCTGACATCTTGAAAGAATTGTTATCGGTAGCTTTTGAGGGTCTGTGGTGGCTAGTATAAAGATAACATTCTTAGGAGGCTCCTCCAAGGTTTTTAGGAAAGCATTAACGGCTCCCGTAGATAGCATATGTACTTCGTCCATTATATACACCTTAAACCTAGCTTCCTGAGGAGGATATTGAACATCCTCAATTATATCTCTAATATTATCTATACCATTATTAGATGCAGCATCTAGTTCCACTACATCTATAGCTATGCCATCATTTATTTTTTTGCACATTTCACATTCATTGCAGGGTTCTCCATCTTTCAGCTGTAGGCAATTTAAAGCCTTTGCCATTATTTTAGCGGTAGATGTTTTACCGGTACCCCTTGTTCCACAGAATAAGTAGGCATGGGCAGTCCTACCCTTTAGTATTTGATTTTTAAGAGTAACGGTTATGTGCTTTTGACCCACTACATCATCAAAGGTTCTTGGCCTCCACTCTCTATATAAGGCTTTATATGCCATAGTTAACTCACCTCACAGCCTCTGTTTAAACAGCTTTTTTATAACATACTTATATTATACCTAAAATATTAAGGAAACCCAATGAAAATTTATATTCTACATATCTATACAAAGTTTGCAGATATAGTGTATAATTTTCATTAATAACTTTGTTTTGCTAAATAAACAAAAAAGGATACTACA
>DGDR01000042.1:0-5854 GCA_002385545.1 Clostridium sp. UBA3947
AGATGTGTATAAGAGACAGGTAATAATCTCCTCATACTTATTTTTTTCTCTCTTAACTTGATTCCTTCCACCATTCCAGATACAGCCTGTTAACATGAAGGTTGTAATAGAGGAAACTAATAAAAGTTTTAGTGCTCTTTTCATCCCTATACTCCTTCCCTACTTACTTTATATATCAAATTTCAAACCCATCATTAATTAATACATTTTAAAGCTCTTAAATTTCTTCTCATGCATATTATTAGCTTTTATACGATTACATATTTTACAATAACATTTTACCATAAAGTTACTATTTTTGATACATATTCAAGTCAAATTTCGAAGAAAAATATAATAGATTCTATGCAGAAACCTTAATTCCTACACAGAATCTATTAACCTTTTCATAATATAATTTTTAAATATGCCCCACTAACTATTTATGCAGCTTTAGCACGTAGCTTATTTAATTTTTCAGACATTCCAACCATTGTTAGCAGAATAATAACTAAAAATATTGGATACATTTTTATACTAATATGCTCAGCTATAAGCCCAAAGAAAGGTGGCATAAAGGTTGATCCAATATATGCAGATGCCATTTGCATACCCATAATAGCCTGAGACAATTCTGGTCCAAAATTATCTGGTGTAGCATGCAGTAGACTCGGATATATTGGCGCACAGCCCAACCCAATAAGAATTAAACCTGAAACTAGTCCAATATTCCCCAGGGGCAATAATAGTATAACTATACCAATAGCTGCTACAGTTTGCCCTAAGCGAACCATATCTTTATCCTTTAACTTCAAGGTAATAAAACCAGAAATAAACCTTCCTCCTGTTATGCCCAAGTAAAAAAGAGAGGCCCATGTTGCCGCCATTTCCTTTCCTATTCCCCTGTTCATTACCATATAGCTAGCTGCCCATAGGCCAGTGGTTTGCTCTAAAGCACAGTAGCAAAAGAAGGCAATTAAGGTAGGCTTTGCTCCCGTTAATTTTATTAATTCTTTTATAGTAAGACTTTTGCTTTTACCTTCCTTTTTATCCTCTGACACTTCTGAATTTGCTTGCTTCCAAAGTGGTAAGGAGAAAATTAAAACAGCAGTTAATGCAATTTGCATTATACTAATAATACGGTAACCGCTATTCCATGTCCTACCACCAGTCAAGTAATAGCCCATTATGTAAGGCCCTATGGTGGCGCCTATTCCCCAGAAGCAATGGAGCCAACTCATGTGTCTAGACTTGTAATGGAGCGCCACAAAATTATTCAAAGCTGCATCTATACTTCCAGCCCCAAGACCATAAGGAATAGCCCAAAGGCAAAGGAGGTAAAAGGAGTTAGATATAGAAAAACCAAATAGAGCTGCAGCGGTCATGGCTACACTGATTACTGTTACCTTTCCTGTACCTAATTTTTTAATAACCCTATGACTAAAAAGACTAGATATAATTGTTCCTCCTGATATTATCATAGATATAATGCCTGCATAAGAAACTGGTACATTTAGTTCCCTGTACATACTAGGCCAGGCAGAACCAAGTAGGGCATCAGGTAAACCTAAACTAATAAAAGAAATATAAATTATAACTAATAGGGCTGTAAACATTTGTACACCTCGTAAATTTATTATTTTCTCTTGAATGAGCAATCATTTATATCTATAGTCTATTAGTATTCAATATGAGATACAATGGACTTTTTTATTCTATTTACTTAGCTGTTCACATTCAAGCTAATATAGCTTCTTCCTTTTCAAAATTTATATATTCTTTATCTCAAGCAAATCTTCTATCACAAAATCCTCTATTCCACTTCTTTCTCCTACACTATTTCTTGGTAAAAGCAAAATTCAATGCGCCCTGTTGAGATAAATATTCAAGTATTTCCTTGCTATGTATGAATGAACTTACAGAATATCTTATGGCATGCTTTAAAATATCATCCTTATTAGTATCAATACCGAATTTCTGATATGTTTCATGCAAACTGGATACAATAATATCGTAGGAATCTAATAGGGTTCCATCTAAATCCCAAATATAAGCTTTTTTCATTTTGTCCTCCTATGATTTCTTTTATTTATAGTATCATCATACACTATGGCTTATCTGGTAGCAAATAAATACTCCAATAACTAAGAAAGTCGCAAAGCTACTCAATTAGTAGTTTTGCGACTTTTCTTATATTTTAATTATTCCCAGGGAAAAGCTCTGTTAATTCCTTAGAACTTCTGCTATATCACTCAAGATTCATAGTCTTGTCTACAAATTCCTCTGATGCCTTTTTCATTTTCTTCTTCAGCTCTTTCTGCTTATCAGAGAAAGTTTTTTGCCTATCTTGAAACACCTTCCCCTTTTCCTTAAGTTGCTGTCTATATTCTTTATCTGAGCCCTTATCCTTTTCATTGTTCATCTTATCTATTAAATTTGCCATATCTAATAAGCATGATGATAAAACTTTATTAGTTTCATCCAATTCCTCTAAATATTCATAATATATTGCATGGCTATTCTTTCTCCAGTCAAGATATACTTCTTTATATTCCTTTGGAATATCCAAGCCTTCTATTTCTTTTATATTTTCTTCATTAAGCTTTTTGTAAGCCTCTTTAGTTTCTTCTATCCATTTTTTAAGCTTTTCTGATGATTCTCTAAGTTTAGCAATATCCTCTGGATTCTGAAAATCTATACTATCGATTAATAACATCTCTGTTTTTATATCTTCACCTTTACTTATATTTTGAGAGGCTATATGATACTTTTTTTCAGCATTAATTAAGGCTGCAAATTTACCATACACCTCCTCACTGTATTCTTACTTAGAATCCTTATCGAATGTCTTATTATTTTTTTCCATGATTTTCAGAATAGAGTTGTAAAATTGCTCCTGTGTTTTTGAACTAATATTTCTACTTGTCTCTTGATTACTTTTTGGACTTTTACTTTCTGTCTCTACCTTATCATTTTTGCAAGCTGTTGCCGTAAAAATCATTATTATTACTAATAGTGATAATAATAGTTTTCTTAAAGTATACTTCCTTTCCATTTTGCCTCCCATATATCCCCTTTTATTTATAATAATATCTCAAATCTTATTGTATATGACAGTTTATGTTATATCTTTACATTCCCTGAGTTTCAACTTTTTCGTTCTCGCTCTTTCGACATATACCGCACGCCCCTGGGGCAAAATAAAAAGCCCGCAAACCCTTATTATAAGGTTTGCGAACTTCGCAAATTCTATTCCCACTCAATTGTTGCTGGCGGCTTGCTAGTTATATCATATACTATTCTATTTACACCCTTAACTTCATTTACAATTCTCCTTGATACCTTATCCAACACCTCATATGGTATATGGGCCCAATCAGAAGTCATTCCGTCAGAGGATGTTACTGCTCTGAGAGCTACTGCATGGCTATAGGTTCTCTCATCTCCCATTACACCTACGGATTGAATATTAGGTAAGCAAGCAAAATACTGCCATATCTTATCCTGTAAACCTGCCTTAGCTATTTCTTCTCTAAAGATAGCATCTGCTTCCCTAGTTATATATAATTTTTCTTCTGTTACTTCCCCTAATACCCTAATGGCAAGGCCTGGACCTGGGAAAGGCTGTCTCCAAACTAGGTCATGAGGTATACCCAACTCCTCACCAACAGCTCTTACCTCATCTTTAAACAGCTCTCTTAATGGTTCTATGAGTTTTAAATTCATATCTTCAGGGAGTCCACCTACGTTATGATGGCTCTTTATAGTAGCAGAGGTATTAGTTCCACTCTCCACTACATCTGGATAAATAGTTCCCTGTACCAAATAATCAATTTCTCCTAATTTATTAGCTTCTTCTTCGAACACTCTAATAAACTCTTCACCAATGATTTTTCTCTTTTTCTCTGGCTCCGTAACACCTTTTAATTTATTTAAAAACCTCTCTTGTGCATTAACTCGAATTAAATTCATATCGAATTGCTCTTTAAATACCTTTTCTACTTGGTCTCCTTCATCCTTACGTAATAGACCATGGTCTACAAAAATACAAGTAAGCTGCTTTCCTACTGCCTTGTGTACCAATACTGCAGCTACAGAAGAATCAACACCACCGGACAAGGCACACAATACCTTCTTGTTTCCAACGAGCTTTTTAATTTCTTCTATCTTTGATTCAGCGAAGGATGCCATAGTCCAATCGCCTTTTAATTGGCAAACATCAAATAAAAAGTTTTTCAACATATCCTTACCAAAGGGAGTATGTTCAACCTCAGGATGGAACTGTACGCCATATATTTTTCTTTCATCATTGGACATAGCTGCCGTTGGACACTCTGCAGAGCTAGCTATTACCTTAAAACCTGTAGGAACCTTGGATACATAATAAGTATGGCTCATCCAGCATTGATTGTCCCCTTCCATACCTTTAAATAATACACTGCTGCCAGATAAATTCACTTCAGTTTTACCGTACTCTCTTCTTTGTGAGCTTTTCACTTCTCCTCCAAGGAGATGGGCAATTAGCTGATGTCCATAGCATATACCTAAAATAGGAATATTAAGCTCAAAGAGCTTAGGATCCACCGAAGGGGCTCCTTCTTCAAAAACACTATTAGGACCACCAGTAAATATTATGCCCTTGGGATTTTTAGCCTTTATCTTATCCAAGGTATAAGTATAAGGTACAATTTCACAATATATTCCGCACTCTCTTACCCTTCTAGCAATAAGCTGATTATATTGTCCACCAAAGTCTATTACTAAGACCAATTCCTTATCCATAATGTTTTCCTCCGCTCCTTATTGGTTTACACTGTAATTTGGGGCTTCTTTAGTAATTACTATATCATGAGGATGACTTTCTCTTAAACCTGCAGAGCTCTGAACTACAAATGTAGCAGTTTCAGCTAATACCTTAAGATTTTCAGCTCCTAAATAACCCATGCCGGATCTTAAACCGCCAAGTAGCTGATAAATAGTATCTGACACAGCACCTCTGAATGGTACTCTTCCCTCTACTCCTTCTGGAACAAGCTTCTTATTACCTTCTTGGAAGTATCTATCCTTGCTACCACAGTTCATAGCACCAATGGATCCCATACCTCTATAAACCTTATAGCTTCTTCCTTGATAAATTTCAATTTCTCCAGGCGCTTCTTCACAACCAGCGAACATAGAACCCATCATTACAACAGATGCTCCAGCAGCTAAAGCCTTAACTATATCTCCTGAATACTTAATTCCACCGTCGGCAATCACTGGAACTCCGTATTCCTTAGCAACCTCTGCACAATCCATTATTGCTGTTAATTGAGGTACTCCAACACCAGCTACTACTCTGGTTGTACAGATGGAACCTGGTCCAATACCAACCTTAATACAATCTGCGCCAGCTTCAATTAAATCCTTAGCCGCCTCTGCTGTAGCAATATTTCCTGCTATAACCTGAAGCTTTGGATATGCTTCTTTAATCTTTCTAACAGCATCTAAAACGCCTTTGGAATGTCCATGAGCAGTATCAACAACAACTACATCCACTGCTGCCTTAACTAAAGCTTCGATTCTTTCCATCATATCCCCTGTTACTCCAACAGCAGCGCCACATAATAGTCTACCTTGAGAATCCTTAGCAGCATTTGGGAACTTAATAGCTTTTTCAATGTCCTTTATAGTAATTAAGCCTTTTAAATTATTATCCTTATCTACTAATGGGAGTTTCTCAATTTTATGCTTCTTTAATAGCTCCTTAGCTTCTTCAATAGTAGTGTTTTCTGGTGCTGTTACAAGACCTTCCTTTGTCATTACTTCAGAAATCTTCTTAGTATAGTCAGTTTCAAATACAATATCCCTATTTGTTATTATTCCTACTAGCTTC
>DGDR01000042.1:6046-17271 GCA_002385545.1 Clostridium sp. UBA3947
GAGAGATAGAAGGGATCAGTTATAACTCCATTTTCTTGACGCTTAACCCTGTCCACTTCTAAAGCCTGAGCTTCTATGGACATATTTTTATGAATAATACCAATACCGCCTTCTCTTGCAATAGCTATAGCCATTTTGGATTCTGTTACTGTATCCATGCCTGCACTCATAATTGGAATGTTAAGTTTTATACTCTTTGTCAAATTAGTATTTAGCTTAACCTCCCTTGGTAGCACTTCCGATTTGTTTGGCACTAGCAAAACATCATCAAAGGTATAAGCTTGTTTTAATATCTTAGCCATGCATCAACATCCTTTCTATATAGTACTAATTAAATATAAGCTTATTGGTTGATTAATTTTAGAAAAAAAGCATATTAGTTTTCACTATAGCGAAAATTAATATGCTTTAACACAAAATTAACCCTCACTTATAGTCGGAAATTTACGGTTTCCGGTAGAAACTCCCATCCATATCATGGGTATATATAAGTAATTCTTTTATAACTTTTTATTAAATTTTACCGCTTTCTAAATTGTTATATAATATTTTAGTTCATAGCTCATTCTTTGTCAATTGCCTAAATTCCTTGTAAAACGTTATCAAAAAAATATTATTATATCAATATCTAAATCAATTTAACCAATTAAAAAACTAGTATACCACCTAAATATCTGTTCACCAAAAAACACTGCCACTAAAGCTCCAAGAGCTATATAAGGTCCAAAAGGAATAGCATCCTTACCAGATTTTTCTCTTGTAATCATTAGGATTATCCCCACAATACCTCCTATAACAAAGGAGAAAAATAACATAATTATACTACTTTTTAAACCTAAATAAAGTCCTGCTAAAGCACAGATTTCTATATCTCCACTTCCCATGCCTCTACCCCTAGTTAACAAGAATATTGCTCCAATAACTCCACCACCTAGCAGTCCTCCATATAAACCGTCCATGAATGGCTTGTCTAAAAAGTATCCAACCCCAATGAACAACAGACCACATATAATTCCAGGCCAAGTAGTAACAGCATATACATCTGTGGTATCATAATCTATTAATCCAATTATAATAATGAAGCTACACATCACTACAAATTTAAAAAACTCAAAGGTTAAACCAAACTTTAAATATAAAGCAGTGAAAATTAAAGCAGTGGCAACTTCCACTAGCGCATATCTAGAGGATATTTTTTCGCCACAATATCTACACTTCCTACCTAAAAATAGATAGCTAAAAACAGGCACTAAATCTAAGGCCTTTAATCTAGTATTACATTTCGTACAGTGAGAAGGTGGTGATATAATTGATTCTTCCTTAGGAATTCTGTATATACATACATTAAAAAAGCTCCCAAATAGTAACCCTAATACAAAAATGAAAATGGCATAAAAATATAACTCAAACATGTTAACCTCCCGTATTTTTTCCAATACTTATGATATCTCACAATTCTTATTATAACCTCACAAACCATCTTTTTCTACCTTTTATCTATATCTTTAGTCATAATCTGTCTACATTATAATAGCAAAAATATGGATGCATCGACACCCATATTTCACCTTTCTTATTTTTTAATTATTACTGAATCCCCTATTTTAGTACCAGTATTATCTACTCCAAATAATTCATACTGATTCTCACCTACAATTACCACAACACTACCCGGTTTTAAATCCGTTACTCCAGATTCACTAACAATTACAGCATCTGAGTCCTCATCGATAGGATTTTTCAAAGCATCTTCACCAGTAAAAGCAGCATTTATGGCTCCCTTTAACTCTGTAGCACTACTTATGAATCTAGTCCCAGTTCTTACTTCTAGAAATGCTCTAACTGCATTAACATTGGAGGTTACACCAACAACCTTTGCATCGGTTCTAGCGGCTCCAGCCCTAGGTAACAGAGCAATTGCCAATATTGCTATTACAGCTAAAACTATCATTAGCTCTATTAGCGTAAAGGCTTTTTGCTTTCTTTTTTTCCTTCTTATTTTATTAGTTTCAGTCACTGGCATAGTAGTCATGGTTTTTCTGTTTTTTGAGTTTACCTTACTTTTTGATTCTTTAAACATAAAACTGTCCTCCTTGATTATTTAGTCATTTCAATTCTTGACAGTTTTATGAATTATATTCAATTTTACTGTAAATTTCTATATTTATTTTTAATTTCTCTATGTAATATTTGCAAGGATCGGGCTCAGAGGTCATCCTTGTGGAGTACCTTCTTCGCTTCTTACTATAATTCCGTTAGACATTATTCTGGATTCAAGATATAACCTAATTAATTTAAGTACTCTTTTATCCTTAACTTTCCTTGCAACCCTTGACATCAAAATGTCATGATTTACTTTGTCAAAGAATTTTTCCAAGTCAATATCTACAACCCATCTATATCCTTCGGATATATATTGATTGGCCTGTAATACTGCGTCGTGAGCACTGATAAATCTCCTAAAACTATAATTACTTCTAGAAAAGTCTTCATCAAAATTTACAGTTAGTTGTAGCTTGTTGAATTAACCTATCCAACGCTGTCGGTATTCCTAAAAGTCTTACTCCACCGTCTGGTTTCGGAATTTCTTCTCTTCTGACTGGTTTAGGTTTGTATGTACCTTGAAGGAGTTGTTCCTTAATAGTATGCCAATTCGATTGTATGAATTGCTTAAGTTCATAAACTTCCATCTTATCAACTCCATTGCTTCCATTGTTAGAAACAACTCATGCGTATGCCTGCAACATATTTTCTCTAGCAAGTATACGTTCAAGGGTACCATATGCAAGTACATTGGAATCTCGGTTCTCAGTTGCTAGAGATACTCTATGCTCTCCTTGCTTAGCTTCGGATATCATCCTATTGTCCGCATTAAAGCCTCCATATTGAGTTTTCTGCAATCGTTGAGTATCTCTCGAAACTTTCAAACTTTGACACCTCCTAATGTTCAGTCCTTCCCTCGCTAACGGGTTTAGTATAGTACTATGACTTCTAATGATAAATCTTGTTTCAATCTTGCTTCGAAATACATCTAAAAGCATGTCCATGAGACCTCCCCGGGTAAGAACGATAACCTTCATCCCATATATCTGCCGCATTTACCGTAGGAGCCTCGGGTAGTGTTGGGCTTTGCTTAGCAAACTCACCTACCTCCAGTCGGCCTTGTATGTGGTTCTTATTCATCAGACCGGGACTTTGCCTCCGCCTTCCTTCAGATTCTGCCTCACGACAGACACCCTTGCCTTTGGCTAGTGGTTCCCACTACCACGCCCACAGCGGACTTTCACCGACAAGTTATCGCCCATGCTGGACGCACTGAAAAAGGAACTGAAGACTTATTGTCTACAGTTCCTTCATATAGCCTTTTATCTGTCTTTTAATGGCTCTTTCCATGATAAATTAGATTCGCCATAAGCAGTACCAATATTACCAGCCTCATCTTTGAATCTGAAGGTATATCCGAAATCAACAAAGCAAGTAACGGATTTACCATCTGCACTAATAGTTGCTATTGTATCATCTCCAAGTTTAATATCAGATCCAACTATAGTATAAGTTCTTCCATCATATACTACTGTATTACCAGGCGGTATGATTTCTGAATCTTCACTACCTGGATCTAATTCTAACCTTAAGACTGGTCTAATAGGATTAGAATTGTCAACTATAACTCTACCTGTCGGAGCATCTTTATCAATATTGTTTATCTTCTTTTTAGCTATTGGACTCTCCAACAATACAGTTTTACCATTTTCAACTTTTCTTTCTTCTTTAGACTGTGCCTCTATCATACAGTTTTTAGATACGGTAAATGGTCCTTTATACTCCTTCCATGTACCACCATCTATTCTGTATAACTTGTCCTTATAACCTTCTGGATAGCTAATTGTTACAGTTATATCTTGATTTGTAATTCTTTCTGTACTAACAGATATAATTGGAGTATTAGGTGGTATCACGTTAATAAGCCCAATATCCTCAGTAACAACATCTTTTGCTACAAGAGTTTGTATAATAACAGTCCTTGTTGCATAACCTTCTTTTTCAGCTGTAACAGCTACTTGTCCAGCAGGTACTTTATCGGAAATATATTCGCCTTTACTGTTTGTTATTATCGGATCTTTTACTCCACTAATAGTCACTTTTGCGCCACTAATAGGCTTAGACCTGTCAAGTTCTAAATTGTCGCCTACATATTTAGCTTCATAAACTGCACCTTTTACTGTTCCATTATTTTCAGTATAGTCATCCTTTTTGTTTATCAATAGTTTTACAAAATCGATTGCATAACCATCACCTGTATGATTTACTGGGTCATCTAACTTTATGCTTAGCCCTTTACCACCATTTTGAATAAAGTGTAATTTGTCTTCAGGTACAACTAAAGTAATTAATTTACCGATAGGACCGTGCTGGTCTAGAGCATTAACAACTGTTTCAAAGCTTGGAATTCTTTCAGTTATTGTTATATTATCTTTATCTTTCTTGTAGCTTAAAGTAACCTGATAAACGTTACGGCTATTCTTGGAAAATCCGTCTCTTCCTCTATTAATTTCTTCACCATTTACAATTTCAAATTTTGTTGGCTGAACATCATCTACAAACATCTGGATATAGGCATTTTTAACCTCTTTCCCTTTTAGGTCATAGGTAAGAGTTACTGGTTTAACCGTAGTATCATAACCTTCTTGTCCATAGGTACTATCTGTATAACCATCAGTTGCATAGCCATTTCTATAACCGCTTACAACCATAATCCTATCAGTTCCCTCTGGATCATCAGATTCCGGCTTATAAGGGAAAGAATGTGCTGCTGTTTCATTGCCACTAAATGGATCTATTCCATCCCATGGTACACCAAAGTTATCTATGTCTCCAACCCTTACCATTAACTCTGCCTCGTCTGTATCCCATAAAGTTGCTCTGGGCTTGGACCAATCACCATTGTTTTTATCAGTAGTGCCAGCTTTAGCCGTAACATTAGCTTGGAATATAATACTTGAAGCTAATACAAGAGATGCTACAACAGCTGAAATAGCTTTCTTTACAGATTGCATTGGTTTTTTACCTCCTTTTCTAATAAATTTTTGTATCATAAATTTAATGATACCAACGTAATTTAATCTAAATTAAAGTCCTTCCACTGTAAGTCATCATAAATACTTTCTACTGGACTATAGTCCGTAATATTATTACCTTTTAAAGCTAGATATTTCAATTTCATTCCTTTAAGAACACTTATATCTGTTATTTTATTGTAGGATAAACCTAACTTTTCCAAGTAGGTCAATCCTGCTAATGGAGTTATGTCGCTAACATTGTTAACATCAATATAAAGTTCTCGAAGATTAACTAAGTACTCTATTCCTTTTATACTTTCAATTTCGCAATTATTTACAACAAGCATCGTTATACTTTCAACATCACTAATGTATAAATCACCTTCGGGTTTATCAATCAATTCTCTAATTTGCTTTTCAAGATTCTTATCCTCTATAACTACCTTTTTATCTTCATATATAATTTTGGGAGTGAAGGTAATGGTCATTTCTGTGTTCTTCTCTCCATTTACTGTAAAGCTAACTGGAGATTTTATATACAAGCTATATTCTTCATCTGCTACATATCCATCCATTGGCGGCCTAACCGTAATGCTTTTGACATTAGGACTAGTTGTCCAATAACACTCCACTTCCTCACCCTTTGAATTCTTTATTACGATAGTTGTACCTTCAATTTCTTCATTATCAAGTTCCTTATCAAAATTTATTGTCCAAACATGATACAAACCTATAGCACTTTTGTCAGTTATAAAGGACTGAACTTTCTTATCTTTTCTATTACTAAGAAGGATTATAACACCAATTACTGCAACTATTATAATAGCGCCGACTATTTTTAACATATTTCTATTTCTCATTTCTTTAGTTTCCTCCTTAATATTTCTTAATAATCTGTTCTATTGTTTTAAGCCTCTACTGTTGCTCCCATTTAACAACTCTAAATTTTAGATAGTCACCGTAATTGGCTAGATTTTTAAGTAGATATGAACTTATTGCTCCCTTATTTTTGTTACTAAAGTCTGTTAAATGTCTGTTTCCTACTTCTTTTTCAGATGAACGTCTAGTATTTATACCATTAAAAATTACTTTTCCATTATTAAGTTCTATCTCTTTAGCAAATATACTACTATTATAAAAATAAGCATCTCCTTCGAAAGTAACTTTACCGCTACAATAAATTACGTAATTATTGTAAAGAAATTTTTTATCATTTTCAATTATCAAATCACCATCAACCAATAACACCTTATAAAATTCTCCAAATCTTAATACCGCATCTGCTCCCAAATCCGGATACAAGCTAGTTAATTTCTTAATAATAACTGGATAAAGTCCTTCTATATCTCCTTGCCTATTATGCCCATTAATTAGATATTGAAACGAAATCGGATCAGTATAACTTCTTACTTTATAGGTAACAGTATTTTGAATATCAGAATTAGAACCAGTATTATCAATATACAAAAATTCAAGTGAATTCATATCAATAGGTATTACACCAGGTGTATATATAGCAATAGGTTTAGCTCCAAGAGTTGTTTGATCTAAAATATCACAAAAGTAGAGATAGTTAGTATTTCTACTTACCCATTGTGGAATATCAAATCCTTCATTTCCTTCAACTCTACTAATTCTACTTTCTTCTTCAAAACGATTATTTGAACTGAATTTTAGTTTTTCCGGGGACTTTACAAGGACTTCGCCTTCATCAATATCCACTCTACCTGGATTTAAGATAATTGTACCTTGAAGTAGCATATTACCACTACCAATCAGCTCAACTGAATTGTTAATTGAAAAACCACTTTCGATATCCCCATCATAGGTTAGAGGCTCTTTTGGAGATGTAGTAAAAGAACTCTTAAATATTCTTTCAAAATATTCGTTATATATAGAATCCTTATCTATATATACTGTAGTCTTTAATATTCTCCCTTCACCCTCACCTTCTTTATTTAGAAACTGAGCCTGTGCTTCTATTTTTAGACAATCGACCTTTCTTCCAGTTGGTACATCCTTTACATTTGCTTCATTAGATATAGTTGTAGTTATTCTTATGCCTTCATCAGTAACATTTACTGTTTTAATCGCATCTATATCATACTTAGAACTATCCACTAATACTATTGGATTTTTCATAATATAATCTTTTAAGTAAGTATATTGTATCTCAATAGCACTTTCTGACTTTAATTTCAATTTCTCCAATTTTTCCTTTCGTACAGAACTCTTATAGCTAGCAGCCGCTAGTGATACAATTACCGTTGCCAACATAGTAAAAATAAACAATGCTTCAATTGCAAGCAATAGTGCATACCCTTTTCTTTTTCTTTTCATTATAACCTCCTATGATTGTGTAAAAACATACACATCAGAAGAAATCTCTTTAATTTTACCCCGGTCTTCTGCCTTTACATATACGCTAGTTAATTTACTTTCTTTTGGATTTCTAGTTACCTTAGCATCCTCTACATATTTCATAAGTGTTGTAGTACTATCAATCGCAGTGTCATATACATATATTTGTTCCAACTCGACTTTATAGTATTTTTTATCTTCATTATGGACTGTACTTACAAAAAGTAAGGTTTTATAGTCAAAGTTATCATAATACAAAAATTCATTATGATATTCTGTTAAGTCAGCTCCTTTTAGAAATGGTGAGTTTAGATTAATAGAGTCAAGTACTACATTTCTCGTATCAGCTTTACATTTTTCAAAAACAGATTTATCCACATATTCTTTGTCATAATCCTCAGTACCATTAAGTTTAGTAATTTTTTTTACTTTATAAGTATTTTGAGTAACATCATTTGAAAATACTATTCTTTGAAGATCAAATTTTCCATCCAGAGTTGGTGCCATTACATACATGTATCTCTTATCATCAAAGGATTCTATATATACTACTGGTTTCCCACCCGGAGGAACAACACTATTCAAAACGTCAACATCTATTATTTCATCGGAATCTAAATATCTTCTAGCATTTTTTAAATCATTACTAATCATTGTAATATATGTCTTAGCCTGCTCAGTAGCATTAGAACGTCTCATCTCAATGTCACTCATCCTGTATAGTGAAGTTATAATATCAAATATTAAACTTAAAACTATAGGAGTAAGTCCTAATACTATGATTAGTTCTATGATGGTTACTCCCTTTTTTTTTATTCTTAACATATATCTAACCTCCTATATAAAAGGATGAGTATGATTTATATTCACCATTTTTAGTTAAGTCCCATACTGTAACTTCTAACTTATAAACAGAATAATTATCCGTATCCCTTGATTCACTTATTATTACTAATGCTCCGTAATTTTCGCCATTGCTTTTATCTTTGCAACCTTCAAAATCAGTTACAGAGCCAAATGTGAATTTAAAAGTTCCATCATTTTTCTTGAGACTTCCTTCAAAATAGGGGGCTATTCCACTATTATCATTAAAATATATACAGAATCTTATAGTGTTCCCTGCCGGAGTACTTGTAGCCTTATAAATATCCTTTATATAGCTTCTACCCCTATTTTTTATATTCTGACTAATAGATTGATTAAAAGTACTAACATCTAATTTTCTATTAGAAATTTCCCACATTTTAGAGGAGGCTCTAACAGCTATGGTTACAGCTTGCAAACTAATTAAAATTATAGCTACAGCTGCTATTAGCTCCACAATAGTAAAGCCTTTCTTCCTTTTTATAACAGCCACCTCCTTAATTAAAGAGATTATTACCTTTACCAGCAGGAACTGGTATTTCGTATTCGATATTCTTTTTATCTTCCTCATCACCAGTAACATAATAATAATTGATAACTATCGCTGCATTTACTTTATCACTGGTTTCTGAGTCATCAGTTTTATTCCTTTTAACAATATTAATACTCATAACTTCATTTATTCTAATATTGTTTTCAATTGTTTCAGGAAGATTTACAGCTAATTCACTTATATTATTATCTTTTTCATCGAAGCTTTCTAAATGATAAATGTATCTCATTATATCCAAATAACTGCCTTCCATGTTAACAGTTACTGACACCAACTTTAACTTACCCTTTTCACTTGTTAATTCATCCTCTTTTGATTTTGATTTTTCTTCTTCTTTATTTACAAGTACTACATCAGCACCCTCACTGTAACCAGTGCTTAAAATCTTTATATTAAAGGCTTCTGCGCTCGCATTTAAAAACCTCTGTATTTCAGGATCTCTTAATTCAATAGGCAATGATTTAGTGAATTCTTCATACTTTGCTTTTTCCTCATTTATCTTTTTTTTCATTGTCCTATTACTTATTTCCATCATTTCTAGCTTCCCTAACGTAATTTTATTTTCCTTAATTGCAAGTTTTTTTTCAGTAATATTATCCAACAAAGGACTAAGTAAAAACTGATAATAAAGAAATATCACGAGTAAAAAACCTAACCCTACAAGTATTAATTTATCGCTCTTAGATAGATTTTTCATTTTGTTCACCTCTAATTACTATAGTAAAGGTATAGTTCTGATCTATTAACTTAACATCCTTAATCTTACTATTTCTATATTCGTTCGACATTTGCAGCATAGCTGTCATAGCAGAAATGGATTCATAATTTGGTGTTATAGCTGAAATAGTGTAATTTCCATTGTTATAAACTACTGATTGAAAAAGAACATCATCTGGTTTATAGTCTTTTAAATTATAAACTTTATCAGACACTATCACCTTACCAGAAGTTAGTGCATTAGCCATATTATTATAGTTTGTATATTCTGCCAGTTCCTTATTTAAGCTAATATTTTCCTTTTGCACCACTGACATAGATGCAATCTTTCTTTCTAGTTCATTATTTTCATTATTAACAAGTACATAGTAACCAAATATACTAGCACTTATAGCAACTACCAATAAAGAAGCTGTTATAGCAAGTGTTGTAATTTTTCTAGTAGTTTGCATTTGCGCCTTTGATTTCTTCATCTTTTCAGGAAGTAAATTCAAACCATGAGTTTTATCCCTTAATAGCATACCTAAGCAATTGCTGTAAAATCTAGCATCAAAGCCATAAGGAACCTGTATCTTTAAATACAGTTCATCCATTGACATTAGGGATCTAGCCTCTGCACCTATGGACTCTTTCACATACTTTTCTATACCATACACTTCGCAACCTGCACCAAGTAGAAAAACATGATCCAGCTTTTTTTCATAGTTACCACCCCTGTAGAAGGATGTTACCTTTTGGAGAACTTCCATTAAGTTGTCAAACATAGCCTTAATTTTTCCCTGAGCACTATTATCTGCTTGTGCGTTCAGTAAATTAAATTTAGTTATAAAATTCTCATGATACTTGTCTGGGTCATTTGCAAAATTTGATCCAAATGATTCTGCCATCTGACTAATACCAATAGGAATTTCTCTTTCAATAAACAAACTTCCTCTATCCAAGATACTTATACTGGTACTCACAGCGCCTATGTCTAATATCCCAATACTTTCAAGATTCTTATTAAAATGATATACACCTGCAAAAACCCTTGATATGGAATTAGCTGCTACATCTATAGCCTTTACCTTTAAATCTAAAAGACTAGCTAACTGTAGATATTTATCAATCTTCTTTTTAGGTGCCGCAACCACCATTACTTTGTAAACCTTATCGCTTTTGAATGTAGCCCGATTTGCAATCTGATAATCTATGTAATAATCAGAAGCTAATTCCGGTAAATACTGAGTTATTTCCCATACTACAGCTTCATCAAGCTTGTCCATCCCCATTAATGGTATTTCTATATGTCTGATAACTATATCTCTACCTCTTATTACAAAACAAACATCCTTTGTAGCTATGTTCCTTTTTGTCAACATTGATTTAATTAAGGTAGATAAAGTATTGATATCATGCAATCCATCCTCAAAGACTGCTCCTTGAGGGGTCAATTCCTTATCAAAACTTAAAACCCTACTACTGTTTCCAACAATGATTTTAGTATACTTATTACCAACGTCTATAGAGATAATTTCATTACTCAATGTATTACACCACCTTTTTCTGGCTGTTATAAGTTTTTTACTTTTCAATGAGTGTTAAATATATATGAATTGTTAATATCTTACTATCAACAAATCTTTTCATCTTTAAAGCTTTTTACAATTTATTAAGGCGTTCTCCAATAA
>DGDR01000052.1:0-4567 GCA_002385545.1 Clostridium sp. UBA3947
GAGCTATTCTCGCTTTAATTTTTTGTTGGTGTAACATATGTATTGTAATCCTACAATTCCTAAATAATTAAAGAAAAAATCTTATTGACAAACGACAGATTTTGACGTATTATTATAAATGGTTATTGACCATATAACCTCTCATAAATTCTCAATACCCTTTTATACCATAGTTGAAAGATGGATACCCACCATCTTTCTTTTTTATCGTCCAAGCATATTGGCATACATTTATTGTATTATTTTCTTAATGAATTTTAATTTAATATGAAATTCCACGCTAATTTTTCACAAAGAACTTTATGGACTTTTTTAAATTAAATAGTAAATTAGAACAAAAAATAATCCTTGGAATTGCTCCAAGGATTATGTTATGCTTATGTATTATCCTGCATAAACTAATTGAACTGTTTTTGTTAATACATCTGAGTAACTATATGTCACTGTCCTACGGGTGTCGTTGTCAAGCCTTATTACAAATATGCTAGGATAGGCCTTTTCTATTATCCCTTTGTTAACAAGGACCTTTCTCCTCCCACCATTTGCTTTTAATGTAACACTTTCTCCAACATGGCCTTCAATATCCTTTTTGATGGCCGCTAGTCTGTTATTGTTTTCCATAAAAACACCCTCTTTCCACAATTGTTCCAATTGACGCATAAGCATCAAACTGGTAACCCTTGTTTTTTTATAAATAACTCACCTTTGTTAAAGCTACTAGCTTTATTTTAGATGAAAAAACACATCTATGATACAAGGCAAGCTATTAATGTGGTAAATACCTTAACTGTGAAAATACCTGCGTTAGTTACTGCGTTTATTAAATTATTAACTTGACATTAAGCCACGAGTACATTATACTTGAAAACCGGTTTTCTGTCAAATAAATATATAATCATATCACGTTGTAAACGTTTTTGTCAATGTTAATTTTATGTTAACAGTAACTAAATACAGAATAAACATTTATATTATTCCACTTTATGTGCTAATTATTCGCTTTTTCATTCATTTAAATAAATACTATATATGGTTTAAATTGTTATTCCCATTATTAATGTGACACAAAAAATCCCTCTAGATATAAATCATCACTAGGATATCTCTTCCTAGTTGTTTATAACCGAGGGATTATCTGAAATAAATTTACTATAAGCTTAATCCTTGATATTATTAATTCATTTTATATCATCTAGGCATAAGGAGATTTTGGATACCCCTCTCTATACTTACCCCTAGTTTGCAGTCCTCCAACTCCCTTTATGCCTGTAATAGTATTTTCTAACACCTCATGAATAGGCACTATTTTTTCTATGTTAGTATAAGCAATTTTCTCGCAAATAAAAACAGGATCAAGACAGTGAATCAACACTCTACTAGGAGAGCTAGCAAAATTTGCTCCAGAGTCTAGGATTTTTTCATAGCAGGATTGGCAAGCGCCTGCAAAAATCACTAATTCATCATAGCTAGATTGATATTCCCTTAAGGCCAACACAGCCTCCACGAAGTATTTTGAATTTCTATAGCTATCTAGAGAAGAGTAATCCTTGCTTTTTTTCAAAATTGCATCATGGCCTGTTAAAACTACAATATCTGGTTTTAGCTCCTTAACCATCTTCACAATTTCTAAAGGCTGATTTTTTTCCACTACTAAACGACCGACAGCATCTATACCCAGTTGCTGATAAACCTTAAGACAGGTATTTAGATACTCAGAATCTCCATCTACATGAAGAATCCTTCCTGGTCTTCCAAAGGTAAGCTCCTTTTGGCGATCACTTTTACTGGACTTCCCCATTCTTAAGCTTTCAGACCTATAATAGTTATTTCTCTCTGCAAGAACCTTTTTTATAGCCTTATTTACTCTTTTATTAAACACCTCATCTTTTACGCTGATATGATTATCCTTAACTGGCTCTAAATCTTCTTCTGGGGAGTCTGCTATAAGCCTTAAATTTCGCCCCTTTATTATATATTGCTTACCCTTTTCCGTTTCATTAATACCAATTATTTTAAAGGTAATATCTTTACCATAGGATTTTCTAACAACAGTATCACCTATTTCCATCCATTCCACTCCATTTATAACTTTCATTATATAATATGAGCTTTATGCTAATAGGTGAAAATTTGCCTCTGCCGCCAGCAAAAAGTAAAAAAGCTTATTCTTTTCTGAAATAAGAATAAGCTTTTTCTACTTAATTATAGAAGTTATGCCCCTATAAACTGGATTATTCCTTCTGATTATATTCTTTCTTAAAATCTTCAATGAATTTCAAGTAAGCAGTTTGTTCTTCTACTAGCTCCTCTATCTTCTTGTTAAATGTATTTTGCCCCCAGTTAACTTCATTATAATAGTATCTATTAGACAAGCGCCAAAACCTTTGAGGAAAAACCAAAAAAGCAAATAAAACTCTATACTCTTCGTCTTTTATAGGACTTACACTATTATAGGCTTCTATAATCAAGTTGCAGTATTTAATATCCCACTGAACTCTTTTTAAAACCTTTATCAAGAAATTAGAAACATCATATATTCTAACTTCTCGTTTGCAATAATCAAAATCAATTACATTAACTTCATTATTGTTGTCGATAATTATATTATGATAAGTATAATCATGATGGCAGAAGTTCTTCTCTTCTTCTGCTATAGCACAAAGCTCCGTATATTTAGAATCGTTCAAGATAGCCATTGCCCTTTTACCTAAATCCTTGTAAAATTGAACCTCTTTTATGTAGGTAAGGTCAAAAGCTGTCTTCATGCCTCTTTTCCTAGCCATGTCCCTCATTCTATCAAAGGACTTAATCCTTTTTTCCATTAAATGCGGCCATCTACCTAAGTCTGTTTTCAACTTACTATTTTCAGGAGGCTCGTATCCTCTTGAAGATAGATGAAGCATTGCAAGGCTTTTCGCTGCTAATTTTAAGTCTTCTTCACTTTGGAAGTCACACTCCCTGCCGTCTATCCATCTTGAAAGGGTATAGATATCTTCGTTAACTAGGGCATATGGAGCACCTTCGGTGTTAAGATAATATCTATCTACGTTTTTGAATCCATTGTTAATTAAATGCTCTTTTGCTGCATAGACAAACAACAGCTTTTGGATTCCATAATTAATTTTCTTTAAACATCTGACACCCTTGTCTGTTTTTAAATAATACACTCCCTTATTAGGCTTTATACTTTCAATTTTAATACCAAACTGCCTTTCAATCTCAAATTCTCTCATCATCGCTATCACCTCCCATCTAATTTATATGAGGCTTGTTTTATATTTATTAACACTTTTCTATTAAATTGGAGTAATTATGTATTTTTGTCGCAAAATTCAGATACAGCTAATATAATAAATTAAGACCATTATGAAAGGATTATCCAGAATGAAAATCGGAATTGACGGAAGAGCTGCAAAGTGGTATAGGGGAACAGGCATAGGTAACTACACCTATCAATTGATTAAAACAATAAACCAACTGGATACTTTTAATAATTATTTATTGTTCATGCCAGATAAATCTTCTACTGATATAGAATTTAATAATAATTTTGCTGTCCGTAATATTACGGACAATAACAGCAATAACTTTTGGGATGAGGTTAATATTCCTAATATTCTTCATTATAATGAAGTAGAATTATATCATGTCCCACAAAACGGAATAGGATTACCTATGGATAAGCCCTGCAAAATGGTAATAACATTACATGATATTATACCTTATAAGATGCCGGAAACTGTGGGACCGAGCTACTTGAAAATATTCCTAGAGCAAATCCCAAAAATAATACCTCAATGTGATGGTATAATAACCGTTTCCAATTTTTCCAAGGAAGATATTATGAGAGAATTCGATTTTCCCGGAGAAAAAATCTTTGTAACCCATCTAGCTCCGGAGGATATATATAAGCCTAAGGATAAAAAAATTAGTAAAGAATTAGTCAAAAGCTATTATGGCATTGAAGATGACTATATCCTTTATATAGGTGGCTTTAGCCCTAGAAAAAATATACTTGGTCTCATCGAAGCCTTTAGTAAGCTAGTAGATAAGTATAAAAACAACATCAAACTGGTTATAGCCGGCAAAAAGGGTATATCCTATGAAAGGTATAGAAATAGAGCTGAAAGCTTGGAAATTCTTGATAAAGTAATATTTCCTGGTTTTATTCCAATAGAACATTTACCTTACCTTTACAGTGCTGCTGAACTATTTACCTACCCCTCCTTCTACGAAGGCTTTGGCTTGCCACCTGTGGAGGCTATGGCCTGCGGTACACCGGTTATAGCTTCAAACACTACATCTATTCCAGAAATAGTTGGTAACAATGCAATTCTAATAAACCCTTGGGATACCGATGAGCTTTTTGAAGCTATGTTAAAGGTTTTAGAAGATAACATCCTAAAAGAAAACCTAATTACTAAAGGTTTTATTAGAGCCTCACAGCTTAGCTGGGATAGCACTGCTCGGCAAACCTTAAAGGCCTATAATAAAATTATTAATTTTAGTTTCTGACATAAAAGGACGCTACCGCCCTTTTAGATGTCAGACATTTAGGAAAATTTTG
>DGDR01000052.1:4817-7529 GCA_002385545.1 Clostridium sp. UBA3947
GTTTACATCCAAACGTATGTTTGGTATAATTATGGATATACTATAATTTATAAGCTAGTAAAAACTTTCCTTATAGAGGTGGAGATAACATTGGAATTACAAGAAAAATTAAGAATATTAGCTGATAGTGCTAAATATGATGTGTCCTGTTCCTCCAGCGGTAGCAATAGAAAAAATATAGCTGGTGGTTTAGGTAATACTGCTGAATCCGGTATATGTCACAGCTTTTCTGCTGATGGAAGATGTATATCCCTGTTAAAAATATTACTTACCAACTATTGCATATATAACTGTGCCTATTGTGTTAACCGTTGTAGCAACGACGTACCAAGAGCAGCCTTCAGCCCAGAAGAAGTGGTGGACTTAACTATGAACTTTTATAAACGAAATTATATTGAAGGTTTATTCCTAAGCTCTGCAGTTTTTAAAAGCCCTGACTATACTATGGAACTTCTTACTACTGTAGTTAAAAAGCTTCGCCTAGAACATAAATTTAATGGCTATATACATATAAAGGCTATACCCGGGGCAGATGAAGCCTTAATTCGAGAGGCTGGTCTATATGTTGATAGAATGAGTGTTAATATAGAGCTCCCTTCTAGCAGTAGCTTAAAGCTATTAGCTCCTCAAAAAACAAAGGAAAGCATTTTAAAGCCTATGAATCTCATTAGCCAGGAAATATCCGCAACTAAGGATATGAAAAAGCAAATAAAAACTACCCCTTTATTTGTACCAGGAGGGCAAAGCACCCAGCTTATTGTTGGTGCTACTGCCGATAGCGACTATAAAATCCTCAATTTATCAGAAAACTTATATAAAAAATTCTCCTTAAAAAGGGTGTATTATTCCGCCTTTGTTCCAGTAGCTCAGGGACCTAAGCTTCCTAGTATAAAGCACCCACCCTTGCTAAGAGAACACAGGCTTTATCAGGCCGATTGGCTCCTTCGTTTTTACGGCTTCAAGGCAGACGAAATACTAAATGAGCAGTACCCTAGCTTAGACAAGGACTTTGACCCCAAAACCGCTTGGGCTCTAAGAAATATAGATAAATTTCCTGTAGAAATCAATAGAGCTTCTTATAATGAACTTCTAAGAGTTCCAGGTATCGGAGTAAGATCCGCTTATAAAATATTATCAATACGTAGAGTACACAAAATTGACTTTGAAGATCTGAAAAAAATCGGGGTAGTTATGAAACGAGCTCAATATTTTATTACCTGTAAGGGTAAATATTATGGAGATGTAAGCTTCGACCATGTGCTTATAAGACATAGACTCCTAGACACCTCTCCCATTGCTAAAAAATTAAGGGATGATGAAAAATTTGAGCAACTGTCCTTCTTTAGCAACCTACCTGCATTGCTTGGCAAGGAGGATTATATTTCAAGAGTTCATGGAGAAATGTGAGGTGGACTATGTTAGTTACCTATATATACGACGGCAGTTTTCAAGGATTATTAACCTGTATATACGAGTATTATTACTCAGATAAAAAGGCTCAGGATATCAAAAGTGAAAGAAACTACGAAAAGACATTACTATCAGAAGAAATTTTTATTAAAAGCTCAGAAGAAAAAAGCCTAAAAGTAGAAAAGGCCATCGAAAATAAAATAAGTAAGGAAGTCTTGAAGGATATATACACCGTATTTTTATCGGAAGAAGCAGGCTTTGAAATGCTAATTTTAGAATATGTCAAGCTTGGCTTCAAAATCGGCGTAAAGCTACGCCATTATTTACATAACCCTGTAGTCTTAGAGGTTTCAAAATGTGTTAAAAGAGTAATCAATGAGGTTCATAGACTCTGTGGCTTTGTTAGATTTACTTCCCTACCAGGAGAAATTTATTACGCCTCCATAGAGCCTGACCACAATATCCTTACCTTACTAGCCCCACACTTTTCTGCTCGCTTTTCAAATCAGAAATGGATTATACATGATTTAAAAAGAGAGCTGGCAATACTACAAGAAGATGGACAGTGGGTTTTAACTGTCATGGAAAGAGGATATGGCGAAAGACTTGCTGCTGCAAATAGTGGTGTCTATGAAGACCTATGGAAAAGCTATTACAAAACCATATCCATTGAGGAAAGAAAAAATCCTAAGCTAAGACGGCAAATGATGCCTCAGCGCTACTGGAAGCATATGACGGAGTTTAGAGATTAATTTATCTCTAAACTCTAAACTTTGCTTTTAAACCAAATCCTTCTCATATAGCACATATCGTAGCCGCCCCAGCCAGGACTTAAAATTAAATCTTCCAAATTCCTGTTTTTCCAGTCTGTTGACTGCTGACATATGTATATGCCACTGAAATCTCCGTTATTAATATTAGCTGTTACATATACAGAATGGGTGTAAGGACCCTTATTACCCTTTCTAAACTGAAGCACCTCTCCTTCCTTTATCATCGCAGGATCTAATTTTACCGCTAGCTGCTCATTATTTTCCACATACCCATTAATTCCTCTCATTTTGTCATCCCCAGTAAAATAGGAGTAAAACTTCTCCACATTCTCCCAGCTAGGTGTACCTCCCCCTGTGTTTCCATACCATTTATCAGTCATTTTATATCTTTTTCTAATATTTTCAATCACCTTGTTAGGATTCCTACTGTCATATCCTCCTAAGGCAGCCCAAACACATTGAGATACAAAATTGGTGCAATTAGCTTTTGTAGTATAAAAAAAACGCTCAGCTACTGGTGATTCTGCAA
>DGDR01000148.1 GCA_002385545.1 Clostridium sp. UBA3947
TGTTCTAAGCAGCTTGCCTTACATAGGGGCGCCTTTATCAGTGGTTATCAATACTATATTTGCTGTTCTTGGAGCTGATATAGCTGTTAAAAAGAGAGATGAACTGATGAATTTATTTTTTAACATTAAGAAAAAAAGCAATGTTAAGGATAAAAAAGCTAAGAATAGTTCTAATGCAAGGGCAAAAATATTAGATACATCAGTTATAATAGACGGAAGAATTTTTGATTTATGTCAAACAGGCTTTATTGAAGGAGCTCTTGTTATTCCAAACTTTGTTCTTGAGGAGCTAAGACATATAGCAGATTCATCTGATTCCTTAAAGAGAAATAGAGGACGAAGAGGCTTAGATATACTTAATAAAATTCAAAAGGAATTGGATATGGAGGTTATAATCACTGAGAAGGATTTTCCAGAGCTTGTAGAAGTGGATAGTAAGCTATTAAAGCTTTGTCAGACCATGAATGGTATGGTAATTACTAATGATTATAATTTAAATAAGGTAGCAGAGGTTCAAGGAGTTCCTGTGCTAAATATAAATGAATTAGCAAATGCTATAAAGCCAGTGGTTCTACCTGGAGAAGAGATGACAATTCAAGTGGTAAAGGACGGAAAGGAGTCTGGGCAGGGAATTGCTTACTTGGATGACGGAACAATGATCGTAGTAGAAGGCGGAAGAAAGTCTATAGGGGAAACCATAGATGTGGTAGTTACTTCTGTGCTTCAAACTGCAGCAGGTAGAATGATATTCGCAAGGCAAAAGGATGTTTTAGAAAAAGCAAATTAGGAAGGTAGTATATGGATAATAATATAGGTTTAATAGTAGCAGCAGGTAAGGGCAAGAGAATGGGCAGTGAAATTAGCAAACAATTTTTACAGCTAAAGGGAAAACCTTTGTTGTATTATACCATTAAAGCTTTTTCCCAATGTGAAAGGATTAATTCTATAGTTTTGGTTTTATCAAAAGAGGAGCTGGATTTTGCAAGAAAAGAAATAGTAGAAAAATACGACTTTAAGAAGGTAACAGCCCTTGTTGAAGGTGGCAAGGAGAGACAGCAGTCTGTATATAATGGCTTAAAGGCTATTGCTAACTGTAATATAGTAGCAATACATGATGGTGCTAGACCTTTTGTTACCACTGATATTATTGAAGCTGGAATAGACTATGCAGAAAGGTTTGGTGCCAGTGCCTGTGGAGTTAGACCCAAGGATACTATTAAGGTGGTTAATGAGGAGGGCTTTTCTGTAACCACACCAGACAGAAATGCCTTAATGGCTGTACAAACTCCTCAGTGCTTTAAATATGACTTGATATTGGAATGCCATAGGCAGGCGGACATAGAAAATTACTCTGCCACAGATGATACCATGATTGTTGAAAAATACGGCCATAGAGTATACTTGTATGAGGGCGATTATAAGAATATTAAAGTTACCACTCCAGAGGATATGCTCCTTGGAGAGGAGATTTTAGATAAACTTTAAGGGAATATTGACACGAAATTAAGTAGAAATTATAATTATGAAGAAAACAACGATTAATATATGTTTAAAACTAAATATATGCGATGAGGAAGAATATTAGAAAAGCTTACAGAGAGAAAATCCTTGGCTGAGAGATTTTCAATTTTTCGAACCCGCTTCTGAGCAGTAGCTAATAACTACCGGTAATACCGTTATTGATAATGAGTACAAATTTAGGTGGTACCGCGACCAAAACTCGCCCTAATTGGGTGGGTTTTTCTTTTTTGTACAATCAATTTAGTTAAAATATATTTGGGAGGAAGAGATTATGTCAAAGAATAAAAAGAAGGTAGAAGCAATAACAAGCATGGATGTAGATTTTGCCCAATGGTACACAGACATAGTTAAGAAGGCAGAGCTTGTAGACTATTCTAGCGTTAAGGGATGTATGATAATCAGACCTTATGGTTATGCCATCTGGGAAAATATTCAGAAGGATTTGGATAGAAGATTTAAGGAAACAGGCCATGAAAATGTGTATATGCCTATGTTTATACCAGAATCTCTTTTACAAAAGGAGAAGGATCATGTAGAGGGTTTTGCCCCAGAGGTAGCTTGGGTTACTCATTATGGTGAAGAAAAGCTTACAGAGAAGCTTTGTGTGAGACCAACCTCTGAAACCTTATTCTGCGAGCACTATGCTAAGGTGGTTCAGTCCTATAATGATTTACCAAAGCTTTATAATCAATGGTGTTCTGTTGTTAGATGTGAAAAGACTACAAGACCTTTCTTAAGAACTACAGAGTTTTTGTGGCAGGAGGGTCATACTATTCATGCCACTGCAGAGGAAGCTCAGGAAGAGACTATAAGAATGTTAAACATATATGCTGATTTCTGTGAGGAAGTTTTGGCAATCCCAGTGGTAAAGGGTCAAAAAACTGAAAAGGAAAAATTTGCAGGAGCTGAAGCTACCTACACCATCGAGAGCTTAATGCACGATGGAAAGGCTCTTCAGTCAGGAACCTCTCACTACTTTGGAGATAACTTTGCTAAAGCCTTTAATATTCAATACACAGATAAGAATGGTAAGCTTCAATATGTACATGAAACCTCCTGGGGTATGACAACAAGATTGATTGGTGCAGTAATAATGGTTCATGGAGACGATAATGGTTTGGTATTGCCTCCTAAGGTTGCTCCTATTCAATTAGTAATAGTTCCTGTGGCGCAGCATAAAGAGGGAGTGTTAGAAAAAGCAGAAGAGCTTAAGGATAGATTAAAGGGACTTGTTAGGATTAAATTGGATTCTAGCGATAAGACACCTGGTTGGAAATTTGCAGAATACGAAATGAAGGGCGTTCCATTGAGATTAGAAATTGGACCAAAGGATATAGAAAATAATCAATGTATACTAGCTAGAAGAGATACTGGAGAAAAGATTACAGTAGCTTTAGATGAGGTTGAACAGGTAGTTGTACAGCTTCTTGATACTATTCAAAAGGATATGTTAGAAAGAGCTAGGGAAAATAGAGATACTAAAACCTACACTGTAACTAGTCTTGAGGAATTTGTTAATACTGTAGAAAATAAGCCTGGCTTTATTAAGGCTATGTGGTGTGGAGATAGAGAATGTGAAGATAAAATAAAAGAAATGACAGGTGCAACCTCCAGATGTATTCCTTTTGAGCAGGAGAAAATTGCTGATACCTGTGTATGTTGTGGAAAGACTGCTAAGCATATGGTGTATTGGGGAAAGGCTTATTAATTCTAAGTGAAGAGCTTTAACTAGCTTAAGAAGAAGGTTTACCTTTAGGCAAATGTGGTATAAAATAGATAATAAACTAACTTAGCGGTACTGTAAAAAGTTTATGAA
>DGDR01000157.1:0-949 GCA_002385545.1 Clostridium sp. UBA3947
CTACAGTGTCTTGACACTATCGCAGGTGGAGAAGCTGTTGAAGGAATTTCACAAATAATATACAATATAGATAATTAACTAATTGTCTAATATTGGGCATTAGGGGGAATTGAGGGTGGAAGAGGAAATCAGCCTTCGTGAGTTAATTGAAATATTGCTGAAAGGTAAATGGGTAATCATTGGTTTAACTCTTATTGCATTGATTATTAGCGGTATTGTAAGTTTTTATGTGCTGGAGCCAACTTATGAAGCAAAAGCGGTCCTGTCTGTGGAGAAATATATCATTCCAACTACTGCCAATAGTGGTTTGGCAGGTTTAGTTGATACAGCATTGCAATCAGCAGATGTGAATGCACAGACCTATGTTTCCTTGGCCAAAACTACCAATACTATAGAAAAAGTAATGGATAAACTGCAAATTGATGCTCAAAAACTGCCCGTTAGAGTACTATCTGGAAGGATAAGCGTTCAAAACGTTAAAGATACAGATTTATTAGAGATTACGGTAAAGGATAATAATGCCCAAAGGGCAGCAAATATTGCAAACACATTGGCACTGGAGCTAACAAAGTCAGCAGTAAAAAATTACGAGGAAAAGGGGTTAAATAATAAGGCACTATTAGAAAAACAGGCTAAGGCTGAACTGGAAATCCTAGAGAACCAACAGGCAGAATTAAAGAAATTCTTACAACAATCGGATAGCGTAATAGAATTAGAAGCAGAACTAAATACAGCTCTTGTGCTATTATCAGATCTTCAGAACAGGGAAACATATTTGCGGATTGAAATTAATAAAGCAACTATTATGATTGAGACAATTGAAGAACAGTTGGCTGATATTCCAATCAAAATTGAGCTAAAAGATCAGGAATTAACGAGAGAAGAATTGAATCCTGTTTATATTGAACTTAAGAAAGAACTGGAATTAAATAAGGCTTTAGTAGCGCAA
>DGDR01000157.1:1199-1655 GCA_002385545.1 Clostridium sp. UBA3947
CTCAAACAGGAGCACCTCCAACTTAATTTAGAAGCTGCAAAGGATAATTATCTATTGTTAGTAAATAAGCGGGAAGAACTCGAATATATTGAAGCAATGAATAATGGTAATGGCCCGCTTAGGGTTGTTTCGATGGCGAGTGTACCTCAAGTACCGGTAGCACCCAAGAAGGCCTTGAATCTAGCTGTAGCTGGTTGCCTTGGCTTGATGCTCGGGGTGTTTGTTGTGCTATTCCGATCATACTGGGTAAATTCAGCTACGAATAGTAAAGCATAATAATGCTTGTTTGAATTAGATAAAAGGGATGGTTTTTATGAAACCATATTTGGTAGTGAAAAGAGTATTAGATCTCATATTTGCAGTGTTCTTTTTGATAATCTTTTCTCCAATTATGCTAATCGCCTCAATTGCGATTAAGATGGACTCCCAAGGACCGGTTCTTTTTAAACAGCAACG
>DGDR01000157.1:1835-3453 GCA_002385545.1 Clostridium sp. UBA3947
TTTTTACAATCTATAAATTTCGTACTATGAGAGTGGAAACCGAGAAAGATGGTAAGCTTTTATCTGATTCAGATAGAATTACCAGAGTGGGGGCTGTCTTGCGTAAAACAAGTATTGATGAATTACCCCAGTTAATTAATATTTTGAAAGGTGAAATGAGCTTTATTGGTCCAAGGCCATTATTGGTTGAGTATTTACCATATTATACAGAAGAAGAAATGAAAAGACATAATGTTTTACCGGGTATAACTGGATGGGCTCAGGTGAATGGTCGTAATGCAATTAGCTGGGAAGAAAGGTTTAATTACGACATAGAATATGTAACGAAGATAAGCTTGATATTTGATGTTAAGATAGCCCTCTTAACCATTATGAAGATTATAAAAAAATCGGACATTGTAACATACGGAACTAAAGATTGCCCTGAAGCGTTTAACATTGAGAGAAATATTAATACAGGGAAGTAAAAAGGATTGAGGGAATAATGTCTTTAAGTCAAATAATAAAAGACAAAAAGAACTGGGATAAAATTATAGAAGGGTTCAAGGAAAATGATATTTATTTTTCTTACAATTACTTTGTTCCATTTAGAAACTATGGAGATGGTGAACCAGTCTTATACTATTTTGAATGTGATTGGGGCAAAGTGGCATACCCTTTCATGTTAAGAGACATTGCTAGGAGTGAAAACTTTGATGGTAAAATAGCTGAAGGTAGTTATTTTGATATAAGCAGTGCTTATGGTTACGGTGGCCCTTTATATGAAATTTATGGACAGACCGAAACTGAGACAAATTTAAGTGATGAGTTTTTTAAGAACTTTTCTGATTTCTGTAAGAGAAGCAATATTATAAGTCAGTTTGACAGGTTTCATCCATTAATTAAGAATCAGCTCTTTTTTAAAGAGTACTGTACAATTTCCTGCATAAGGAAGACAATGTATATAGATTTATGTAGTAAAGAGGAAATATGGAACAACATAGAGTCAAAGTGTAGAAACATGATCAGAAAAGCGGAAAAGAACAATGTGGCTATAGTTTTAGATGATGATATAAAAACCTTAGAAGACTTTATATGTATATATACTTCTACAATGAATCATAATCAAGCCATCAAGTACTATTATTTTAATAATAAGTTTTTTTATGACATTATTGATAGTTTAGGAAAGAACGTTTTTATTGTAAATGCTTACTATGAAGGTAAAGTTATAGCCTCTTCATTAATAATGAGATATGGGAAATATCTACACTACCATTTGTCAGGAGCATTAAAGGATTTTCGCGAGTTACAGGCTAATAGTTTATTACTTTACGAGGTGGCTAAATGGGGCAGCGAAAATGGCTATAAAAAGTTTCATTTAGGTGGTGGATATACGTCTGAAGATGATTCCTTATATAAGTTTAAGAAGTCATTTTCAAAGCGGGAGGACAATGACTTCTTTATAGGTAAAAAAATATATAATAAGGAACAATATGATTATTTAATGAATGTCCTAGGTGAAAACTGTGAAGACAGTTCTTTTTTCCCCGCCTATAGGAAAAGATAGGTGCTTTGCAAATATAAAATTCTTAATAAAATAGGATGATGACTAAATGAAAAACAAATTAATACCTCT
>DGDR01000204.1 GCA_002385545.1 Clostridium sp. UBA3947
TTTATTATTAGTTGTATGCATAATTATAATGCAATTTACACTTAATAGTAAGGATATTTACTATTTGACTCTGTTGCTTTGTTTCAAAAAGGTGTTTCAAAACAAAAGGACTGCTGCAAAACCGATATAGTATATCAGTTCTTGTGCAACAGTCCCTTTAACATTTTATTATACTTTCTTTGCTTTTTTCTTAATAATCAAAGATCCACAAGCTATTAGAAGTACTCCAATACCTATCAAATCATATATAGGCATACCTCCGGTCTTTGGTAGCTTATCAAAATTTTCCCCATCAATCTTACCACCCTGATTATTACCATCTCTACCTTTGCTTCCATTGTTATCGTCTTTTTCACCATTTTCCTTTTCATCATCATTATCATCTATAGTATCTTCGTCTTCATCATTATCATTAGAACTTTTAACTGCTAGCAATGATGTTCCACCATCCTCTATAGATGGTAATGTGAAGGTGCAATTTCCATCTTTATCTACAGTGTAAGTATCTCCACTATATTCATCAACTATAACAGTTCCTGGTTCAAGACCTGTTTTAAAGGTAATATCACTTTCTTCCGCTTCTTGATTAAAGGCTACAATTAACTCAGTATCTTTATAAGTTTTACTGATAATTACAAATTTATCTTTGTCTCCTCCAGCTAGCTTTACACTTTCTCCCTTTGCAAATACCTTTGAATACTTATCTCTTACTGACAACAAGCTCTTATAATGATTCAAAATATATTTATAATTCTCATCTTCTACTCTTTCCCAAGGCATGTCATATCTATTTTCGCTAAATTCACCAGCTTGCATATTGCCGGACTTCTTGCCTGAAGCCCCTAATTCTTCACCATAATAAATTACAGGCTGTCCCTTTGAAGTTAACTGAAGAGAGACTGCTAGCATAAATTTGCCAATCTCATCCTTATCGTAAACTCCATTGTTATTGCCTTCCTTATCTAAAGTCCAAAGGAATCCATCTTCATCATGGCTACTTAAGAAGTTTCCGACGGTTGCTGTACTGTCCATTAACTTTTCTCTCTCAAGTATTCTTTCTATAGCTCTATCAATATTTCCATTTACAAAATCCTTTGCAATATCATTGAAAGAGAAGTCCAATAAGGCATCAAATTGTCCTGAACGTAGCTGACCTCCATGGCTATCTATGGATGCTCCATAGTTTTCCCCTATCATTTTGAAATCTGGCTTTATTTCAGTTAGTCTATTTTTAAAGGCATTCCAAGTAGTAGACTCTACATGCTTAGTAGTATCAACTCTAAAATAATCTATTGTATTTCCTTTTTCTGTTTTTGCCTTCTCTAACCAGCTTGTCTGCCATTCGATAAGTTTAGCTCTAACCTCAGGAACTTCCGTCATAAAATCAGGCAAACCAGATTGTTCTCCTTTTATCGTATCGGTAGTTCCCCTTTCTCTGAACATACCCTCAAACTTAGCTTTTTCTTCAGCTGTGGGGAAGTTCTTAACATTAATAGTTTCATTAGGATGCATTCCGTACCCTGCATGATTAAGCACTACGTCCACCATAATTTTGATACCTCTATCATGGGCTTCATCAATTAGTTCTTTTAAATCCTCTACACTACCTAAATGTTCATCCATAGCTTCAAAGTTTTTAGCCCAATAGCCATGATATCCATACTGACTCTTTAACTCTTCAGGGACATTCCAGTTGACAGCCACATTAAAGTCGATGTTATCTACAATTGGTGTTATCCAAATTGTATTTATTCCAAGTTCTTTTAAATAATCAAGTTTTTCAGTTATACCTTTTATATCTCCTCCATGGTATGATTCAAGATGCTTCTTATTATAGTTTTCTCCATTAGGATCATCATTAGAAGTATCACCATTATTAAATCTATCAGTTACAATAAAGTATATTCTAGCTTCATCCCAATCAAAATCATCTTTACCGACACTTTGTCTAGTTTTAACAGTAAGCTTAACACTAGCTTTGTATTCGTTTCCATACTGGTCAACAGCTATGACTGGAATAGTCTTATCACCAGCGGTAGTCGTATCTTTAACGCCAATTGTCAAGGCCATTAATTCTAAATCTACATTAACTTTCTCTGGTCCACCAACATTAGTTAAGTCTACATATACTTCTTGGAACTTAATATCTTCTGCTGTTTCAACATTAACCTTCACTACAGCATTGTCATTGTAATCTACCGAATCTGGAGTAACAGTTGCTGACACTGCAAGGCTTGGTTTCCTATATTCAATTATTGACTTTCCATCCATCGTATTTGCTGGATCTGTTATTACTTTTCTATTTCCATCAGCCGTAGTAACTTCAAACTTATATTCAGTTATCCCCTCATTAAGGCTATATTCATATTTAAATAATTCATCTTTATCGTCATAAACCATATCCAAGGTCTTACCATCTATTAGAAGCTTAACTGACTTTATATTGTCCATTTTACCTTCTCTAAATAGTTGTAGGTCTCTATAATAAAAGATAGCCTTTCCACCCCTTAGTACTGGTCCAGTAATCGTTGGTAGGGTATATATATCTAATTCCCCTTCTTTTACTATTGCTTTAGTTACTTGTGCTCCTTCTGCAATATTTATATTTCTATCAACATCAACGTCTACAATCTTCCAGTCTTCACCTTTTCTTACCTTAAAACCAATACTTCTAGTTGTAGGAGTAACTGCTATGTGGGCTATAGCTGCTCCGTCCATAATTTCAGAAAAGTCTATTCTACCATCTTTAACGCCTGTACTCCAAACCCATAGGTTCCAGTCTGTGTAATCTCCATCCTTTCTGATATATTTAATCTGCACCTCACAAGGGGAAGGCATTACTAAAACAGAGTTAATACCATCTCGTTCAGGATTAAGAGGATCAGGAAATTCTCCATCCCAACTACCAGATGTAGGTAAAAATTTATACAAGTGCCTACCTGGTGTAATTGCCATAGTGTGAGTGAACAATCCCTCTGCAACTTTTTTCATTTCTATACCTTTATTATCCCAGCCGTTTATGTCACCAACTAAATAAAGCTTATCTCCATTGTATGGGACATTAAATGTAGCAGTACCATCTCCATTGATTACAGGACTAACTATTTTCTCCTTAACAACATATAGCTTTTTGCTGACCTTACCACCATTTACTTCTGCTATAACCTCTGCATTTACATAAGCTTTACCTTCTGGAATACTCGAGATTTTTGCAGTTACTACGCCCTTATCACTTATTTCCACAATATCCCTACTATTTTCTGATACAGTCCAAATAACACCATCAGTAATAGCTCCAGTTGTTAGGTCCTCTTTTACTCCTACTGCTTTTAATTGCTTTTCTTCACCGATTACTACCAGAGGATCAAAGGGATCTATGGAAGACAATCCGGCAATTGCAAATTGCGGATTACCATTACCTGCTTTTGGCAATGTATTATACTTATCCCCTATCCATCCACTGCTTAGATCATTTGCAACAAACCCATACTCATATGTTCCAGCAGTGAGATTATCTACAGTAACCTTCCAAACCTCTCCATCCTTCTGTAAGGGTAAGTTGTTCCAACCATTAAAGGTTCCCTTAACCCACAGGCTAGTTATTTCTCGTTCTCCATCATTAACTGGGTAACTAAAAGTAACACTTCGTCCAGTTACCGTAATAGTTTGAAAGTCATTTTCCGCCGCATTTGCAACCTTAACAGTAAAATGTAAAACGGTTGCAAAAAACAGCATTGTCATAATGATGCACAGCAGTCTCTTCATTTTCTTCATACTATCCCTCCTTACTTTATGCAAAGGATTTCATAAAAAGATAAAGGAAATCCTTCTATAATATCTTTAATATCTTTAACCTTCCTAACCCCTAGCTTTAATATCTAAACATTAATAACCCACTATGAGTATCTTGTATAATTATAATTTGAGCAAGGAGTTATTGATGGTTATCACCTATATTATACCATATTTATTATCAAATTCCACTTCCTCACTTATTTTACTTCCGCAAAAGTTTTTGACAAATATATACCAATATCATCTTAGAACACTAATCAATTGATATAAATACAAATAGTAAAACAAAAAACGACTTATAATAAGTCGTTTTAACTGGTGCATATTTATAAAACTTATTAGCACTATTCTTCAATTATTTCTCCATCTGTTGAAATAACAACTACTCTCCAAGGAATCATCTTCCCACTATTTATAAGAGCTTGCTTAACCGCATTCACTATACCCCCACAACATGGAACGCTCATTCTGAGAATATCTATGCTTTTTATATCATTATTTACTAGTATGTCAGTTAGCTTCACTGAATAATCAACATCATCTAGCTTT
>DGDR01000108.1 GCA_002385545.1 Clostridium sp. UBA3947
AGTGAGCCACAAAACATTAATGTTTTGTGGCTCACTTTTTTAATAAATTTTGCGCTTGAATTTTAAGGTTTAATCCTTAAGCAATTTGATAAACTGCTTAGTGGCAGAGGATTGATAACCTGTTTTAGGCCATATTATGGCAGTGCCAACCCTTAGGTCAGCTTCCTCTAATTCCCGATAATAGAGATTGCTATTAGGAACTAAATCTAGGCAGTTTTTTGGGATTATGGCAACACCGATTCCTGCATTGGCCCATAGAAGAATGGTCCGGACATCATTGCTTTTACAAATTATATTAGGGGTAAAGCCCTTTTTACTGCATAGTTCTCCTATTGTTTTTTCATATCGTCTATGGAGCACTAAGGGTAATTCATTAAGGTCTTTTAAGCTTATAATGGTCTTCTTTTTATCCCAGTAGTCAATCTTGCTAGCTACTATCATTGGCTCCTCTGGTAAATTGATAACCTCAAAGCCTTCTGTATTATAAGGGGTACGGATTATTCCAACGTCTATAAGACCTTTAGAAAGCAATTCAATAATGCTTGAGGTATCCTCATCTATTATTTCAAAGCTTACATTGGGAAACTTGCTGTGAAAGCTTGATATAAGCTGAGGTAAAAAGGTGGCGCCAGCAGCAGAAACTGTACCAATGGATAGCTTGCCTGCAAGACCATCGTTTATGTCCTTGACTTCCTTAATGGTTATGTCCATTAGTTGTAATATTTGCTTAGCCTTATGATACATAGCTTGCCCTGCGCTAGTGATTTCTAGTTTCCTAGTATGTCTTTCAAAAAGCTCTATACCTAATTCTGCTTCTAAGGCCTTTAGTTGCTGACTAAGAGGTGGTTGGGCCATATGTAGCCTCTTGGCAGCCTTAGATATGGAACCTTCTTCAGCTATGGCTATAAAATATTTTAATTGCTTAATATCCATGAGTTTTCGCACCTTCTATATTGATTTATATAAAAAAAGTATAAATAATATATAATATAAATATTTCAAATATATATTTCATGTTGTTATAATTATACTAGAATAAATGTTAATAATCTAGATTTTAAATGATTTTGGGGGGATAAGGATGGTTACAGCTTTTGATAAAGGTGTATTTGTGTATAATGGTGAAAAAATCCTTGGGGCTGTGGAGGAAATATCTGCAGGTGAATTAAAGGAGTGCGGCTTAAGGGCTGAGGATTTGAATGTTGAAAGGGCTAAAAAGGAAACTATAGCTTATGGTATTATTCAAAAGCATAATACTTCTGACAGTGAGGATTTTATTAAAATTAAATTTGATGCGTTAGCTTCCCATGATATTACCTATGTAGGTATTATTCAAACAGCTAAAGCTAGTGGCTTGAAGGAGTTTCCTATACCCTATGTATTAACTAACTGCCATAACAGTCTTTGTGCTGTAGGAGGAACCATCAACGAAGATGACCACGTTTTTGGTTTGTCAGCAGCTAAAAAATATGGTGGTATATATGTACCTGCTCATCAAGCAGTAATACATACCTACATGAGAGAGGAAATGGCCGCCTGTGGAAAGATGATTTTAGGTTCTGATAGCCATACAAGATATGGTGCTCTAGGAACAATGGCTATAGGTGAAGGTGGTCCTGAGCTAGTTAAGCAGCTCCTTGGCAAGACCTACGATTTTACTTATCCAAAGGTTGTAGCCGTTTATTTAGAAGGGGAATCTAAAAGGGGTGTTGGACCTCATGATGTAGCCTTAGCTATCATTGGTGAGGTGTTTAAAAATGGCTTTGTTAAGAATAAGGTATTAGAATTTATAGGCCCTGGAGTAGGAAATCTATCTGTAGATTTTAGAAATGGTATAGATGTAATGACTACAGAGACTACCTGCTTAAGCTCCATTTGGGTTACCGATGAAAAGGTTGAAGAATACTATAAGATTCATGGCAGACCACAAGACTATGCAAAATTACAGCCAGGAAAGGTTGCTTACTATGATGGTTTAGTAAAGGTGGATTTAAGCAAGATAGAGCCAATGATTGCATTGCCTTTCCATCCAAGCAATGTATATAAAATCTCAGACTTAAATAAGAATCCTTATGAAATATTAAGTCATGTGGAAGAAGAGGCTAAGAAGGCCTTAGATAATCCTAAGATAGACTTTAAGCTAACAGACAAGATAGTAGATGGAAAGGTAAAGGTAGATCAAGGTATTATAGCTGGTTGTGCCGGTGGTATGTTTGAAAATGTATTAAAGGCAGCAGCTATACTTAAGAACAAGTCTGTAGGTAATGACTACTTTGCCTTAAGTGTATATCCAGCTAGCCAGCCAATCTTCTTGGAGCTTATTAAGAGAGGGGCTATTAGTGATTTAATGGCCAGCGGTGCAAACTTAAAAACTGCCTTCTGTGGTCCATGCTTTGGTGCTGGAGATGTACCTAATAATAATGGCTTTAGTATAAGACATACTACAAGAAACTTCCCTAACAGAGAAGGTTCAAAGCCAGGAGAAGGACAAATATCCTCTGTAGCTTTAGTAGATGCTTTATCCATTGCAGCAACAGCTGCTAACGGTGGATACCTAACTCCAGCTACAGAAATAGAAATTCCAGATGTAGATACAAGCTATGAATATGACAGATCTCCTTATGAAAAGAGAGTTTACTATGGATATGGAAAAGCTGAAGTGGATGCACCATTAAAATATGGCCCAAATATCTGCGATTGGCCTGAAATGCCACAGCTTACTGATAATATCTTGTTAAAGGTTGCATCAGTAATTAAGGACGAAGTTACTACAACAGATGAACTTATACCTTCAGGAGAAACCTCTTCCTATCGTTCCAATCCTTTAAAGCTGTCTGAGTTTACCTTGTCCCGTAAGGATCCACAATATGTGGGCAGGGCTAAAGCGGTACAAGCAATAGAAAAGGAAAGAAGGGCATATTTAGAAGGAAAGGAAGCTAATATAGAGGAAATAAAGGCTGTATTACAAAGTCTACAGGGAGGAAAGGAAGCTTCTAAGGATGAATTAAAGAGCTTTATTTCAAAGACTCAGATAGGAAGTACTATCTTTGCCCTAAGACCAGGGGACGGTTCTGCTAGAGAACAAGCAGCTTCCTGTCAAAGAGTGTTAGGAGCCTCTGCTAATATTGCTTTAGAGTATGCTACCAAGAGATATAGAAGTAATTTAATTAACTGGGGTATGCTACCTTTCATTGTAGATGAAGGCCTTGTAGATACCTTTGAGGTTGGACAATACATTTACATTGAAGATATAAAAGAAGCTGTTAAGGCTGGCAAGGAGGTAATTCCTGCAGTTATAGTAGGTAAGGATGGTAATAAAAATATAGAGCTTAAGCTAAGCAAACTAACTGAGGACGAAAAGACTATAATTTTATGCGGCTGTTTAATAAATTACTATGCAGCTAACTAATTAGAAGAATTTTTCAGTATAGCTGACACAATATAAAAAGATGGAGCTTCATTGGAGTCTCCATCTTTTTATTTTTACAAGCAGTTTACCCTATTACCACTGTAAAATAATATTGATATTTTCTATAAATTTCTTCTTGTATATATAATAAAAAAGTCATATAATCATAAATGTTCTTTTTATTTGGATGTTGCATATTAATAATTATCTAGTACTAAATATGCAATTAAAGAATAGTATGTATAT
>DGDR01000130.1 GCA_002385545.1 Clostridium sp. UBA3947
TTGATTTACTGCCATTTCTTTTCTAATTCATCTACCAAGCCTTCGTACTTGTTTTGAATTTTTTGCTTCAAGGCTTCCTCTTCTAGTTTTTCACAAGCTTCGTTCACATAATTCATAGCATCTTCCTTTAAGGATTTTCTGGCGAAGGTATAAATAACCTTATCCTCCTTATCTATATGCCTATTAAGTAAATCTGCATAGCCTATTGCATTTGCAATTATATCCACCTTAGAATCATAATCTCCGTTTTTCACTCTTTCCAAGGCTTCTTCCAGATTCTTTACAAACAACCTACCAAAGTCATGCTCTACCAACATACCAGAAATTGGAGCACCCACTAAAGTTTCTCCAATGTCTTCCCTCATCTTCTTAAATAGGATTTCTTCTTCCTTTCCATGATGATGCTTATCAGTATAGCTTCTGATAAAATCTATCACTCTATTAAAGTCCTCGTAAGGAACTTCTTGGCCTCTCATAACTGCTATGCTCATTTTGCGAATAATGCTTAAGACTCTCTTAGTAACCTTATGCTCATGCATCATTAATTCAATTGCATCTGCCATAGGTACCACTCCTTTATTTTTAATTATTTGAGTACATTATAGCATTTATTGTTCCACTATTCGGTAACATTTATTACCACGAAATAATTATTCTATAAATATATAGTTCCTCCACTATAAGGCAAAAAGCTCCCTAATTTCTGATTCCGAAAGCTTAGATATTAGGCTCATTTCAGTGGTGCTGCCCTCTACTACCTTATCAAAGATTTCCCTTTTCTTTTCTTGTAGGTTATATATTTTTTCCTCTATAGTATCCTTTGAAATAAGCTTGATTACTTGTACTGTTTTTTCCTGGCCTATTCTATGGGCTCTGTCGGTGGCCTGCTGCTCAACAGCTGGATTCCACCAGGGGTCAAAATGAATTACTATGTCAGCGCCAGTGAGATTTAAACCTGTGCCGCCAGCCTTAAGAGAAATCAGGAAAATATCCTGAGAGCCTGCGTTAAAGTCATTAACTAAGTTATATCTTTCCTGAGTTGGGGTTTCACCATCTAGATAGGAGTAAGCAATACCCTTCTTCTTTAATCTAGCTGCAATATTTTTTAATACTGAGGTAAATTGAGAAAATAGCAAGACTCTATGTTTTTGGGATAGAACCTCCTCTAAAAGCTCATCCAAGGCTTGGAGCTTGCCACTGTCCCCTTGATAATTATCCACAAAGACCCTAGGGTCGCAGCATATTTGCCTTAACCTAGTAAGTAGGGCGATAACCTGAAGCTTATTTCTGCTTAGTCCTTCAAAAAGGTATTCGGTTTCTATAGTTTTTTGTGCAGACAGTATATAGGCAGTATAAAGCTTCCTTTGCTCTTCTGTCATGTCCACCACTAGCTTGTGTTCAATCTTTGGAGGTAACTCTGCTATGACATCCTGCTTTAATCTTCTTAATATAAAGGGCCTTATATGCTTATTTAAAGTATCAAGAACCTCCTGATTCTCTTCCCTAACTATAGGAATTTCATACCGTTCAATAAATTTATGATGATTAAATAAATATCCTGGCATAATAAAGTCAAAAATAGACCACAGCTCGGTGAGGGAATTTTCTAGAGGGGTTCCAGTGAGAGCAAAATATCCTTCAGCCTTGATAGACTTTACTGCAGAACTATTTTGAGACAGAGGATTTTTAATATGCTGTGCTTCGTCTAATATGCAGTATTTAAAGCTTATATCCTTGTAACTATCAATATCCCTTCTTATTAGTGGATAAGAGGTAATGACTATATCAAAATCCTGTATGTTAGCAATTAGCTCTTCCCTTTCCTGAGGGTTTCCTGTAATTACAACGGCCTTTAACTGAGGAGCGAACCTTTCCAACTCCTGGTACCAATTATAAATCAGGCTAGTAGGTGCTACTACTAAGGATGGCTTTTCACCCTTTTCAGATGCTATAAAGGCTATAGTTTGAAGAGTTTTTCCTAAGCCCATTTCATCGGCTAGAATGCCTCCAAAGCCATAATGAGCCAAGGTTTTTAGCCACTTAAAGCCTTCTTTTTGATAATTTCTCATTATATTGTCTAAATTGTAAGGAAGGGAATAATCTATATACCTTTCTTCCTTTATATCCTTCATAAGCTTTTTGAAGCTAAAATCCTTTTTGAAGCTTTTTAAATCGTCCTTTAGAGCTTCCTCTAAATAGAAGGCATTATACTTAGGTAATAAGGTGCGGCCTTTGGAAAATAGCTCCTTTTCGTTTAGGTTTAAATAATCCATAACTGAGGCAAGCTTCCTAAGTTCTTGATGCTGAAGATCTATAAAACTACCATCCTTTAACCTATAATATTTCTTTTTTTGCCTGATGGAATTTAAAATACTTCTTATTTCCTTGGGGTCTATATCCTCCAGCTGAAAGTCAAACTCCAAAAGGCCTTCACTGTTTACCCTAACTCCACTCTTAAAATTACTATAGTTGTAAAGCCTAATATTCCTGAAGGCCTCGCTGCAATATACTTCACTAAGATCCTTAAGCTTTTCTAGGCCTTCTTCTATAAACCTAAGCTGATCCTTGTCTTTTGTCATTAGGAACCTTTCATTTTCCTTATTAAAGCCGTAGGCTTCTAAGGCTCCTATAGCTTCTGCCTCTTTTTCAATATCTCTAATTAGGATTCCTTTATTTGCATCCAAAGCATCCTCTTTTAATGGGTTTATTTCTATGTCCCCATAGCAGAACTTTACTATGGCCACTAGGGCCTCCTTTTCCTTATCTAAATATATTTTTGTTATAAGCTTTTCCTCATAGAAGGTATCTTTAACACTTTCATCAACCTTGAGAGATTCACTAATCCTCTTTAGGCCAGGTATGATATATGAAGCAACTTTTTGTCCTTCTTCCTGGTCAAAGCATATCCTTCTGCTTCTCTCACTGATAATAAAATTGAATAAGGGTATATATATTTTTAGCTGCTCATTGGTGGGAGCATAGATATTGTCCTTAAAAAAGAAAAACCTGCCATTGGAACTTAAAGGTCTTGGCAGCTCTTCTTCATGCTGCAATATGATTTCCTTATCACTGCCCTTAAGCTCGAAATTTAGAGGCATATCACCGTATATAACCTTAACTTCTTTATACTGGCTACCTTGGATGGAAGCATTTATCACCCTATCCTTTAAAGCAGAAAAGAGCCTATTTAGCTGGCGTTCTGTAAAATAAGCCCTTTTGCCCTTTATCAGCATATTAGGCCTCCAATCATTGCTTTCCATCATATTATTTATTTCACTTATTTCTAATAGAAGGTCTATGAATTTCCTATCTTCTGGCAAAATCCTTTGCTCCATTGGTTTAAAGGTAAAACCCTTGCCAAATTCCAAGGGTTGATTCCTTTCTATAGCTTGCAAAAATTGCTTCATATTTTTAACAACATATAGCTTATCAAGGCCTATTTTTAACTCCACAGAAGATGTAATGTGCTGGTAGGGCTCATAAAAATAATTGATTTCTAATTTTAAACCTTCCTTATGGTCAGAAAGCCTGTAGGTATTGTATTTGATATCCTTTATCAGCTTATCCAGCTTGCTTCTTTCTACAGTGAATTGTGCTTTTGAATAGTATTCCTTTATAAACTTTAGCATAACTGCAACAATGTGTTTGCAAAAACCCATTTTTCTATGATTGTCAGCAAAAAAGGGGCAATTGCAGTCTACGGAAATAAAGCCACTTTTTTCGCTAACTATGATATCGATATAATATTCATCATAGTAGGCAGCCTCTACTGTGGCTACTATTTCATAAACATAGAAGGCTCCATCCTTATAATAGTACTGTTGTACTTCCATTTCTGTGACCTTTCCCGCCTTGTAAAATTCTTCCCCTCGTTGATAAATAATATTATTAGTATGCTTTTTTATTAGCTTTTCTGAGATGTACATCTCACTCCCTCAATTCCTTGTATTATTTAAAATAATATGTATATACTACATGTTAATAATTTATCTCCATATTTTTTAATTATATAACATTTAGTAATGAAATTAAAAATTTTAATTCTTGAATTTCCAATAATATTTCAATTCAAATTTTTTTGTGTGAAATAAAATTATTTTGTATTTTTTTGCGATTTATCTGGGATTTAATATTTTTTAAAAACAAAGTCTTTTCAATTCCTGAAATTTTACAAATTAAAACTTGCATTTTTTCATATTTTAAAATAATATAGTAGTATATGATTTTAATAAAAAGGGGTAAGGAGTTTTGCAATGGAAAAGTCAATATTTAATAAACTAGTACTACAAAATGATCTAAAAAGAATCCTAGAAAACAAGGAAGTAATTCTTGTAGAAAGTAGAGAAGATATCCTAGATCTCGCTATGGGGCGCCGAGAGCAAAATATTTTTGAAGTTTCATATGAAACTCCTGGAAAAGGCAATGTTGTAGAAGCTACCGTTGTAAGATGTAAAAATGGTATTTCTATAAATTATACTGATCCTTATATGAGAAGAAGAGACCCAAACTGTATGGTTATTTCTGATGATAAGCCTACAGATAAGCCTACCTTTAAGGAAAGATTCGGCTATGATTTTGATATACTTAGAGATGCTACCTTTGAATGGTTAGAACAGCAGGATGAGCTTATTTTACTTCCCTTTATGGCCGGCGGTCATGAATATGGCTATCCATCCCTATTATTAGCTCCAGCTAATGCAGGATTTTTTGTAGGTGCATTGGCAGACATTCAAGGTTTCATTCCAAGAAGTAAAATACCACACAACTTTGCTCCAAGAGCTGTTTTATACTTGGCTCCACCATTTAGACATACTCATTTTGATGGAAAGCAAGTAGTTGTTCATAACAGACTTGATGGATATCATGAGGTATTTTGCTACAATCTATACCCAGGTCCTAGTGCTAAGAAGGGTGTATACAGTATATTGTTAAATATCGGTGAGCAGGAAGGCTGGTCAACACTACATGCTTCCGCAGTTAAAATAACTACTCCTTATGAAAATACCTTTACTATAATGCATGAAGGTGCTAGCGGCGGCGGTAAGAGCGAAATGACAGAGCAATTCCACAGACAACCAGATGGAAGCCTGCTAGTTGGTACTAATATAATAACTAATGATAAATTATACATTGAATTAAAGGATGCTTGTGAGCTTCAACCAGTAACCGATGATATGGCTCTAGCTATACCATCCTTGCAAAACGGTAATAAATTGGTTATAAAGGATGCTGAAAATGGTTGGTTCTTAAGAATAGACCACATAGATCAGTATGGTAAGGCTCCAGATATTGAGAGATTAACTATTTATCCACCAGAACCTTTAATCTTCCTTAACATAGATGGAAAGCCAGACGCTACCTGTCTAATCTGGGAACACACTATGGATGCTCCTGGAAAACCTTGTCCAAATCCTAGAACTATACTACCTAGAAAGTTTATTCATGGTATTGTAGATGATCCCGTTGAGGTTGATATAAGAAGCTTTGGTGTTAGAACTCCACCAAGCACAAAGGAAAAGCCTAATTACGGTATAATAGGTATATTCCACATACTTCCACCTGCTTTAGCTTGGCTTTGGAGAATGGTTGCTCCTAGAGGTCATGCGAACCCAAGTATAACAAGCAGCGAGGGAATGAGTAGCGAAGGTGTAGGCTCCTATTGGCCCTTTGCTACAGGAAGAATGGTTGACCAAGCTAACATATTATTAAAGCAGATTTTATCAACACCTGGTACTAAATATATATTAATCCCTAACCAAAACATTGGTGCATATCATGTTGGCTTTATGGGACAGTGGATTGCAAGAGAATACCTATCTAGAAGAGGTAATGTTAACTTTAAGAAGGAACCATTAGTAGCTTCTAGATGTCCACTACTTGGTTATGCTCTAAAATCCTTAAGAATTGATGGTCAAACCTTACCAAAGGATCTTTTACAAGTAGACCTACAACCAGAGGTAGGACAAGAAGGTTACGATGCTGGTGCAAAAATCTTAACTAACTTCTTTAAGGCAGAATTAGAGAAATTCCTAGTTCCAGATCTTGATCCTCTAGGCAGAAAGATTATTGAAACCTGCTTAAGAGATGGTTCATTAGAGGAATATGTTAATTTAATTAAATAATAAAGAAGCTGTTGCACGACCGACAAATAGCTGGTTGTGCAACAGCTTTTTGCTGCTTTAGCAAAGAAGGACTGCTGCACACCTGTCAAATCAGGTTTATGCAACAGTCCCACTAGGTATATATAAATGCAAATAACTGATGGCTTTATTAACCTTTTATACTGCCTGCAGTCATACCACTAACTAAATATTTTGAACAGCAGATAAATACTAGCATGGCTGGTATGGCAGTTATTAAGGCTGTAGCTGAGTATACTCCCCATTGGGTAGTGAAATCCCCTTGCATACTAACTAGTCCCATAGGCAGAGTATACATATCCTCAGTGGCTAATATCACTCTTGCCATAATATATTCAGACCAAGAGCCCATAAAAGCAAATAAGGCCGCTATGGCTATACCAGGCTTAGCCACAGGCAGGATAATTTTGTAAAACGCTGTTACAAGGTTGGCTCCATCTACATAAGCACTTTCTTCTAAAGACATATCTATACTATCAAAATACCCTTTCATCAACCATACGTTAAATGGTATAGCGTTTGCTATATATACAATAATAATTCCCATATATGTATCTGTAAGACGGAGCTTTGTCATTAATATGTATAAAGGCAACATAATCATAGGAGCTGGAAACATCTGTGTTAGCAAAAGCAAGTTCAAGCCCATTTTCTTTCCTCTGAAGTTATGTCTTGAAAAAGCATAGGCTCCCATAACTGATATAGTTAATGCAAAGGCTGTAGACAATAAGGATATTATCAAGCTATTTTTCACCCATGTTAAAAAGGCTGGCTTTTTTATAGCATTTATAAAATTATCAAAGGTAGCATTATCCGGTATAATTTTTAAGGAAGTGGATAAAAGTTTATCCGAAGGTCGTAAAGATATAGTAACTATATTTATTATTGGATACAAGGCAATAAAACAAGCTAAGATTAAAATGGCATATATTATAATTATCTTTATCTTAGAATCACCTCTGTCAAAGTAGCTAGATTTTATATCCAGATTTCTATAGTAGTAATTTTTACTTCTTTTATTGATGACGCTGCTCTTCATACTATCACCTCACTTGATTCATTTTCTGAGCCTTTATAAAGCTTGAGCTAAATAAGGCTAATATTAGGAATATAATTACTGCAAAAGCTGCGGAATAGCTGTAATTGTAGTTGTTAAATGCCTTTTTCATAGCGTAGGTTACCAAAATATGAGCATCATCTGACACATTGTTTCCTGCCATGATATAAATGATATTTACCTTGTTAAAGGTCCATACGGAACCTAATATAATTGCTGGTGTCATTACTGGCTTTAATAAAGGCAAGGTAATATTTTTAAGCTTCTGCCAGTTACTTGCTCCATCAACCTCTGCGGCTTCATAATATTCCTTATCTATGCTTTGTAGTCCCCCTAAGCAAACCATCATTATAAAAGGAATTCCTAGCCATACGTTGGCTATTATGGAAGCTATAAATACATATTTAGGGTCAGATAACCAAGGAAGCATAGCATCACTACCAAAGATAGCTTTCAACACCACATTAATGGTTCCAAACTCTTCATTAAACAAACCCTTCCAGGTTAAGGCCACTATATATTCTGGCATAGCCCAAGGCAGAATTAGAATTAATCTAATTATGCCTTTTCCCGGAAGCTTTCTATTTAAAAGCAAAGCTAGTCCCATTCCAAAGAATACATGACAGGCTACATTTATAACCGTCCATAGCAGCGTATTACCTAAAACCTTGTAGAAGATAGGCTCCTGAAATATTCTGTTGTAATTATCAAAGCCTACATTAGGCCAATTCCAGCTTCTTAAATTTTGCAAAACGACCCTCTTAAAGCTTAATACAATCTCAAATATTAAGGGATAGACTACTACTAATAGCATCACTAAAACAGTAGGTATCAAGAACAAGAGAATCTTATTTTTCTCCCTGTTGAAGCTTCCCTTGGCAGATTTTATTTGCAAATTATTATAATAACCTTTTTTCACTCTCATACTTATCTCCTTCTAGCAAGTATGTTTATTTCCTTATTAACCTTGCAAGTCCTTAATATATTGTATAGCCTTCTCTTGGCACTTTCTGCCGTAATCTTCAGGCTTAATCTTTCCTGTTAATAGCTCCATTTGAGCATCTCTCATTGCATCCCAGGTCTTTGTCATCTCTTGGTAAGGAGGGGTGGCGACAGAGTTTTCTAGCTGAGCCTCTTGGATTTCATATATAGGATCTAAAATCATAGCCTCCTCTGCCGCTTCCTTGTCTGTTGGCAATTGGCCATGAGCTTTGGACAGCTTTAACTGAGACTCCTTAGATGTTAGGAAATCTATGTACTTAATTAAAGCTTCCTTTTTAGCTTCGCTAGCTTCTTCTATCACTACAGAAACCATTACTGCCTTCACAGCGGATGATGGTTTCATGGGATTACCATTTATAGTGGGTAGCAC
>DGDR01000096.1 GCA_002385545.1 Clostridium sp. UBA3947
GAACTTGAGCTTGCTGTATTAAGAGATTTGAGAGATAAAACAAACCCTCAGTAGCCGACAAAGTTGAAATAGCTAAAAAGTGGATCAGTAAAGGTTATAGAGTATCCCTTATACTGGACTTTGTCGGGCTGTCCTCATCCACATATTACGAAAATATTTCAAGAGAAAATAAAGCTTTCGAAGAATCTAAAACTGATTTATCCATCCCATGCAAAAATACTGGGGGAAGACCAATCCCCGGATATTCTTTAACCAACAAAGAAGAAAAAATATCCGATGAACAAATCAAAGAGTGGCTAAATGAGCTCATATGCGGTGATGCTTTCCCTTATGGATACAATAATCTAACCATCTGTCTTAAAGAAGATTATAAATTACTTATCAATCGTAAGAAGGTTTACAGGCTTTGTAAAGAGCTAAATATACTACGACCTCAGCGAAAGATACATAAAAAGCATCCTAGACGTTTAGCAAAGCAAGATACAATAACAGGACCAAATCAGCTTTGGGAGATGGATGTGAAATATGGCTATATTACAGGAACGGATTCATTCTTCTTTCAACTATCATTAATAGATGTATTTGACCGATCGATAATTGACTATCATTTAGGCTTATCCTGCAAAGCAAAAGATGCAGTAAGAGTGCTTAAAAACTCCCTATCTAAAAGGGGTCTAGCCAGGGGTATGGCCTTGCCTAAAATAAGAACGGATAACGGCCCGCAATTCACTTCCAATCTTTTTGAAGAAGCAGTAGAGGAATTAGGAGTTATACATGAAAGAATTCCTGTAAAAACCCCAAATATGAATGCTCATATAGAATCATTTCATTCAATTTTAGAAAGTGAATGTTATAGCCAAAATGAGTTTGAAAGCTTCATGGAGGCCTATTCCATAATATTAGACTATATGAAATACTATAATGAGCGCAGAAGACATGGCAGTATAAATTTCATGGCTCCAAATAAGCTTTACGATGCATTTATAAGCGATATTGTAAAGATTGAACCCTTTAGCGCATGATCTTTAAAGCGTTAGGCCGATAAAAGCTGTATATTTAAGCTAAACCCAAGTCCACGAAAAAGTTGGTTTTTAAGATAAAATAAGGTTTGGCTATGCGAAAGAAAAGGGGCCAGCCCGTTCAGACATCCTGACCATGCTGTACTTATGTAAATTTATTTAAGTACATTGCGCATCTTGTCGAGATTTTTTACGATTGAAATATCAAGAATAATGACGATATATGTAATATTAACAATTTAGCATTTGTGTACGAAAGCTAATGTTTCATGAAAGTTGAAGATTGATAATAAGCTAAACATAAAACATTATGTCGAAAAATAACTAGATTCCCGTAAAATAATTAATAGGCTTATGTCTGTAAAGTAATAAAACATATAGAATACTACAGAATGCAAAATGATCGATAATCCTTATAATCACTAAAAAGTATGGAGGAAATAAGGATGGGTATTGAACAAACACGAAGGGCTTTAAATCAATTGGAAAATGAACTTGCTAGACTTGAAAAGAAACTGGCCGAATTAACCAAAAAAGAAGCCGAGAAAATAAAACGTATTAATGACATACAGAAAAGTATAACAAAAAACACATCTCCTTCCATAATTCAATCGAAAATGCGGCAGATCCAGGGTTATAACAATGACCTTACTAGAATTACATCTGAAAAAGCTGTTATAAGCAAAAAGATTGCTGACAAGAGACAAAAGCACGCCGATACAGTTATTAAACTTCAAAAAGAGGAAGCTGAGGCTGAAAGAAAAGCCATTAAAGCCCAACAAGCGATACAAGAAAGTTATGAAAAACGGATTTCCGAATTGACATCAACGATTAAAAGTGCGGTGAGCTCACCGTTGCAGCCACATCATCTTTATGAGGATGATGAAAATATAGAATATGATGTTTTTATTTCTCATGCTTTTGAAGACAAAGAAAGCTTCACTGACGAATTATGTAGGATACTTGAAGAATACGGTTTCAAAGTTTGGTATGATGCATTATCAATAGAGTGGGGTGATAGTCTACGTGCAAAAATTGATGCAGGCTTACGGAAATCACGTTTTGGCATAGTTGTAATTTCGAGGCACTATATTAGAAAAGGCTGGACACAGTATGAGCTTGATGGCCTCTTTCAGAAAGAGATGACAAGCGGGAAGGTTATTCTTCCTATTTGGCATGACATTACAAAACAAGAAGTGCAAGATTTTAGTCCAGCACTTGCCGGTAAAAAAGCACTAAATACAGCATTATTAACTGCTAGAGAGATCGCAGACGAACTGAAAAAAATATTCTCGTCTCATGTATCCTAAATAGACAGACTAGAAACTTGAAAAGAAATGATTAACATAGCCTTAATTATTGAACCTAGATTAAAAGTATTGTCAAATTTATCAATTTTATAAACTAAAGCGACTAACAAGAATGTACGGTTATTAAAATGATAGAAAATTTACATGAGAACTATAAATGATTGAATTATAACAATTGCTTATAAAAAATTATAAACAACTATAGTTTCATAAATCTATTTGTTGTTGTGGGGAAGGTAAAAGGTCGTATAAGTCTATTTATTGATTAAAAATTTTACTGATAGGTGTTGGTATGATGGTTACACTAAAATGGATTGACGAACAATTGGCTTTCTTAACATCAAGGTTGGGAATTTATCGTCTTGGTGCTGTTAAGGACTTCTTTTTTGACCCGACACCGGGATTTTATGGTTTTATAAGCCAAGGCTCTATTGAGGCTTTGAATAAGGCAATGTCTATCCTTGCTGAACATACTCAATCACCTACAAAACCTATCATAGAAGAATGGGAAGGACCGGAAAATCCGCTTGTATCGGGTGATTTTGATTGGACTTCTTACAACGAGCCTCCCGGTCTAATAAAATACAACGGACCTAATCATAGTAGGATTCATATAGGAATTACAAATAAACATTCTCCCTTAATATTAGGGGGTATTTTAGCTCATGAATTAACCCATCATTTTTTATTGACAAAAGGGATATATTTATCTGATGTAGATGAAAATGAGCGTTTAACAGATCTTGCTACCGTATATATTGGTCTAGGGAAACTTACATTAAATGGTTATAAGGAAATTGAATGGACGGTTCGAAAAGATTCAAAAACATTTACCTATACGTATAGAGTGGGTTATTTATCTGACAGCGAAATAGCTATGATTGTAAATCGAGTTTGCGACTTCCGTGGTATTCCATTAGATGTTATTTTTGAAAATCTTACAGAAGAAGCCATTGAACTCTTACAATATACAAGAGAAATTATTAAAAAACAAGAAATGAAAATAAATAGGAAGCTAAGACTTGAAAAGTTCATAAAACAAAATAAAGAAAGGTTATTAAATCACGTTAAGAAGCTATCTTTTCCATTT
>DGDR01000107.1 GCA_002385545.1 Clostridium sp. UBA3947
GTAAAGAGTGTGGTAGATATTATTCTACCACTACTAATACCCCTATGTATTATAGCAAAAAGGATATGAAGAAATGGTATGAATACTATAAATTAATAGAAAACATGACCCCTATACGTCAATGCGCTAAAAAGCTTGATATAAGCATAGGAACTGCCTTTCAATGGAGGCATAAGATTTTAAATGCAATTATGCCCATGCTAAAGGGAAAAATGGAAGGAACTATAGAGATAGATGAGGTTTTGATTCCTGAAAGCTTTAAAGGCAATCATTCAAGGAATTTCAACTTTCATATGGGTAGAGCGCCAGTTAGGAGACAACGGTCAGCAAGCGAGTATATAGGATGCGAAAAGGTATCTATACTTTGTTGTAAGGACAGGAATGAAAATGTATTTACTCGAGCTGGTGATAGAGGAAAGATTGGTTATTTAAGATTATATGAACTGCTAGCAGATAAAGTGACTGAAAGGTCAGTGTTATGCACAACTAATAATATGGGATATATACCACTGGCCCGAAAGCTAAATTGTAAGCTTTATAAATTGCGGGGGCGTTATGAAGTGGTGGATGAGAAATATCATATCCAAAATGCAAGAGCCTTTGGGAGGGGCATAGTAAACACCATAAATTATAAGTTTAAGGGTGTGGCTACCAAGTATTTAAACTTTTATTTGTCCTGGTTTCATTGGCAAGAAGCTAGCAAGAGACATACTAGGTCTATGAAGCTTAAGGATATACTAAGCATGTCATTATATAGTAATCAAAAGCTTAGGGTATGTGATTTTAAAAATGTGAGATCTTTGCCAAGATACATTTATTGATGAGAAATTTTACTCATTGAAATAGATAAAGGAATTTTAAAAAAGATAATTGGGCTGAGGAACTCCTAATAAAGTATTTCATATAGTTAAAACTTAGGAGGAGTATAATCAAAAGAATTGAAGCACTGACGGTTAGTAAAATAAACATGTAGAACAATATTTAATGTTAAATAAAGTCAAAATATTATTAATGGTTTCAGGTACCTGAAATTATATAGAAATAGGTTTACTGGATTAAAGGAAAATAGTAATTTAATTGTATATGAATTGTGGTTGTTAGGATAGATTAATGCTAACTGTGTATTCGAATATGAGGTTGCTGTTCTTTGAAAATAGAATAATATGATTGATTAATGTACTAAATCAGTAAGATTACCTTAGACTAATAAGATAAATATGAATTGGAGTAAGAACAGAGTTAAGGGGAATATTAAGGTTGGTGCTAAGGATTAATGGAATAGTAGTTTTAGTGAGAAATTAGAATTGAAAATTTTAATTTTAGCTAGGGAAATTTTAGGTAGATTTTAAATTTGAGAAAAGTCAAATGGCGACAGTACATATTTTTATCAACTTTTTATTGAAACAAAGCAACATAGGAGAAAAAACACTTGTTTAGTGGGTGATGGTATAAAACGGTAGTAAAGTATAAGGTCTGGCTGTCGCCAGGCATTTGGTAAGCACCAGTTTTACAACTGCTACAGGTACTATAGCTACCGTTAGCATTATGACTACTGTCAGTGCTGATCTATGCAACTATTTTTAGAGAAAAACAACATAGTAAAAAAGAAGCAGGTGTAAGCTGCTTCTTTTGGGTTGCACTTATTTTGATGGCGGCTAACGCCTAGGAGGTTCCTATTAATATAATGGTTCTGTTTTTTTATCATCATAAATAAAGTCTTTGATTTGGTTTTTCATTGTAGGCATTTGTGGTTCGATGTAAAGGGTATTGTTTATTTTTAGATTATCCCAATAGCCGTTAACTGGGAAACGGGATTGTTCGATTTCTTTGATACCGGAAGTTAGGAATTGGGTTCCTAAACTTAAGATATCTTTCTTGTCAAAGCTAGTGGTTATGTGAGGTAGTACGGCGTCAACTATCTTAGGGTATTTTGTAACACCAGCATTTACAATCTTATGGAATATTTGCTCAAGAACCCTTCTCTGTCTTTCTGTTCTTTCAAAGTCATCGTTACCTACATATCTAATTCTACCGTAGGCGGTTGCTTGTCTACCGTTTAGCACCTGAGTACCGCTTTTGGTTATTGGGGTATATTTTTTGTTATCTATATCGCAAAGTTCTTTAATGTACTTATTAATTTCATTTACTTCGTTTTCTTTTACGGTTATTGTTACACCACCTAAGCCGTCGATTATTTCTTCTAGGCCCCAGAAGTTTATTGTAACAAATTCTCTTATATCTAATCCGAAGTTTTGGTTTAGGGTTTTAACAGCAAGCTCGGGACCACCATGAGCATATGCGTGATTTATTTTTTGCATACCGTGGCCTTCTATATTAACGCGAGTATCTCTCAAAATTGAAGAAAGTTTAATTTTCTTATGCTTGTAGTCTATAGTAGCAATAATGATGGAATCAGAACGGGTATGTTCTGCGGGATTTCTTGTATCAATTCCGAATAGGGCTATATTCATGATTTCATCTTTGCCAAGTCTTCTTTTTATATCCTCTAAATCCTCTTCGGATATACCTAAGGAAGCGTTATCTGTTGGCAATTCTTGAGTATTTACTTTTGCAAATAATAAGCCGGCGTAAGTAATTGAAAATCCAGTGAAAAATAATAGCATCATGGAAATACATATAAAAATTAATTTTCTTATTTTTTTTCTCTTTTTTCTCTTCTTCTTATTGTATTTAGCATCTCTTTTAGATGTTGATCTTTGGGTTATAATAGGGCGTTGTTGCATGGCATAACCATCGTTAAAATTTACTTTATTCATAGGGCTATCAGCCATAGTACACCTTCTTTCATAAAAGTTATACGCTATTATAGATACATATAGAGTATACACTATTTTTGCAAATATGAAAATAGTAATAATATGGTAATTATTGATTTTGTTTGATAAAAGATTAATAGTTTTTTTATTTAATTAAGGAATTAAAGATGATATAATATTATGATAATAATTTTCGGCGTAATGAACTGGTATAAACCTGTCTCTTATACACATCT
>DGDR01000038.1:0-67941 GCA_002385545.1 Clostridium sp. UBA3947
GTCCCAAAACATCCTTTAAAGCCTTAATACATGAATCTAAGTCCGCACTAAAAAGATCCAATGAGTTATACATATTATAATCATGAGCATAACTATGCATACCTATAGCATGTCCTTTTTCTACAATTGTTTTTAAAATATCAGGATTTGTTTCTGCTTGTTTCCCTAAAACAAAAAAAGTGGCTTTAACCTGATAGTTATCTAAAATTTGAAGAATTTGAGGTGTTATATTTGTGGTTGGACCATCATCAAAGGTTAGAAACACATTCCTTACTCCATCCTTCTTATATATTTCCTCCACATTAACCTGATAGTTCATTGTTTCATTATTATTAGAATTTTCATCATTTTTCTTCTCTTCTTTATCTGTTAGGTTTTCATTTTCACCTACAAGAGGCTTGTCTAAAATTTCCTCACTCTTTGAATCGCTAATTTGCGAATTTTGTCCAATAACCTCGTTATAAACTGGTTCCTTTTTATATACTATTCTATAATAAATAGTTGTTCCTAGAATTAATCCTAAAGTGAAGCAAGACAATAAATAAATTAGCAAAATTCTTTTTCGTCTGTTAGGTCTAAATAACGGTTTATTAGTATTAGTACTAAACACAAGCTTATCCCCCTGATAAATACTATTCTTAGTCCCTACCTAAGGTCTACAATAATATTAAAGTACATATTATTATCTCCGTCAATAGCATTAAACCTTAAATACAAAACCTTATCTGCTTATAAAAGCATAGTTTTATGGTTAATACTATTATATAGACAATTTGTATATGGGAGGAATATCAAGATGAGAACTTCGCTCTCTAAAAAAATTTTTTTCGCTCTTTTTCTATTGTTACTTATCTTAATATGCGGATATTCCATTTATATTTATTTAGGCTTACAGAAAATCGAAAGGGTTGAAATACCTCAAGGCAAGGAAGAGCTAGGTATAAACTCAGTTCACGTAGAAAATTCCGATTCAGATATAAGAAATATAGCACTTTTTGGTATAGACACTGGTAGACATAAATCAGACCCACCCCATTCAGATACAATTATCATTCTTACAATAGATAGGCTTCATAACAAACTAAAGATTTCCTCTATTTTAAGAGATTCTTATGTGTACATCGATGGCCATGGAAAATCAAAAATTACAGAAGCTTATACCTATGGCGGGCCTCTATTAGCAATTAAAACCCTAAACCAAAACTTCAACTTAGACATAAAGGAATATATAACGGTAGATTTTAAAGGCTTATCAAAGATTGTCGATGCTCTAGGAGGAATAGATATTGAATTAAAAAGAAATGAAATTAAAGAAATTAATAAATGGACAAAGGAGCTTGCACAATTACAAAATGTTAATGCCACGTATGTTACAAAAAGCGGTATTCAGCATTTAAACGGTATACAAGCGGTTGCCTATAGTCGTATAAGAAATTTAGGCTCAGGAGAATTTGAAAGAACAGCAAGGCAAAGAAAGGTATTATCAGCCTTATTTGATAAAATCAAGAAAATCGATATTACTAGTTTTACAAGCTTTGTGTGGAAGCTTACTCCTTACGTAAGCACTAATATATCAACTAACGATATTCTTGTTCTTGGTTCTTCTTTGTTGCTTTCTCCACCTCCACTAGAGCAAATGAGATTTCCAATAGATGGCTACTGTATGGGAACTATTATTTCAGGTACCTGGTATTTAACCATGAAGCCTGATATAGAGACTACAGCAAATCATATTACCAATTATATCTATAATGACATTATGCCTGTGGCAAAGAAGCCCCTTTTTTAATTATTTCTTAGCTAAAAAAATACTTATACATAAATATCTGTTGCACATCTAGACAATGGTTGGTTGCAAAACAGATTTTGATTGTAAAATAAAGAGACCCTAATGGGTCTCTAAGCCTAATCTTGTCTACTTTTATTAATTTGATTAATTGAAAGAACAATAGGAGTTACAAGCAATATAGCTAATACAGCTTCTAATAGTCCATTTACAGCTCCCGCTCCAAAGAAAGCCTTCCCTGTTACACCTTTGGCCGAGATGTATCTTTCTAAGTATAATATGTAAATCATACCTAGAACTCCAACGGTGTTAGTTAGTGAACCAACAGCGGCTCCAATAGCAACCCCAATAGCATTTCCTATAGATCCCCCTATACGTTTACCAAGTTTTGAAATATACTTGTACACATAAAATGGAACAATTCCTATCAAAATCCTTGGTAAAACCGATACTAAAGGATTATAAAATGCAAAGGACACTACAGTAGGATTGACAATATTTTGATAAATGCTAAACAATCCAAAGATTAACCCTATAAAGGCTCCTGCTAAAGGTCCTAACAATATTGAGCCAATAATTACTGGTAGGTGCATAATAGTGAGTTTAAATGGTTGAATTGGGATAAATCCCAAACCGGAAAGTCCCATTACTATAGATATAGACGATAGTAATCCAACTTTCACCATCATGTTTGTGCTAATTCTTCTTGATGCATTTTGATTTAACATTTGATTCCTCCTCGCTCTTATTCCCTTTTGGGATATAAGTCGTATTTTTGATTGATAATTTTTTAACGTTCAGTTTCCCACTTATGTTTAGGAATACCGACAAGGTTTATTTTATCATGTCGACAGAATTTTTCAATAGTAAATTTTATAGTAATAAGATTTAAGTAAAGGAAATATACTGTAAAATGCAGCTCTAAGTAGAGTTTTAGCAGATTTGAAACTAAAAAATACATATGGGAGGTAGATATGAATAAGAATAATGGTTTTAAGCTAAAAAAGAAAGAAACTATTTTATGTTTAATATTATTATTAATGCTTTTATATAGTACTCCCCTATTAAAAATTAAAATTAACAGATATAGGACTCTTAGCTCCCTCAAAGTACTTAGTCAGGACGGAGTATATCTTATGACCTATAAACTAGATTATAAATTGGACAATTACTTAAAGGTTGGCTCAGAGGATATTAAGGAATTATTTAATTTCATAGATAAAACCACTGCTGTTCCCTTTACCAGCAATGATAGTACCGCAGTATATGCTCCAGAAATTAAAGATACTGCAACTTATTATGAGGCTGAAGAATGTAGTGCCTTTTCTACCTTTGATAATAAGGGCTGTATGCTCTTTGCTAGAAACTTAGACTTAAAGGGAAAACATCCAGTACTTGCTCTCTATACTAATCCTTCACAAGGTTACTCTTCCATCTCCATAGTTGAACTCACCACCTTAGGCTTAACTAATGATAATGATAAGCTGCTTGTGTCTTTAAAGAGATACCAGGGAAGGTCTCCTTTATTACGGGCTCCCTATGTACCCCGAGATGGAATGAATGAAAAGGGTCTAGTAGTGGCTACTTTAAATGTACCTAATGAAAAAGTAGAATATGATAGCTCTAAACCTATATTAGGTCGGTGGCAGGTGCTTAGATTATTACTAGATAAGGCAGCTACCGTTGAAGAAGCTTTAGCACAAATGAAAAACTATAATTGCTTCGATGGTTCTGTTCACTTCTTTATTGCTGATGCCTTGGGTAATTCTGTTGTAGTTGAGTATATAAGTGGTGAAATGAAAGTAATCAGTTCAGAGGAAAGCTTTCAAGTTGTCACAAATTTTTATTTATCTGATAAAGAAAGGCCAGGGAAAGGTAAGGAGAGATATAATACTGCTTATAATATGCTTAGCTCCAACAAAAGCAATATAGATGAGATAGCTGCTATGGATATCCTAAGAGCAGTAAAGGAAGATTCTACCGTATATTCTATAATATATAATCAAGGAACCGGTAATGTTTATCTAGCGTATAATGGTAACTATAATAGTGTTTATAAATTTAATATAAAATTAAAATAAGTGTTATATAACTTTTAGCCCCTGTCATATATTAACATATAATTATCTTATAGGAGGTCCTATTGATGTATGGTGATGACTTAATTCAAGAAATGATTGAAGGCTTACAGCAAAATGGAGAAATCCGATTAACTGACGGCATACGAGAAATAAGTATACAAGCCTATGAGGATGATGAATCCATCTATGTAAGCAATACTAATAAGGAATTTGATGATGCTGAGGAAGCAATTCAATGGGCTGTGGAGCAATTTGGAGGAATAGAAAATGTGGAAGAATGGGAGTAGTTTTTAGCAGCTATAAAAAATCATATATAACTAAGGCTTGTTCTTAGCAAACTAAGAACAAGCCTTTTGTTTGAATTATCTTCTATTTTTAAGTAGCTTTAAGAGGTATAGAAAAATATTTATAAAGTCAAGATATAAATTTAAAGCAGCAATAATTGCATACTTGTTTCTATATGTTTCGTCATAGGCGTAAGCACTTTGATGAAAATACTTAATCTTTTGCATATCATATGCTGTTAAACCACAGAATATTGCAATACCTAATAGAGCTATGAATCTGTTCATACCATTGAAGGCACTAGGTATTATTATATTTACAATTCCAATTAAGAGAAGACCTATTACTCCCATCATTAAAACTCTGCCTAAAACAGTCAAATCCTTCTTAGTAGTCATACCTATCATAGCTGAGCAGAAGAACATTAGTGAGCATAAACCAAAGGCTACAGATACGGTACCAAGTCCATAAGAGTAAAATACAATACTTAAAGTAAAGCCGTTCAATAATGAATATACAAAGAACCAAGCTCTAGCAGCAGTAATGCTAAGTCTATCAATTCTTTTGCTTAGATACCATACCACCACCAATTCTAAAATCAATCCTACAAATATAAATGGTATTATTGATATCAATAATTTTTCATTAGTTGTGATAAAAAGCTGAGTTCCTACTGCCATAGCAAAGGTTACCAATAAACCTAAAGCCATAATTAGCAAGGTTTTAGTTATAAAATTACTTTCACTCTTTACATACAAATTTTCCACAATATCACCTTCTTTTCAAAATTATAAAACTATTATAACATATAATCTCATATTAATAAACTTTGGTAGTAAAATTCTAGCAAATCATTGAATCATATCTAAATTTATTGTCTCTTTTAATGGAAGCTTTCTACAAGTAAAAATCATAACTTGATGGTCCTTAGAATACTCTTGTAAAAACTTCATAACATTATTTAGTCTATGCTCATCATACTGTATAAAGGTGTCATCCAAAAAAACCGGTATACTTTTCCCCTTAAATATTAAATTGCATAGGGCTAACCGTAAGGAGAAGTAAACCTGATCAAAGGTACCACCGCTGAGAAAATCTAAGCATCTTAAGGATTCCTCATGCTGGACTTTTATTTCATAATTATTCATAGGCGAAACCGTTACCTTATTATACTTGCCTGCTGTAACCTTAGCTAATATATTTGCAACTTCTGTATTTAGGCTAGGAATGAAATTGCTTTGTACCTCTTGGAAGGCCTCTTCTAATACATTGGAAGCTATGTCAGAAGCTTCATATAGTTTTTTTAGTTTTGCTATTTGCTCTCTACATTGCTCAAGCTCCTCCTCTACTATCCAAAGCTCCCTCTTATTATTAAATCTAGTTTCTATTTTATGTTCTATATCCTTTTTAAATTCTTTGCCTACAGTAATCTCTCTATTTAGGCTCGCTATTTCTTCGTCTAAGCAATCTATAAGATTAGTAAGCCTTTTACTTTCCTCCTCTTGACTTATTCTTAGACTTTCTAGCACTTCTTTTACGTTCTCTATAAAGGTTTCATAATAAACTATATTATTATCTTTAGTGCTATCAAAGGTCTTGAATCTAGATAAATAATACTTAAGTTCCTTTTCTGCACTGGTTAAGGTTTCATATTTCTTTTCCATTTCATCTTTCTTATTCTTATATTGGTCCTGTAGCTTAAATACAGTAAATTGAATATCATTATATACCTTTAAGCCTTGGAAAAAGTCATCTAAGTCAGCACAATTACACTGGCTAAAGATTTTTAAAAAGTACTTTTCTATTTTATCTATAGCTTCCTCTGCTTTTATGGCTTTTAATTTTTCAAGCTGTTTTTCTTTCACTAAAATATTACCCTTAATTCCTTCTATGGTACTAATGGTGCTTCTACAACCGTCTAGCTTAGTCTTTAGGTCCATATAACTCTTAACCTGATATTTATTATATAAGTCCATCAGCTTCTGTTCTACTTCTTCCTTTTCTTTTAATATAAGCTCAATTTCCTCTGAAGCCTTTTTAGTCAATGCCAGTAGTTGACTATTTGCCTTTTTATATTGGCTATAGCCATATATTGCTGTTAATAGTCCTACTAGCCCAATAATAACTGCTGGCAAGCTCTTAGAAATTCCTCCATATATCATTGCCAAACTCATCAAAAAACCTGCTAACATCAAGAACCTAAAATTACTGCTCTTATCCTTTAAAATATCCCTTTTTATCTCCTTGTTATCCTTTAATTGCTCTGCCTCTATAGCATGGGACAGACTTTGCAACCTTTCCTCAAGCTTTATTAGATTATTTTCTTCCTCAGTAGTTATATCTATAAGTTTTCCATCCTCTTTGAGTTCATTGTTAAGATATGCTATACGTCCTTGAAGGGCTCTTACTTCATCCTGTAGCAAGGACTGCTGCTGAAGAATTCCCTCTAATTCCTTTTTTTCAACCGCTAAGGTATTAATCTTCCTTTCAATATTCTCTTCTAAACCTTGAAAACCTTCATAGTGCTTAAGTTCTGCTAGTTCTATATCTAGCAATCCCTTTAGTTTATTCCCTTCCTCCTCTGAGGTTTTAAAAGCTTCATATCTTTCTTTATATATGACATAGACCTCTGTAGCCTTGTATATCAATTCTTCTGCTTCCTTTATAGTTCCCTCAAAATATTTCTCTTTGAATTTTCTTTCTTCCTCACTAGGAAGGGAAGAATTTTTAAATTCATTCTTTCGTTTTAAGGCCTGTTCTAAATTATGCTCTAAAATTTGAATTTTATTCAAGGATTCTTGAAGATATTTGCTATCTTCTATGTTGCTTTGGTGTAAGGCTTCTAGCTCCTGCTGTTCAATTCTTAAAGTCATAATTTTATCTTCTAATATATCAAGCTTTCCTTGCTTTCTAGAACCCCTTAATGATTTTTTATAGTTTTCTAGGGCAATTCTTGCCTTATTATACGAAAGATCCTCTTGTCCACTCTCCTGTATATTTGAGAGTTTTTTCATGATTTCATCTTCCTTATCCATAGCAACCTTTGCACCTAACTGCTTAATGAACAAGGTTTTTTCAAAGGCATCTTCCCCAAGACCAAATATCTCTTTTCCTGGCTGGTAATTATCCAAAAATACAGCCTCTTGACCAGTAATAAAATTATAAATAGTTGTGTTATCCTCTTTTTTTAGAGTTCCGAAACTTCTGTCAATGACATATTCCTTTCCATTCTCATCTTGAAAGATCAGCTGTCCTCCAGCTCGGGTGTCATTCCAAGGAATAAATCTCTTCCGCTCGTTATCGGCAATAGCCCTCTTCTGTGAATTCATACCATAGAACATGGCCTTTAAAAAATGCTGTATAGTGCTCTTTCCTGACTCATTGCTTCCATATATAATATTGAGCCCATCTTGAAATTCCAAATTTAAATTTTTTAATTTTCCAAAGCTCTTAATATATATGCTCCTAATCTTCATGGTTTCTCACCTGCCTATAGTCTAGGGCTTCCAAGCCTATTCTTAATGCTAGTCTTAGCTTATCTTCCTCTTCTTTACTTTTTGCTAAGCTTATCCTTTCCAGCATCTTCTTAACAAAGACTCCCTTAAGATTGAATTCTTCTGCCAAAGCATTGTAATCTATTTTTACTTCAGATAAATCTACAATTTTAGCATAATAGAAATTTTCCTGTAATTTTTCCTCCAACACTGACTTATTTATAATAAATTCTTCATCAATTTCTCCCTGTAGAATTATTTTATATATGTCTCTTTTAATATTATCTAATATTTCAGCCTTATCCTGTCCTTCATCATGTAACCCAAGCTTTTTATTTATAGCTAAAATAATATCATCATAATTTTCAGCTTCAGAAATATCTACCTCTAATACCTGTATACGTCTTTTGCAGATTTCTTGAAATTCTAATTTTGCATAACCCTTTCCGATTTCTCCTATAACTATGCCTTTAGGACCAAGCTCATCAAAACCTCTTCCTTCAGCACAACCTGAATAAGACCAATAGGTATTACCCTTGCGCTGGATTCCTGAAAATTGATGAATATGTCCTAAGGCTAAGTAATCCAATCCACTATTATAAATGTCTGACTCTGTGATGGGATTATAAGCAGAGCTGCCATTTCCCTGTATCACATCTCCATGAAGCACCATAATATTAAGCTTTGCAGGGTCTTCTACGGTAAAGTTTCTTAGGAAACCTTCCCTTTCATAGCTACTGCCAAAGGATCTTCCATATACCCTTAGGCCTAGTTCCTCTATCTCAACTTTTTCCATGTCAGTGCTAAAAATATGTACATTGTCCGGCCAGCTTACAGTCTTATAATAGCTATTGCTGTTTAATGGATCATGATTGCCAGCACTAATAAAAATATGAATAGGTTGTGCCTGCTCAAAAAGCCTTTTCATAGTACTTATGGTTTCATAGGTTACAGTGGAATTGTCAAAAATATCGCCAGCTATTAATATTAGCTGTACTCCTTCATCCTTAGCCAATCTGATTATATTAGTAAAGGTTTCTCTAAGATCTTCTTTTCTTTTTTCTGCCATGTCTTTTTCATATTCCTTAAAGGGAGTATCAAAATGAAAATCACTACAATGTATTATTTTTACTGTGTTCATAAACGCCTCCAAACCTAAAATTAATGAGGTACCAAAAGGCACCTCCTTAGCAGTTTGCATTTAATTAATTATATTATACTTTCTAGCAGCTTCTCAATTTTTTCAATTGTTTCTTCAGCGCTACCATTATTATCTATTACATAATTACACTTTATGGTAGAAAAAACTTCTCTATCATGCTTTATTCTTCTTTCTACTTCCTCTTCCGCCTTTTTCAGGCTAGCCTCATCAAGTTTTTTATTTCCTTTTAGATGTCTATTAAGAATCCTTTCCTTTCTGATTGCTTCGTCTACCTCAATATAAATAAATGTTAACTTAGCATCTGTAACCAATCTCTCTAATTCAATGACACCCACTGGATCTATAGTATAAAAGGATATTCCTTTACCTCTATATTGACTTCTAGTAGCGAAATAATGATGATTATCAAAAAAAGTATAGGCTATCATCTCATCCTTATATTTTTCTATATCATCCTTTGAGATAAATACGTGTCCTGTTTCATTTTCAAATCTTTTAGGCCTGTCGGTATAGCTTTCAATAACGTTAAAGCCTTTTTCTCTAAAGTGCTGGAGTAATGTAGTCTTCCCACTACCTGACTTCCCTATTAATCCAATGATATGATCAGCTTTATTCCTCATTTTTACTACCTCCAAGCTTTATTGATATATCTCCGTCCTATATATCTATCATATCATCATACAGGGAATTATGTAAAGGTTAACTAAGGATTTTAAGCTATAGACCACAGAAATCCTATTGGAATCTTAGCAAAAAATGCTAACCTTATATTGTTAGCATTTTTTACTAAGAATATATAATTTAATAATATAGCCTACTACCAATCCTTCTATCATAATCAGACCAAGTATCTGGTTCCAACAAGTCTTTGATTTGCCCAATTTTGTTCATAGTAGCATCCACATAATCTGCAAAGTGAACTATATAGGCCTCCTCTGTGTTAGGCGCCTTAGGAGAGCCGTACTCAACCTTTCCATGATGTTGCACTATACAACCCCTTAAACGATGTTTAAAGTCTTCACTATAAATATTCCCACCAGCTTTAAAGGCCTCTTCAATCATACCCATACCTATTACAATATGCCCTTCCATTTCACCTCTCATGGTAACTTTAAAGGGTCCCTCCGTATAATATTCCTCAATTTTACCAATATCATGAAGCTTTGCAGCTAAAATAGCTATTTCCTTAAAGCGACAATCGTATCTATAAGCCAACATCTTGGTTAGATATACCACATTTAGTGTATGCTCTAGCAAGCCACCTCGATAATTATGATGTTGATTTAAACCACCAATACCATATTTAAATCTTTTAACAAAGTCTGGATTAGAAAAAAAATACTGATTTAAACTTTGACTTTCCTTTGACTTGAATTCTTCTGAGGTTATATCCTCTAGCTCTTGCATTAATTCATCTATAGGTCTACTTATAGATGGGAGAAAGTCATCTAGCTTGTAATTCTTTTCTAGTTTAAACTCGGAAGCCTTAAGGATTCCATCCTTTGTCCCTTTTATAGTTATTACATCTCCTACTTTTATACTATTGCTTTTATTGCAAATTAAAGCCCTCATTTCACCAGTTTTATCACCTATAAAGGCTGTTACATTTTCTCCATCAAAAGCTAGCTTTTTCATTACCATGAAGGTATCATTAACCTTAGCCCCATCTTTTATATCTTTAATAAATAGCCGCTTCAAAAATATCACCTCTCATCAAGAAACTCGAATTTATTTTTTCCTATGAGCGGTGATTTTATAAATTTTCTATTTAATAAAGAAGGGAGACTCAAAGTCTCCCATTTATTATTTAAGGCTTTCTGCTGCTTCTACTACCTTTTCTACTGTAATACCAAACTTCTCAAATAGCAGATTTCCTGGAGCTGATGCACCAAAGGTATCAATAGATACAATTGCTCCATCAAGACCAACGTATTTGTGCCATCCAAAGGAGCTTGCAGCCTCTACTGCCACTCTCTTTCTAACTGCCTTTGGTAAAATAGCTTCTTTATATTCTGCGCTTTGTCTTTCGAAAATTTCTAAAGAAGGCATACTAACAACTCTAGCCTTTATTCCTTTTTCATTTAACTTTTTAGCGGCTTCAACTATAAGCTGAACCTCTGAACCAGTAGCCATTAAAATTACATCTGGCATACCATTGCTGTAGTCCTTAAGAATGTAGGCACCCTTAAGAGCTTCTGCAGAGCTTCCCTCTAATAGCGGTAAATCTTGACGGCTTAACACTAAGGCTGTAGGAGCATCCTTTGTTGTTAAAGCTGAGCACCAAGCAGCTGCTACTTCTCTTGCATCAGCTGGTCTGTATGTTATAAAGTTTGGTATGCTTCTTAATGATGCTAAATGCTCTATTGGCTCATGGGTTGGGCCATCTTCTCCAACTCCAATACTATCGTGAGTTAGTATATAAATTACAGGAAGCTTCATAAGTGCTGACAATCTCATAGCATGCTTCATGTAATCACTAAATACAAAGAAGGTGGATACATAAGGAATTAAACCTCCATGTACAGCAATTCCATTAGCTATAGCAGCCATAGCATGCTCTCTTACACCAAAATGTAAGTTAGCACCTGTTCTATCTTCTGCTGAGAAATCTCCTTTACCCTTCATATAGGTCTTAGTTGAAGGAGCTAAGTCAGCAGATCCTCCAAATAGATTTGGAATATATTCTGTTAGTCTATTTAATACCTCTCCAGAGGAACTTCTAGTAGCAGCTTTTCCTTCAAACTTCCACAGCTTATCCTCTTTTAATAGATCTACAGTAAGCTCCTTGCTATGGTATACTTCCCAAAGTCTTGCTAACTCTGGATACTCCTTTTTGTAAGCTTCAAAGAGGGTATTCCACTGAGCTTCTGCCTTTCTTCCTTCTTCCTGTAATTGTGCCATATGGTCTCTAACTTCCTGTGGTACATGGAATTCTTCTCCGTAATTCCATTTAAAGAATTCCTTTGTCTTGATTATATTTTCCTCACCTAGAGGTTCTCCGTGGGATGATGCGCTTCCTTCTTTTGGAGAGCCATATCCAATCTTTGTCTTTATTTCAATTAAGGTTGGATGATCCTTATCTGCCTTTGCTTCTAGTAAGGCCTTATTGATAGCTTCTACATCGTTACCGTCTTCCACGAATAATACCTGCCAGCCATAAGCCTTAAATCTATCGCCAACCTTTTCTCTAAAGGCTATATCTGTACTTCCTTCAATAGAAATATTATTTGAATCATACAATACTATTAGCTTACCTAGTCCTAAGGTTCCAGCTAAAGATGCTGCTTCTGAAGCAATACCCTCCATCATGCAACCATCTCCTGCTAAGGCATAGGTATAATGATCTACTATATCAAAACCTGGCTTGTTAAATATGCTTGCAAGATGAGCCTCTGCCATAGCCATACCTACAGCATTAGCTATTCCTTGTCCTAATGGTCCTGTAGTTACTTCTACACCTACAGTATGACCATACTCTGGATGACCAGGTGTTTTGCTTCCCCATTGTCTGAAATTTTTTAAATCCTCTATGCTAAGCCCATATCCAAATAGATGCAATAATGAATATAAAAGCATTGAACCATGTCCTGCAGAAAGTATAAATCTATCTCTATTTACCCAATTTGGATTGCTGGGATTATGTTTCATAACCCTTGACCATAAGGTATAGGCCATCGGTGCTGCTCCCAATGGTAATCCTGGATGTCCTGACTTGGATTTTTGAATTCCTTCAATACTTAGCATTCTTATCGTATTAATTGAAAGATTATCAATAACACTGTTGCTCATAGTTAAAGCCTCCTTTTAGTTATCTTAGTTGCTGGCTAAATACACCAAGGCAGCCATATATGATTTTGTTTTGGTATTTCCAACATCTATTTCATTGTATTTTATTGATTGATTTTAATCAATATTATATTTCGATTTTTTCTTATATATTTATATTTCCTTCTTAATATTTTTAATTTTAGTTACGAAAATACTCAAAATTTATATATTGAATTTTCTGAATTTTCTAAATATATCATTGACTTATTAATATATTTTTCTTATAATATTATTAACAACTTCCATCAAATCAATATTTAATTTGCTTCTTAATAAAATTATATATTCCATATTATAAAAAGGTAAGGGGGGATCAGCAATTATCTAATTTATAAGATAGGAGATGATACCACCAGATATTTTATTAAAACCTTTATAAAGTATGGAACTATTAATAATACTTAAAGATGGGAGTGATGGATCAAATCCTTAAAGTATATCAAGGAGGATTAGTCCAATGTGGTAAATATTTTTCAATAAAAACTTCCGATGAAAGAAAAAGCTGTTGCATAACTAACAATTGTGTTGGTTGTGCAACAGCTTTTTGTAACGTGTTAGGCATTTTGCTTTTTATCATATAGTACTTAGAGGTGGGGATATGTATTTCTTCTCTATATTGCTTTATTTCAAATAAGTGTTGATGAACAAGTAGCAATATTAGGACAAGCAATAGTAAACATTTCTAGTAAAAAGCTGTTGCACATCCAGCATGTCAGTTCTGTGCAGCAGCCCTTTATGGTTATACAGTAATTTATAGATTTAATAAATACTAGTTTGTCAATTTTTTTAGTCCTTCTTCCACTATTGCCTGCACCTGCTCTGTAAGGTTTTTCTGCTCATCCTTAGATAACCCAGCAGTTTGTATTGGCTTATGGAACATAATTTTTATTGTATGACCACTTACTTTGTTACCTACCTCTAAAACTCTATAGGTTCCATCAATTGATACTGGTACAATTGGAGCTTCTACTTTTAAAGCCATTTTTAAGCTTCCCTTCTTCATAGTTCCCATAGTTGAGCTTAAACTTCTTGTTCCTTCAGGAAAAATAACCATGGAATAACCTTTCTTTATATTCTCAGCTCCTTCATTTATAGCCTTTATACCCTCTTTTATATTTTCTCTGTCTATAAAAACAGTTCCAATAGCCCTTACCCAAGTAGGGATTAGTGGTAGCTTTGCTATTTCCTTTTTAGCAATGAAGCCTGTAACATGCTTCATAGATGCCAATAGTGCAAAAACGTCAAAAATTGCTTGATGGTTTGATACAAAAACACAAGGCTCATCAGGTATGTTTTCTTCACCATATATTTCAAAATTCGTTCTGGTAATCTTCAATATATGGTTAGTCATTTTTTTAACCTTTTTAAAGGCATAATTAGCGGCCTTCTCAGGATTCTTTTTTTGCAAGTATTTCACCTTTATTAAGGCTATACTATTTAAACTTAAGTATACTCCAAAGTAACTATACCATAAAAACTTCAACTTTATCACTCCCTAAATAAATCTATGCTCCAAGTATCTAATAATTCCTTTTTATTCTTCAGGGTCTTACAATCCTAATAGCTTTAGGAAGTATTTCTAGGCTTATATCCTTAGCCCTAAACAACTCTCCATCAATATTTACCGACATCTCTTCCTCACATTCAATTTTTATCTTCTTTCCTTTATAAAAGGTTACTTCTTTTATCGTATCATGAACCCCTTTAATTAATCTTGGAAACAGTCTGATTATTTTAAAAGGACTTGCTTCTTTTACGTGGCATATTTCAAAGCTACCATCACATAATTCAGCCCTTGGCGCTACCTTCATACCGCCTCCATAATATTTACCATTAGCCACAGCTGTTAGTAAGGTTTTTTCATATATATTTTTATCATCTAACTGAATATTTAGCTTTTTGCTTTTATATCCGAATACTGTGGTAAATATACTAAGTAAATAAGCAAACTTTGATGGTATAAAGGGTAATCTTTTAAGCTTTATAGAGTTATAGACTATTTCAGCATCTAAACCTACAGAAGCAATATTAATAAAGTATTTATCATTACATTTTCCCAAGTCCACCAATTCAAATTCACTTTTTATACTAGAAGTTAGGATTTCTTCTAAATCTTCCTTATCTGTTATGCTTCGAATAAAGTCATTTCCACTACCACTAGGAATTACTGCTAGGCTGCTGTCACTTTCAGCCATACCATTAAGAACTTCATTTAATGTACCATCTCCACCTACAGAGTATACTCTCATAGCTTCTTTACTAGTATACTCCTTAGCTATTTCCTTAGCATGACCAACTCTCTTTGTAAATTCAATAATGTAATCTACAGACTCCTTCTTACAGGCTTTTTCTTTCATCAGAATTATCTCTTTAGTTTTTCCTTTACCTGCTTGAGGGTTTATTATAAATAGATGCCTCATAGCCTTCTCCCTCTTTCATCTATGGTAAGCTTGTCTAAGCTTATTTTATTATATTTGATTGGTTAAGTATAGTATTTATTCATAAAAAGCATCAAACTAGTTATTGGAAGTTTACCTAGTATATCATAATTTTGAATTTCATATTTATAGGGAAAGAAAAATTTCAGCCCGTAGACTGAAATTTTTCTTATAATTTATAATTTTTTCGTATTTAAAGCCCTCATGGAATTGAAAACCGCAATTACTGTAACACCGACATCGCCAAATACTGCTTCCCACATTGTTCCTAAACCTAAGGCCACCAACAGAAGAATTAGCACCTTAACCCCTAAAGCAAAGCAGATATTTTGCAAAACTATTTTTCTTGTCCGTCTTGCTATTTTTATTGCGTCAGCTAACTTGTAGGGCTCATCGGTCATAATAACAATATCAGAGGCTTCTATGGCTGCATCGGAGCCTACACCTCCCATTGCTATACCTATATCAGCTCTTGCCAACACTGGTGCATCGTTAATTCCATCTCCTACAAAGATTAACTTACCCTTGCTGTCTTTTTCATTTTCCAAGACTTCAAGCATCTCTACCTTTTGATTTGGTAATAGCTCAGCATATACCTCGTCCAAATTTAGTTCTCTTGCAATTTTATCTGCTACTGCTCTATTATCACCAGTCAACATAGCTATTTTTCTTACGCCTAATCCTTTCAAAGCTTTTATAGCCTTTGCAGAATCTTCTTTAATTTCATCTGAAATCACTATATAGCCTATATATTTTTTATCAAGAGCTATATGAACTACAGTGCCAATACTATCAACTTCTGTAGAGGGGATATTTTCTTTGCTCATTAACCTATAGTTACCAGCTAAAATTTCTTTTCCTTCTACTATAGCCTTAACTCCTAATCCTGAGATTTCCTCATGGTTACTGATAGCACTTTTCACTATTTCTTTGCCGTAGGCCTTTTGGATTGAAGCTGCAATAGGATGATTAGAAAATACTTCAGCATAGGCAGCATATCTTAAAAGCTCATCCTTATCCACGTTATTTTCTGTCTTTATTTCAGTTACCTCAAAGACTCCCTTTGTTAGGGTTCCTGTTTTATCAAATACAACCATTTCAACATTATTCAGGGCTTCTAAATAATTTCCACCTTTAACCAATACACCATTTTTTGAGGCTGCTCCAATTCCACCAAAGAAACCCAAAGGTACAGATACCACTAAGGCACAAGGGCAAGATACAACCAAGAAGGATAAGGCCCTATATATCCACTGAGAAAAAGTCGCTTCATCAATAACAAGCGGTGGAATTACAGCTAAAGCTAAGGCTAAGAACACTACTACTGGAGTATATATTCTTGCAAACTTAGTTATAAACTTTTCTGTAGGTGCCTTCTTACTGCCTGCATTTTCTACTAAATCTAGTATTTTTGCTACGGTAGAATCAGCAAATTCCTTTTCTACTTTTATAGTCAATACAGCATTTTGGTTAATTACTCCACTTAGAACCGTATCACCAGCCACAACCTTCGTAGGTACCGACTCTCCAGTTAAGGCCGAGGTATCCACCATGGAAGTTCCATCAACCACTATCCCATCTAGCGGTACCTTTTCACCAGGCTTAACTATTATTAAATCCCCAATGGCTACCTCTTCTGGAGAAACCTTTTTTATCTCATCCTCTACCTTTAGGTTAGCAAAGTCAGGTCTAATATCCATTAAGGCTGTTATAGACTTTCTCGATCTATTAACGGCCATATCCTGAAAAACTTCTCCCACCTGATAAAAAAGCATAACCGCCACAGCTTCAGGATATTCCTTAATAAGAAAAGCTCCTATAGTAGCAAGGGACATTAAAAAGTTCTCATCAAAGATTTCACCTTTTAAAATATTCTTACCAGCTCTTAAAACCACCTCTCCACCAACAAGAATATAGCTTATAAGGAAAATACTTAATTCTATAGTCTGAGGAAAGTCAAAAGCTACAGCTAATATAAAAATCAAAGCACCTATGCCTAATCTTATGAGTTCTCCTTTTTCTTCAATTTCCTCTTCCTTGTTTTTATTGCTCCTTTTATTTTTCAGCTCTGTTACCTCTACCTCTGGTTCATGGCTCCTTACTATTAACTTAACCTTATCTATAAGCTCTCTTTTAGAAGTATCTTTTCCCATGTGAACTGTCAATTTAGTATTGACAAAATCTACAGTAGCAGCTTCTACGCCCTTTAGCCTCTGAACTTCTTTTTCAATTTTTGAAGCACAGTTAGCACAGTCTAATCCCTTTAAGTTAAAGTCAATTTTATTGCTAGTTTCCTTAACCTTCTCCTTTACCTTCACATGGGCTTCTACTTCTGAAACAGTTTTGGTAATCAAGAAAATTAAATTATCTACATCACTATTTTCCTCTATTTCTATAGTTAAGGTCTTAGTTGGAAAATTGACACTGGCAAAATTGATTCCTTTTATATGTGCTACTTTTTGCTCTATTTTTGAAGCACAATTAACACAATCTAGACCTTCTAAAATGAATTCTCTTTTTAGCTTGCTATTGCTATCTATTTTTTTATTATCCATTTTATATCCCCCATTTCAGCCATTACCTTTTCTCAGATATGTGACTTAGCCCTTGGTCAAATATACTCTTAACATGATCATCATCTAAGGAATAATAAACTACTTTACCTTCCTTTCTAAATTTAACTAATCTTGCTTGCTTTAAAATTCTTAATTGGTGAGATATTGCTGATTGGGTCATATTAAGAAGAGCGGCAATATCACAAACGCACATCTCTGATTGAAACAAGGCGCATAGTATTTTTATTCTTGTAGTATCTCCAAAAACTTTAAATAAATCTGACAGGTCATAAAGTAGCTCTTCATCTGGTATATGCTCTTTTACCTTGTCTACTATATCCTGATGTATAATTGAACAATTGCAGGTATCTAAATAATCCTTTTCACCCATAACCTTCACCTCTAATTTGAATATATGAATCATTGTTCATATATTCATTATATGCTTCCTTAATTTAGTTGTCAACGAAAATGTGCTACTGCATTTTTGAAGTGAGAGGTCAGAACTAAGATAGCAGATATAAGACATCTGGAACCTGCTATCATATGAGTTATCCACAATTTCTAAATTTTATAATATGGATATTTTCTTTAGAACGCTAAAATCTTATTATTCCACCGTATTTTTTTAATTTTTAGAGTCATTATATTTAGTGACATAATATTAACATATAAATATTGATTATTTTTCCACCATATGCTATAATTTCTGTGAAAAGGGGAGTAGCTAGGCATAGGCCTTTAACTATTCGTCATTACGGCGGAAGCCCGGATAGTTAGCTCGAATAGAAATTTAAGTTTTTAACTTAAATTTTACTCTAGAGATAGCAAGACCTTTGTTTCACTAGAAATTATTGTGAGACAAAGGTCTTTTTTGGTACTTTTTCAGCTACCTGCTCTAAATTACCGAAGTAATCTTAAGAAAATCGAAAAAACAAGCATAAAGAAAGGGTGTTGTTCATTGAAGTGGTTTATGAAAAGTCAAGAATCAATTGTTCAGGAGATTGGTGCAGACATCGTAAACGGATTAACAGATGAAGAAGTGTGTAAACGACGAGAAAAGTATGGATTAAATAAATTACAGGGAAAACAGAAAAAGACTATATTGCAAATGTTGTTAGCCCAATTAAATGATGTACTAATCTATATATTATTAGCTGCAGCAGTTATTTCAGTAATTTTGGATGAGCCTAGTGATGCCATAGTTATTGCTATAGTTGTTATAATTAATGCAGTAGTTGGTGTAATTCAGGAGTCAAAGGCTGAAAAATCCCTTGAGGCTCTTAAAAAATTATCGACTCCAAAAGCAATTGTTAAGCGTAATGGTGAACTAATTGAAATACAATCGGAAGAAATAGTTCCTGGCGATATTGTGATTATTGACGCTGGAAGATATATCCCCTGTGATATAAGACTTATTGAAACCGCAAATTTAAAAATAGAGGAATCAGCCTTGACTGGAGAGTCTGTTCCAGTTGACAAGGATGCATCGGTTAATTTGGATGCAGAGGATACTCCCCTTGGTGATCAGAAAAATATGGCCTTTATGTCTACTTTAGCTACTTATGGTCGTGGAGTGGGTATCGCTGTTGGAACTGGTATGAATACTGAAATAGGTAAAATAGCTAAAATGCTTGATGAGCAGGAGAATGAGCTTACTCCCCTTCAAAAGAAGCTAGCTCAGCTTGGTAAATTTCTAGGCGCTGGTGCCATAACAATTTGCATAGTTATGTTTATAGTTGGTATTTTAAGAGGTAAGGCTCCTCTTGAAATGCTATTGATATCTATAAGCTTGGCTGTAGCCGCTATACCAGAAGGCTTAGCAGCTATTGTAACCATTGTTCTAGCTATAGGGGTTCAAAAAATGATAAAGAAAAACGCTATAGTTAGAAAGCTTCCTTCTGTTGAGACCTTAGGTTCTGTTAATATAGTTTGTTCCGATAAAACTGGAACCCTTACTCAAAATAAAATGACCGTTATGAAGTATTATGTGGATGGTGTTTTAAGTCCTATAAAAACCTTAGATGTAAAGCTGCCTGGTCATAAGCTCCTTTTAGAAAATATGATGCTTTGTAATGACGCTACTTACACAGAAAACTCAAAAACCGGTGACCCTACAGAAATTGCTTTATTAGAAATGGGCGTTAAATTCAATATAAGTTCAGAGGAATTAAATAAAAATCATAAAAGGGTTATGGAAATCCCTTTTGAATCTGATAGAAAATTGATGACAACAGTAAATAAGTACAATGACGAATATTATGTAATGACCAAAGGAGCTATAGATAACCTATTAAATATTTGTACAAAGGCTTATATTAATGGCGAAATTGTTCCTTTAACCGATGATATTAAGGCTGATATAATGAGCAACTCCAATGCTATGTCTGATGAAGCCCTAAGAGTTTTAGGTGGAGCTTATAAGGTAATCAAAAGTACCGACGTTGAAATAGACAGTCTTGAAAAGGACTTAACCTTCATTGGTCTAGTTGGTATGATAGACCCACCTAGAGAAGAAGTTAAGGATTCCATTGCCCTTTGCAATCAATCTGGTATAAAGACTATAATGATTACAGGAGATCATAAAAATACAGCCTTTGCTATTGCTAAGGAATTAGGTATAGCTGAGGATGAATCTCAGGCTATCTTTGGCACTGAGCTTGACAAGATGTCCGATGAAGAGCTAAGCTCCAGAATAGATGACCTGAGAGTATTTGCTAGAGTTTCACCAGAACATAAGGTCAGAATAGTTAAGGCCTTTAAGGCAAAAGGTAATATCGTATCAATGACTGGTGATGGAGTTAACGATGCTCCTTCTTTAAAGATGGCAGATATCGGTGTTGCTATGGGTATTACTGGTACTGACGTTGCTAAAGGTGCATCAGATATGGTTCTAACCGATGACAACTTCTCTACTATAGTTACTGCTATTGAAGAAGGTAGAAACATCTTTAATAACATAAAGAAATCCGTCTTATTCCTATTATCTTGTAATGCTGGTGAAATTGTTGCCCTATTCTTTGCTATACTTTTAGGTTGGGAAGCACCTTTGCTTTCAATCCATATTCTATGGGTTAACCTAATTACCGATACCCTTCCAGCCTTGTCTTTAGGTATGGATCCTGGTGATAAGGATGTAATGAAGGAAAAGCCAAGAGATCCAGATGAAAGTCTATTTGCACATGGCGGTGGTATAAAGATAATACTTAACGGTTTATTGATAGGACTGTTAACCCTAGCAGCTTTCGTAATTGGTGCAAAAATATACAGTGGTGCCGAAACACTATTCCCTCTGTTCCCTGAAAAAATAACAGAGGATGCTTTAAGACATGCTAGAACTATGGCTTTTGTAGTACTTAGTGTATCTCAATTATTCCATTCCTTCAATATGAGACATCCTGATAAATCTATATTCAAGGTAGGCTTATTCAGCAATAAATATTTAATTGGCGCCATTCTTATAGGTATATTGCTACAAGATATAGTAATAACTGTGCCCTTCTTAAGGAATCTATTCAATGTTTATGACTTAAACATCAAGGATTGGGCTATTGTAGCAATGCTATCCATAATGCCTCTTGTAGTAAATGAAATTGCTAAGCTCATAAAAAGCGTTACTAAAAAAGCTTAAGATCTGCTACATCTAAAGCAGAATCTTATAAATCCAATATTAAAATGTCTGCTGCAAATCAAAGCCTCCTTTGCAGCAGACATTTTTCTATCCCCAAAACATTAAAAATCTAACATCCAACTTCTAGGCACCAACCTCTAAATATTGACTTTACAATTTATTGTTGTAAAATAGTTATTATCTTTAAGAAATTTGGGGGCTTGTAGTTATGTTAGGAACTATTGTTAATTTTTTCGCAATTATTGCTGGTTCAACTTTAGGCTTATTACTAAGAGGGGGTATTTCCGAAAGATTTAATAAAACCATTATGCAGGGTGTATCCTTATGTGTACTATTGATTGGTATTCAAGGTTCATTAAAAGCAGAAAACACCTTGGTTGTTATTATCTGTATGTGTCTAGGCGGGCTAATAGGAGAAGCATTAGATATTGACAAGGCATTAAAAAATCTAGGTGATAAAATAGAAGCAAAATTTAATAAGTCTAATAGCAAGATATCAGAAGGCTTTGTTAGCGCTAGCTTACTTTATTGTGTTGGCGCTATGGCAATTGTAGGTTCCTTGCAAAGCGGCTTGCAAAACGATCATAAAATTCTCTTTTCAAAATCTATATTAGATGGCATCAGCTCCATAATCTTTTCTTCCACATTAGGTATTGGCGTAATGCTATCTTCCTTTGCAGTACTTCTTTATCAGGGCTCTATAACCTTAGGAGCATCCTTTCTTGTGCCTTTATTAACAGAGGCAGTAAAATTAAATATGGAAGCCTGTGGCAGTCTTATAATCATAGGCTTAGGCTTAAATTTACTAGGAATAACAGAAATCAAGGTTGCAAATTTGCTTCCAGCTATTTTTTTACCTATACTAGCACCATTTATAATGAATCTATTTATCTTTTAACAAAAATATAATTTGATCTTTTCCTATCATGGGGTTACTTCACAAATATAGTGTAGTGGCCCTTTTTTAATAAATTGATATTTTTTGCTACTTATCATATCATATAAGTGAGGAAACCCTTTGGAGGTGCTAAACCTATGTTTGTAGGAAGAAAGTTTGAATTAGATCAACTTAATAAATTATATATGAGAGAAGGCTTTCAGTTAGTAATATTATATGGTCGAAGAAAGGTTGGAAAAACTGCTCTAATTAAGGAGTTTATAAAGGATAAATATTGTCTCTATTATGCTCTTGATGAAAGCACTGAAGCTACTGCTATGGACAATTTTAACAAATTAATAAGTAGCTTCTTCAATATAGAAGAACTCTCTCCCCTTACTATTAGCTGGGAGAACTGCTTAAAAGCAATTGCAGATAATAGTGGAAATAAAAGGCTAGTGGTTGTTTTAGAAGAGCTTTCCTTTATAGCTCAAAACAATAGTTTATTTCTATCTCAACTGAAAAAAGCCATAGAATTCTTTTTTAAAGGTACTCAAATCTTTTTAATAATTAGCGGCTCCGCTAATGGATTCATGGAAAAGACCTTCCTAAATCCAAAAAGCTCCCTTTATGGCCTGCAAACTGCTCAATTTAAAATAGAACCCTTTAGCTTTTATGAAAGCTCTCAGTTTTTCCCCAATCTTTCCATTGAAGATAAAATTATCTATTACTCTACCTTAGGTGGTATACCTCAATATTTAATGCAATTTGATTATAGTAAGGACTATGAGTCAAATGTAATGGAGTTTATCTTAAATAAAAGCTCCTATTTATATAATGAACCAGAAAATTATCTTAAAGCTCAGGTTGATGATATTAATTTTGCCAGTAAAATTTTATTAATACTTTCTAAGGGTGATTACAATCTAGAGAGATTCCATAATAAGAATGTGTCTGTTGGAGAAGATTTAATTTTAATGATAAAAAAGCTGAAAAAGCTAAATATAATTAGCCGCCGACGGTCAGTAGGAAAGAGTATAGTAAGACCTTGGACCTTTTATAGACTGGAAGATAATTTCTTTAGGTTTTGGTACAGATTTATTTATAAAAACCGTGGATTAATCGATATGAACATGATTGTTTATTTGTTTCAAAATAAAATAAAAAGAGACTTAAACAGTCATATTGGTTATGTCTTTGAGGAAATATCAACAGAGTACCTAAAAAGGCTAAATGCTGAATATAAGCTTCCTTTTGTTTTTGAAACTATTGGCAGTTGGGTTGGATACAATCCAGTGCTTAGGAAGCCCTCCCAATTGGATATAGTGGCAACTAGTTATGATAGTGTACTAGTGGGTGAATGCAAATGGAGCCAAAGCTTAACCACTGTTGATGTGCTAGAAAATCTTGTTCTAAAGTCTGAAACCTTAAAGTATAAAAACAAGTACTATTGCTTGTTTAGTAAATGCGGCTATGAGGACAAAGTTTTTGACTATGTTAAAAATAAAGATAACTTCTATTTATTTACTCTAAAAGATATAGATAGCTAGTTTTGTAAAAAAATTAAATATCATTGTATAAATTTCCTTACCTTGTCAATAATTTATGATATACAAAGGTAAAGGAAGTGATAAGATGGAGAAAAATAAAAAGATTGGATTAGTTATTCTATTAGTAATAGGAATTCTCATATGTACATGGAGTATCTATAACTCTGTTATAACCATGAATCAAAGCAGCAATTCTACTACAGAGCTAGCCAATAATACTACTTCTAACTCTAATAATAATGGCAGTCCTGTAATAATTGACGATGACAATGATGATATTGATGACGACACCTCAACTACAAATAAAGAACCTTCCTCAGAGGAAGATGTTTTTAACAATGATCAAGATGAAAGCACAGAAAAGTATATCATTTACACTGTGGAAAAGGATGAAACCCTAAAGGATATATGCGAAAAATATGCTGATAACTGTCCTATTCCTGTTTTATCTAAGGCTATACTTAAAATAAACAATCTAAGCAGCTCTAGCAAAATTAGTGAAGGCAAAAAAATAAAAATACCTGAAAAATATATTAATACTGGTATAAAGTACACTGTAAGAAGCGGTGATTCCCTTTCTTCTATTGCAATGCGTTTTATGAAGGATATTGATTATTCTGAAGCCTTAGAAATTATTAAGCAGGATAACTTCTTAACCTCTGATACTATAAAAATAGGTGATGAGCTATTCATCCGAGCCGACGACATATTAGAAGTTAATAATAAACTTGAAGATGAAGAGGACGAGGTTAATGATTCTGATAAAAAAGCTTCTAAGAATAAGAAGGTTGAAGATAAAGACAGTGAAGCTACAAGCAAAAATCAAGATCAGACAGATAATAGTGCTGCTATGAATTCCATTACTAATAGAATTGGTAACCTAGTAACCTATACAGTGAAGAAAAATGACACACTAAAATCTATCGCTGAAAATTATGACAGAACTTGTCCTGTTAATGTTGCTAGTAAAATAATTTTAGAAATTAATGGCTTGGAAAGTAGCTCAGATATAAAGGAAGGTATGAAAATTAAACTACCTGAAAGCTATTTATCTGAAGGTAGCATATACAAGGTAAAGGCTGGAGATACTCTATCCAATATAGTGATAGAAAATATGCCTGGAATTGATTATAACCTTGCTTTAAAGATTATTGTTGAAGACAATGATATTAAAAACTACACGATATATCCTAATCAAGAGCTATTTATAGCATCCATAGATTAAAGAAAAGCAGCCTCAACCATTGGTTTAAGGCTGCTTTTCAAAGTATATAAAAATAGGAGAAACACTACTAGTTAATAGCGAGAATTTCTTTAACTACCTGCTTCATTTCATTCTTTGAGCAAACCTTTTTATGTAAAACAGGACGTTTTTCTATATCCTTCACCGCCTTTGGAATTTCCACACCGCTTAATTTGCACATTTCATTAATTAAAGCTATCTCGTTTATCTGCTTATATTTTTCATCAACAGCTCCCATTACTGCAGTGTTGAATTTGTACGGACTTGCTGTTGATGCAATAACAGTAGGAGTTGTGTCTTTAGTTTCAGCTACATATTTTTTATAAGCTGTATAAGCCACAGCAGTATGAGTGTCTATTAAATAATTATCCTTTTGGAAAACCTCTCTTATAGCTTCAAAGGTTTCTTCTTCTGAAGCATATGCTCCAAATAAATCTTCTAATCCAGCCTTCATAGAAGAATCTATTTCATAGTATCCCTTGCTTGCAAGACTGTTCATTAAGTCTGTTACCTTGTTAGTATCTTCTCCACTAAGGAAATACAATAAACGCTCAAGGTTGCTGGAGATTAGTATATCCATTGATGGTGAAGAGGTTAAAACAAATTCTCTTCTCTTATCGTAAACTCCTGTCCTAATGAAGTCATATAAAACTTTATTTTCGTTAGAAGCACAAATTAATTTATTTATAGGCAAACCCATCTTTTTGCCTAGATAAGCTGCAAGTATGTTACCGAAGTTTCCTGTTGGAACATCTATATTTACTTTATCCCCTAAGTTAATGTCGCCATTTCTAACCAGTGTTAAATAAGCATAGAAATAATAAGCTACCTGTGGAACTAGTCTTCCTATATTTATAGAATTAGCTGAGGAAAACATACTATTGTTAAGCTCCATAGACTTTTTAAATTCCTCATCATTAAATATAGCTTTTACCCCATTTTGGGCATCGTCAAAATTGCCCTCTATACCAATTACATAGGCATTAGAGCCTTCATGGGTAGTCATTTGAAGTTTTTGAATTTGACTAACTCCGTTCTCTGGGAAAAATACTATAATTTTAATACCTTCTACATTTGAAAAGCCCTCTAAGGCTGCCTTACCAGTATCCCCTGAAGTAGCGGTAAGAATCACTACTTCTTTATTAATATTCTGCTTTTTAAGAGATGTGGTAAGTAAATGAGGCAAAATTGAAAGAGCCATATCTTTAAAGGCTATAGTTGGACCATGGAAAAGCTCTAAGAAATATGCACCACCAGCTTTTCTTAAGGGTGCTATCTCCTCATGGTCAAACTTCTTATCGTAAGCCTTGTTTACACAGTTCATTAGTTCCTCTTCAGTGAAGTCTGTAAGGAACTCTTTCATTACTGTGTAGGCAACTTCCTTATAACCCATGTTCACCATAGAGCTTAAATCTACAGACAATTTTGGTATGGCATTTGGTACGTAAAGACCTCCATCTGGTGCAATTCCAGCAATTATAGCTTGGCTAGAGCTAATAAGCTCCCCATTACCTCTAGTACTTTTATATAAAACTGACATATAATCACTCCCCAATAAAATAATCCATTAACTTATAGCCCTCTTGGAAGAATAAGCCTGACTTAGCCGCTCCATCTTCATCAAAGTTATAAGGATTTTCCTTAATCATTCTACTATCATATATTAAAAATGGTACCGGATCACTGGTATGAGTTCTCAGTGATAAAGGTGTTGGATGGTCCGGCAAAACCATAATTCTATAATCTTCAGATTGTTTACCTAATTCCTGTATTAAGTAGCCCGCAATTTTCTCATCTATTAGCTCTATTGACTTAACCTTGTTATCTCTTTCATTTCTATGTCCACACTCATCTGGGGCCTCAATATGAATATATACAAAATCATTACCATTGCTCAAGGCTTCCAAAGCTGCCTTAGCCTTTCCAGTATAATTAGTGTGTATATTTCCTGTGGCACCTTCTACTTCTATTACCTGAAGATCCGCACATTTTCCTATACCTTTAATTAAATCCACTGCAGATATAACAGCTCCCTTTAGTCCATACTTTTCAGGGAATTTTGTTAGTAGTGGCTTTTTACCTTCACCCCATATCCATATGGAATTTGCAGGCTTTAAGCCTCTTTTTATTCTATCTTGGTTAATAGGATGATTTTCTAATATAGCTACGCTTTTCTCCATCATTTCTAAAATAACTCCACTATCCTTACCGGTAGGCAAATATTCCTCAATCCTTCTACCAATAATATCATGAGGGGGTATTAGCTTATAATCTGAAGGAGCTTTATCCCAAACCAAAAGATGTCTATAGCTTATCCCAGGATAGAGCTTCATAGCATCAGTTTCAAGCTCCTTTTTTAAAGCTTCAATTAAAACAGCTGCCTCCTCTGTAGTTATTTCATCTGCACTGTGATCTAGCATAATTCTATCCTTATAACTTTCTGCCTCCGATAAAGTAACCACATTGCATCTAAAGGTTACGTCTGTATCCTTTAAGTCAATTCCCATACTAGCTGCCTCAAAGGGTGAACGTCCAGTATAATAGAGCTCTGGATTATAACCCATTACAGCTAAATTGGCTGTATCACTTCCTGGAGGCATCCCCTGTGGTATTGTACTTACTAAACCAACCTCTCCTTTAGCTGCAAGATAATCAAAATTTGGTGTTTTGGCGTATTGCAGAGGTGTTTTGCTTCCAAGTTCTTCTACTTTATAATCGGCCATACCATCTGCAAGGATAACTACGTATTTCAAAAAAAGACCCCCTTAAATATTTTCTACCCTAATTATGTTCTCTACTTTAATAACTGAAGGTAATTCTTTAATTTCCTTAATGGCTTCATTTATATTCCTTTCAAGAGTTTCGTGAGTAATGAATACTAAAGGTACTTCCTTTTCATTTTTACCCTTTTGAATTACACTAGCTAAGCTTACACCATTTTTACCAAATATAGAGGAAATATCCGCCAAAGTTCCTGGGTTATCTAATACAGCAAATCTTAGATAGTATTTACATACAGTATCATCCATACTTTGAACCTTAAACTGACAATTAGCCTCCTTCTTTGCTGGAGCTGTATAATCATCTATACCATTTCTCAATACAGAGATAATATCTCCAACTACTGCACTACCTGTAGGTAAATCCCCAGCTCCTTTTCCGTAAAGCATTAAGTCTCCTACTGCATTTCCTTTAATGAAAATAGCATTAAAGGCATCATTTACATTAGCTAGTGGATGTTTAGAAGGAATCATAGCTGGATGTACTCTAAGCTCCAGTTCACCGTTCTTTTCCTTTGCTATAGCTAATAGCTTAATAGTATATCCAAATTCCTTTGCGTATTGAATATCCACAGCAGTAATTCCTGTAATACCTTCTCTATATATGGAATCTACATGGACTATACTATTGAAGGATAAATCGCTTAATATGGCTAGCTTATACATAGCATCATAACCTTCTATATCTGAAGTTGGATCAGCTTCAGCAAAACCTAACTCTTGAGCTAGCTTAAGAGCCTCATCAAACTCCATGCCTTCATGAGACATTCTTGTAAGAATAAAGTTAGTAGTACCATTTATAATTCCTAATATTTCAACAATTTTGTTTGCAGTTAAACTCTCACTTATTGCGTTGATTATAGGAATACCACCAGCTACACTGGCCTCAAAGTAAAGCATTACTCCTTCCCTTTTAGCTGCCTCCAAAATCTCCTTACCCTGAGTAGCTAAAAGGAACTTATTTGCTGTTACCACATGCTTCTTCCTACTAATAGCTTTTAATATATAGTCTTTAGCTGGCTCTACACCACCCATAAGTTCCACAACAATCCTAATGCTGTCATCCTCTAATATGTCATTAAAATCTGTTGTTATTATCTCTTCAGGGACATCCACATTTCTAGCTTTATTTTTATTTCTTACAAGAATTTTAGCCACTTCAATTTCATAGCCGGATCTTATGCTAATTTCTTCTCTATTTTTGTCAAGTATCTTCCATACTCCACTTCCTACATTTCCTAGACCCAAAATTGCAATTCTAACTTTCTTCATAAAAAATAGCCTCCCTTATTACTATACAGCAATAAGCCAAGCCTAGACTTGACTTATTGCATACTATACTATTGTTGTGCCACAACCATATTTAATAGGCCACCTGATTTTAGCATCTTTCTTTGTCTTTCCGTTACTAATAAAGCCATTTCGTATTCTGTGTTTTGGGTAAGATTTTTCACAATTACCTTCTCGCTTTCAACCTGCTTTTCGGCATTTTCAATAACAAGCTCATCAAAAACCTGAATACTATCATAATCCTCTTCATTAATAAATACCAAAGGTATAATTCCATTGTTAATTAAGTTGTCTCTGTGAATTCTAGCAAAGGACTTAGCCATAACAGCTTTTACTCCCAAGTATAAAGGTGCAAGAGCGGCATGCTCTCTGCTAGAGCCCTGTCCGTAGTTAGAACCTCCAACAATAATACCTCTGCCGTTTTCCTTAGCCTTCTTTGGAAATTCACTATCGCAAGGAACTAAGCAAAAATCAGCTAAATAAGGTATATTAGATCTAAATGGAAGTAACCTAGCGTTAGAAGGCATAATATGGTCAGTAGTAATATTATCTCCTACCTTAGTAAGAACTTTTCCCTCAACCTTTGAAGCAAGAGGCTTACCCTTAGGGAAAGGTTTAATATTTGGCCCTCTCTTTACTTCCACTTTGCTACCATCTTCTGCTGGTGGTACTATGAGGTTATCATTAATAATAAACTCCTCTGGCATTGAAATATCATAATCTTCACCAAGATCTCTAGGATCTGTTATTACTCCTGTAATTGCAGAAGCCGCTGCCACCTCTGGGCTAACTAAATAAACATCAGCATTGGCAGTTCCAGATCTACCTTGGAAGTTTCTGTTAAAGGTTCTTAAGGAAACTCCATTTGTGGCTGGTGCTTGCCCCATACCTATACAAGGACCACATGAGCTTTCAAGTAGTCTTGCTCCTGAAGATATAAATACCTCTAAGGCACCATTATGAGCCAAAGTAGTTAATACTTGCTTTGATCCTGGTGAAATTACTAGAGAAACCTCTTCTGCCACAGTATGACCATCTAAAATAGATGCCACCTTCATCATATCCACATAAGAGGAGTTTGTACAACTACCTATTGCTACTTGGTTTACCTTTACTCCCTTTAATTCTCTAACAGGCTTCACATTATCAGGACTGTGAGGACAAGCAATTAAAGGTTCTAATTCAGATAAGTTGATTTCTATTTCCCCATCATAAACTGCATCTTCATCGGCCTTGAGCTCTACAAAATCCTTCTCTCTGCCTTGAGCCTTAAGATACTCTAAGGTTCTTTCATCACTTGGGAAGATGGAAGTAGTTGCCCCTAGCTCAGCTCCCATGTTGGTTATAGTGGCTCTCTGAGGAACTGTTAAGGTTTTAACTCCCTCTCCACTGTATTCAAAAACTTTACCTACTCCGCCTTTAACAGAAAGTCTCCTTAAAAGTTCTAATATAATATCCTTAGCTGAAACCCAAGGTCTTAGAGCTCCTGTTAGCTTTACCCTTATTACCTCAGGCATATTTAAATAGTATTCTCCACCGCCCATAGCCACAGCTACGTCTAATCCGCCAGCACCAATAGCTAACATTCCTATTCCACCACCGGTTGGAGTATGACTATCGGAACCTAACAAAGTTTCTCCTGGAACACCAAATCTTTCTAAATGTACTTGGTGACATATTCCATTACCAGGCTTGGAAAAATATATCCCATGTTTTTTTGCAACGGTTTGAATATATAAATGATCATCTGCGTTTTCTGGACCAGCTTGTAGCATATTGTGATCAATATAGGCTACAGATCTTTTGGTCTTTACCCTATCTATGCCCATAGCTTCGAACTGAAGATATGCCATAGTACCTGTTGAATCTTGAGTCAAGGTCTGGTCTATACGAATTGCAATTTCTTCGCCTTTAACCATATTCCCTTTTACAAGATGCGACTTTATTATTTTTTGTACAACATTATTTCCCACTGCCATACCTCCATTTGAAATCCATATCTTCTGTTGAGATATGAATATTTATGCATACTTTTTGCAAATTAGATTTTCTAAATTAATCACTGCTAGATATATTGAGAATTTTATCATACTTTTAATATGATATCAATTATTTTTAATACTGTGGCAATTTTGATAGCGTTTTCTTTTTACTTTATTAATAAATTCTCAAAAAAACACTGAAAGTGACATACTTTCAGTGTAAAGGGGAAAATTATCTAAACCGCTACTATGGAATCATAGCAGCGAGGTTTAGCCCAAGGCTTTCATCTAGACCAAACATCAAATTCATACACTGTACTGCTTGGCCTGCTGCTCCTTTTATTAAATTGTCAATAACTGATACTGCTACTATATTTCCAGTTCTCTCATCTAATCTTGCATATACATGACAGAAATTGCTACCTCTCACATGTCTTGTCTCTGGAGCTTTGTCTACCACTTTAACAAAATAATTCTTCTTATAAAATTCCTTATATAAATCTAATAAAGAGTTTTGATCAATATTTACTATGGATTTACTATAGCAAGTAGCAATGATTCCTCTATTCATTGGAATTAAATGAGGAGTAAAGGTAAGATTTAACCTTTCCTCAGCAATTAAGCTGAGCTCCTGTTCAATTTCTGGTGTATGCCTATGGGTACCAATTCCATAAGCCTTTACAGACTCATTCACTTCACAGAATAGATTAGCAACATTTGCATTTCTACCGGCACCAGATACCCCAGATTTCGCATCTATTATTATTGAATTTGCATCCACAAGTTTATTAGCTAATAGTGGAGCCAAGGCTAAAATAGATGCAGTAGGATAACAACCAGGATTAGCAATGAGTGAAGCTTTAGAAATCTTATTCCTATTTAACTCCACTAGTCCGTATACACTATATTCCAGTGCTGAAGGTAATTCATGCTTAACACCGTACCACTTCTCGTATTCAGCCTTGCTTTTTATTCTATAATCAGCACCTAAGTCTATAACCTTAACCCCTTGTTTCAATGCTTTTTCAACTAAAGTAAAGCTCTTTCCATGGGGTAAAGAAATAAACAATACATCTATCTTTGAAAGCATATTTTCTGCTTCTTCCATATCCACTGTAGTTGCATTTATAATGTCAAAAAAATTACCATATACTTCGCTATATTTTACACCTGCATTACTATGGGCATTTAAAAATACTATATCTACTTCTGGATGATTATGTAATATCCAGGCTAACATTGCACCAGCATATCCTGTAGAACCTATTATTCCTGCTCTTATCAAAGCAATCACCTCTTGTTGTTATTATGCCAAATAATAAATATATAATGTAATGTATATTTATAAACTGATTGTATACGAAAGGAAATAATTATGCAATACTTTTTATAAAAATTCATTTACTTTATTGAATTAATATATGAAAGTGTTATAATAATACCATTATCGTTGTTCGCTTATAGCAAAGGAGGTTTAATATGTCCACTGATTTAAATACACTAGCAATGGAATTACTCCCCAAAATAAAAGAATATAAAAATAAAATTTTTGTCGTTAAATATGGTGGAAGCATAATGGAAAACAAGGAGGCCCAAAGGGCATTTTTATCTGATGCATCCTTATTAAAAGCGCATGGAGTTAATTTAGTTATAGTCCATGGTGGCGGTCCAGCTATAAACAAATGGCTTAAAAGAGCAAATATAGAAAGCCAATTTATAAACGGCCTTAGAGTAACAGATGAAGATACAATGGAAATTGTGGAGATGGTGTTATCCGGCAGTGTTAATAAAAAGCTCACTGCGGAGCTTAATGGTCTTGGTGTAAAGGCTATAGGCATAAGCGGAAGAGATTGTCAGCTAATTAATGCAAGAAAAAAATATTCATATAATAATGGAGAGCGTATAGATATTGGTTATGTGGGAGAAGTTACATCTATAAACAAGGATTTCCTACTCCAATTAATAGATAATGATTTTATACCAGTAATATCTCCAGTAGGATGTGACTCATTAGGAAATCCTTACAATATCAATGCAGATTATGCTGCTGCTGCAGTGGCCTGTGCCTTAGAAGCTGATAAGCTTATAATAATGACGGATATAGAAGGTGTTTATAAGGATATTAATGATAAAAGTTCGCTTATTAAGAGACTGACATCTCAGGATATAAATAAATACATAGAGGCAGGCATAATAACTGGTGGAATGATACCTAAAATGTATTGCTGCCAAGATGCTCTTGAAAAGGGAGCAAAGGCTGTTCATCTCATTGATGGCAGAAAGGAACATAGCTTATTAATGGACACTTTTACCCAATCTGGCACAGAAATAGTTAAATAAGGAGGTATTGCTATGGATACTAGCCATGTAATGGCCACTTACAAAAGATATGATATTACCTTAGTTGAAGGAAAAGGCTCCAAGGTTTATGACAATAATGGTAAAGAGTATATTGATTTCGTTCAGGGCGTAGCAGTAAATTGCTTAGGCCATTGTAACGACAAAATCGTTGAAACTATTACCAAACAGAGCAATAAGCTAATGCATGTATCAAATTACTTCTGGAATGAATATAATATACAACTATCAGATTTACTATGTAAAAACAGCTGCTTTGATAAGGTATTTATCTGCAACAGCGGTGCAGAAGCTGTGGAAGGCTCTCTAAAAGTAGCAAGGAAGTATGGCAAAATTAAAGGTGGAGAAAATAAAAACGTAATTTTATATATGAACAGCTCCTTCCATGGTAGAACCTTAGGCTCCCTTTCAGTTACAGGACAGAGTAAATATCAAAAAGATTATTTACCTTTATTGCCTAGGGCTAAGGAGGTAACCTTTAATGATATTCAGTCCTTAAAGGATAATTTTAATGAGGATGTATGTGCTGTCATTATAGAGCCTATTCAAGGTGAAGGTGGAGTAAATGTAGCAAATAAAGAGTTTTTACAGGCTGCTAGAGATTTATGCGATATATATGATGCTCTTTTAATATTCGATGAAATCCAATGTGGAATTGGAAGACTAGGAACTCTCTTTGCTTATGAGCGTTTTGGTGTAAAGCCTGATGTAGCTGCTATTGCAAAGGCCTTAGGTGGAGGTTTCCCTATTGGTGCCTTCCTAACTAATGAAAGAGCTTCTGTATTAACCTACGGCGATCATGGTAGTACCTATGGTGGAAATCCTTTAGCCTGCGCAGTTGCTACAACTGTTATAAAAGAGCTTACAGAAGGTGGTGTTATTGCTTCTGCAAAGGAGCAAGGTCAATATCTTGTAAATAAGCTTCAAGAATTAAAGGATAAATACGATTATATTACAGAAATAAAAGGTTTGGGTCTTCTATTAGGCATAAGAATTAAAGAAAATCCTTCAGTTTTTATAAGCAAATGTATTGAAAAGGGCTTGCTTTTAATCACCGCTGGTGCTGATGTTATAAGATTGCTACCACCATTAAATGTTAGCAAGCAGGATATTGATACTGCAATTAATATCCTGGAAGCTGTTATTAAGGAAAGTTGAGTGAGGATAATGAATTTAAAGGAACTAATAATTAACAAACTGCCACAATTTAAGGATATAAGACGTACTCTTCACAATAATGCAGAGCTTTCTAATCAGGAATTCAAAACCAGTAAAATCATTCAAAATTATTTAGCTTCCCTAGGTTTAAGCTATAAAAGCTTAGCAAATACTGGTGTAGTAGCTGTACTAAACCAAGATACAGAATGTATTGGAATTAGAGCAGACATGGATGCTCTCCCCATTAATGGAGTGTTCCATGGCTGCGGTCATGATTATCATATGGCTATTTTGCTTGGTGTAGCTACTATACTAAAGGATTTGAATATTAATAAATGCATAAAATTTATATTCCAGCCAGCAGAAGAGGACGGTGGCGGAGCCTTACCTATGATAAATGAAGGGGTGTTAGAAAATCCAAAGGTCACCAGGATGATTGGCTACCATGTTTGGCCAGGTCTTGAATTAGGAGCTATAGAAGCCACCTCAGGACCCTCCATGGGATCCGTTGATGATTTTAGAATACTTTTTAAGGGTAAGGGCGGTCATGGAGCTATGCCAGATCTATGTGTTAATCCATTAAAGCCAGCAGTAGAGTTTTCCTATACCCTGCAAAATTATAAAGCTTCACAAGCCTCTACTCCCTATGTGCTAAATTTAACCTCAATTAATTGCGGTAATGCTCCTAATGTAGTTTCTGATGAAGCTTTGGTGATGGGAACCCTTAGAACCTTTGATGATTCCTTAAGGAATCACTTAAAAAACGAAATAAGAAAAGCCGCCGCAGAGTATGCTACAAAGTATGGTTGTACTCATTCTGTAACCTTCGAAGATGAGTACCCTCCTTTGATTAATGATGCTAGCATTACAAAAGAATTTATAGATATAACTTCAAAGCTCCTAGGAAAGGAAAAGGTTAAACCCTTAATACCTACCTTTGCAGGAGAAGACTTCTCATATTTTGCACAAGCGGTGCCTTCTGTCCATTTTAGATTAGGTATCAAGGCTGATGGGCTTGGAGAACTACCACTTCATTCTAGCAACTTTACCGCCCATGAAGATGTGATATTTTACGGAGTTTATATTATATGTAATTATATTTTATCACTAAGTAGATCATAGAAATTCAGAGTACTCTGAATTTCTATGTTTTTGTGCTATAATATCAGTTGATACACTGTGTATTTTTGAATTTAAGGTGGTGAAACAATGAAAGAATCCCTTGCCGATTATCATTACACCTGTGCGAGAAAACTTGGCTTAAAAGCTTATAATAGATCACTATCTAGGGGGCAAAATGGTAATCTTCCCTCCTTAGATGAAATTTTAAAAAATGTTGAAATAGTTTCTGAGGTAGATTTAGGTATAGTAGAAATACCATTGAAAAAGATTATAGGGACTAATTCACATTTAAGAAGTGTTTCTTTTGCCAACAATTTTATGCCAATTCTTGGCGAGAACACAGAATTTCATCATAAGTGGAAGGCCCTTTGTGCCGCTCATCTATCAGAAGGTATAAAGCACTCCATTAAGGTCTATGAATATTTAAATTGGTTTTATGTAATAGAAGGTAATAAACGGGTCAGTGTATTAAAATACTTTGACGCCCATTCTATTTCTGGTAGCGTTACAAGATTAATTCCTAAGATGGATAAGAACGACCCGGATATTTGCATATATTATAGCTTTTTAAAATTTAATAAAATAACTAAAATATTTTCCATTTACTTTTCTAAGGCTGAAAGCTTTGATAGTCTTCTTAAAAGGCTAGAAAACTATAATCCTAAAATTTCAGAGGTTGAAACAAAATATCAGCATTTTGAAATATATATTTATAAACCTTTTAGAGAAATATTCAAAGACTTAGGCGGTGATAAGTTACCCGTAACCACTGGGGACGCCTTTTTAGAGTTTATTAGAATATATGGTATTCCTGATGAAATTGAAGAAAAGGTTATAGCTCCTAAAATCAAGGCTTTACTAACAGAATTAGATTATAAGCATAAAAATCCAGATCTAGATATTCAACCTACACCAGATAATATTAGTGCTCCTAGTGTTATTTCTACTTTAACCTCTTTAGTATTACCAAAGAAAACACTGAAGATTGCCTTTGTATATTCTAAAACCATTGATAGCTCAGGCTGGACCTATGCTCATGAAATAGGTAGAAAACATGTGGAGCAAGTATTTAAGGATCAAATACAAACCTCATATATTGAAAACTTTCCTACCGCAGTAGAAGAAGGCTACGATGTATTACAGGAACTTGTAAATAAGGGTTATGATGTAATTTTTACAACAAGCCCTATGTTTAAAAAGGCTACCTTAAAGTGTGCAATGGATAACCCTAATGTAAAATTCTTCAATTGCTCTGAGTATCAGCCTTACCTTCATGTTGGAAACTACTTCGGACGAACCTATGAACCAAGATTCTTAACTGGAATCATAGCTGGTTCTATGACAAAAAACAATAAACTGGGCTATGTAGCTACCAGTCCTGCCCATGAAGTTATAAGTTCCATAAACGCTTTTGCTTTAGGGGCTAAGCTTGTAAATCCTTATGCTGAGGTTATTGTAAGCTGGACAAAGGAATGGAACGATCCCAATAAAAATAAATTGGCCACCGAGAGACTTGTTGAGGCTGAGGTGGATATGATTTCTAACCATAATATACTATCACCTCATCCTATAACAAAGCAATTTGGAGTTTACTCTATGCTATCAAGCATAGACAAAAAAACGGGCTTACCCAATAAATATTTAGCTGCACCTATTTGGAATTGGGGAGTTTTTTATGAAAAAATATTAAGGAGTATTTTAAACGACACTATTAATAATTTAATTGATATCTATGGCAATGATACTAAAATGATAAACTTCTGGTGGGGCATGGCAGCAGGTGTATTAGATGTATATTATTCTGAGGATTTAGTACCAGAAGATACGAAAAAGCTAGTGACACTAATGAGAAAGATGATTATAGAATCAGCCTTTCATCCCTTTACAGGTCCAATTTATGATAATAAAAACAATTTAATAGTTGAAAATGACCAAGTACTGTCTCTTGAAGAAATTTTATCTATGGATTGGTTTGTTAAGGGCGTTTATCCCGATTACTTTTCTGATAACTAAAAATATATCTGATTATTAATAAGCTACGAAGTAATTTATTATTATAACCCTCTGTATATACGGGAATACTTATTATAAGTATCTTATTATAAGTGGTGTTGTGTATATGGAGGTGATCTAATGATAGTTAATCTCATAGGTGTGCCTGTCTTTTGGGGCAGCGATCGTAAAGGTGTAGACTTGGGTCCTAACGACTTACGGGACCATGACATTGAAGGAATAATCGAAAGTCATAATCATACCGTTTATGATTTAGGAAATATATATATTAAAGATGTTGAAGAAACTTTAAAGTATTCTTCCCATGAGAAAATGAAATATTTTAAAGAAATATCGAATTATAATACTAATTTAGCCCATGCGGTTTATTGCTCACTGAAAGCGGATTGCTTTCCATTGGTAATTGGTGGCGACCATTCTCTAGGCTTAGGCAGTGTTTCAGGCGCTAGTAGGTTCTTCAATAACCTCGGTGTAGTATGGGTGGATGCTCACGGAGACTTGAATACCCACGAAACTAGCCTCACAGGAAATGTTCATGGTATGCCTCTTTCCGCCGCTATGGGCTTTGGTTTTGATAGTTTAGTAAACCTATATTACCAAGGAAGAAAGGTTGATGTAGAAAATGTATTTATAATTGGTGCTAGAGACCTAGACGATGACGAGCTGCTTTTTATAAAGAAACATAAGCTAAATGTGTGGACCACAGATTATATTCAAATCCATGGTATAGATAAAACCTTAAATGAGGTTCTTAATAAGTTTAAGGAAAGAAACTTAAAGCATATTCATCTAAGCTTTGATATAGATGTTCTGGATAAGGCTCTAGTACCAGGCACTGGTACACCAGTGGACAACGGATTAACCGTTGAAGAAGCAAAAGCTATACTAAAGTCCATTATAGAGACGCAACTTGTATCCTCTATGGATGTGGTAGAACTAAACTCTCTACTGGATGCAGATGGGTTAACCTTAAAAACTACCATTGATATCATCGATTATTGCTTTTCTTTATTTAAGTGAAGGAGAGTTTTCTCGGCCAAGCTGAGAAAACTCTCCTTCACTGTCTTATTATCTTACGGAAAGGATTTCATTAGTACTCAAAAATATAATATTCATAAGCATTTATTACATTAGTATCTTTATATTTTCTTACTCTCATAGGTTGATAACCATAGCTTAAATGTTGATGTCCATGTATAAAATACTTAGGTTGATACTTATCTAAAATATTGAAGAAGCACTTAAAGCCTTTATGAGGCAAATCCTCTCCATCTCCAATGCCTAGGGCTGGAGAGTGAGTTACTAGTATATCCACTCCCTTATACCAGTAAAGCTTTAATGCCATTCTTTTTATCCTTCTCTCCATTTCTCTTTCAGTATATTGATTAATCCCATAATTATAGCGTTTACTGCCTCCAAGGCCCATAATCCTTATTCCTTTATATGTAATTAATTTACCATCGATATTTTCGCAACCTTCTGGGGGATTGGTTTCATATTTATCATTGTGATTTCCAGGCACATAAAATAAGGGTGCCTTAATCATTGTCACTAAAAAAGATAAATACTCAGCTTTAACATCTCCTGCAGAAATTATCAAATCAATATCTCGGAACTTTTCAGGTTGAAAATAATCCCATATATACTTTGATTCAATATCTGCTACCACCATTATTTTCAAACCAAATCCCACCTTTTATCCCTTGTTCTAATAGCACAGCTAATGTATAGTACTTATTATATCATGAATAAAAATAAGACACAAAGAATAATTCTTCATGCCTTATTTCTATCCATAGCAGCTAAAAAATTAATAGTAAACTCTAACGAATTTTATAGAGAAAATATCACACATTAAATTATCATCTGTTTGTGCTTCTCTTAACACAATATAGCTTACACCAACTTCAAGTAAAACCCCTTCTCTATCTACTAGAGAATTGGTTCCAACTAAGAATTCAACCTTTACATACCTTCCTACAAAAGTTCTTAAGTACCCCTGAATATATTCGATACCTTGGAAAACCGGTGAGCCTGGTGCTTGTGAAAAGGTTGCATCTGGTATTGCCGAAGGTCCAGTGGTCTGTTGCTGCATACCCTCCAACGTAGGTATAGCTGATGCTGCCGGCATTCCTTGTGGCATAGTGCCTGGCTGATTTATGTTGTAAGGAGCTTGCATATTTGGCATTCCCATTTGTCCCTGCATTGGTGTTTGCATATAGCCTTGCATTGGAATTTGGCCTTGCATTCCTCCTTGTGCCTGCATTGTCCCAGGCCATTGCTGCATTGGGCTTCCACAGCCGCAAGCTCTAGTATCTGTATAATCCTCCTTAGGCATTTGAGAATTGCTTTCACATGCTTCAGAAAAGTCTTGGTACATATATATCCTCCTAAAAATTGCTTTTTACCTTAAGTCTGAGCATATAATTCTGTGGGGTTATAAAAGCAGTGTTGCCCTACTCTCACTTGAAAGCTTCCCGAACCATTATAAGGAAAGGTCGGCGGACAATTTGGAGAGAAGGGATTAAAGTACCACAAGGATGCTCCCACTGTAAAGAGCCGGTTTCCCGCTAAAGCCCAGTCTGCTATATTATAGTGTATTTGTTGAGGAGGGTTAGCCCATATAGTCTGGGGATTAGGTACACCACCTAAAACTGACCGCATGCAATCGAATTGTCCCTTTTGATATATAACCTTTCTTAGGTCTCCTTGACATACTCTATGATATTCGCCGAAGGTTACTCTGACTCTATTCATAATGCAGGTAGCCACAGCCTTCATACCATTTTCCCCTTCACCTCCTGCTTCACACCTAATAAGCCTAGCAAACAATTCTCTGTTTGAGTAAGACATGGTTTCACTCCTTAATCAGTGTACACTATTAGAATATTCACTTTCCTCAAAAATGTTACTACCTAATCTTTTACTTTCCTGCCACCGATAACTCTTTTATTAATAAAGATGGGCTTCCATAATAACTGGAACCAGAAGGTAATATAAATTTCAAATCCTTTCCTATAGCTAATATATCCTTTAGCAGCTGAAAAAAGTTACCTGATATAGTAATTTGCTCTACAGCCTTCACTACCTTTCCCTCACTTACATAAAAGCCCTTAGCCGCTAATGAAAAATCACCAGTAATAGGATTGGCTCCAGCATGGGTACCCGCTATATCCGATATTAATAAGCCTTCCTTTAGCTCATAAAGTAATTCTTCAAAGGTCTCATTACCAGCTTCAAAATAAAAGTTGCTTGGTGCAACGCCAATGCTTGAAGCATAGGATGGTCGTGAAGCATTACCGGTAGTTTTTACTCCAAAAAGCTCAGCTGTCTTTAAATTATGCAAAAAGGTCATTAATCTTCCCTTTTCTATTACTGCTTTTTTATAGGTGGCCACTCCTTCACCATCAAAGGGTGAGGAAGCCAATCCTTCAGCCATTAATGGATCATCTACTAAAGTTACTTTTTCAGAGCATATGATAGTATTTTCCTTTCCTTTTAATAGGGAAAGACCCTTATGAACATTATCGCCGGAAAAAGCACCGGAAAAAGTTGCTAATAGCTCTCCTGCCACATCATTTCTAAGTACTACCTTATACTTTCCTGATTGAACTGCTTCCCCACCTATTCTACTTAAAGCTTCCTTAACCGCTTCCTTTGCTAATACTGTCGGTTTCAACTCCTTAATATCCTTTGCAATTAAATAGCTTGTTCCATCGTAAATTTCATCCCCTTCCTTAACTATAGGGGTTACCGCTGCAAATAAAAAGTTGCTTTTGTGAATAGCCTCAATGCCATAAGAGTTAAATATTCCTTTTTCTTCAGTGTAAGTACCTAAGCTACAAGATCTTATTGTAACTACCTTATCACTGGCTTTTTTTGCTTCTTTTTCTAGCTCTAAAGCTAGACCTATTTTTTCTGCTGGAACTACCTTTTCCAATGTCTTATTATAGCTATCTAATTCCCTGTACTTTTGAGACAGGCTATTAATATTTTCCTTCTCATCACTATCCATGTTTCCTGCATTATCTATAACACTGTTCAGTAAAAATTCTATGCTTTCCTCATCTAATTTTTCAGTGTATCCATAGCCCATTTGACCATTTACTAAGGCTCTAAATCCAAGGCCCATACTACTGCTTACACTGTATTTATCAATTTCTCCCTCATAAATGCTAATACTAAAGTTTTCACCCTTACTGTAAAAAATTTCATATTCTTTCAAACCCTTTTCTTCGGCTTTTAAGAACAATAACTTTTTAAATTCCATTAACTCCATATTATCTGCCTCCCACTGTAATTTCAGAAACCCTTATTAACGGCTGTCCTACATTTGTTGGTATACTTCCACTAACAGAACCGCACATTCCTTGTCCACAAGCAAGATCCTTACCAACCATATCAATCTTCATTAAAATATCTGCACCTTTACCAATGAGACTTGCTCCCCTAACGGGCTCCTGAATCACACCATTCTTTATCAAATAGCCTTCTGCTACTGCAAAGTTAAATTCTCCTGTTACAGTATTAACTGAACCTCCACCCATCTTTTTAGCGTATAAACCCTCAGAGATAGATGCTATAATATCTTCATTGCTATCTTCTCCTGGTGCAATGTAGGTATTGGTCATTCTAGATGTAGGAGCATATCTATAAGACTGTCTTCTGCCACTACCGGTAGAGGCCATGCCCATTCGTCTTCCATTAAGCATATCTATCATATAGCCTTTTAAAATACCATTTTCTATCAAAATGTTTTTGCGGGTAGGTGTTCCTTCATCGTCAATATTTAAGGAGCCCCATTGACCTGGTTCAGTACCATCATCTATAGCTGTCACCTTATCAGAAGCAATTTTTAGTCCTAGCTTCCCTGCAAAAACAGAATTTCCTTTAGCAACTGCTGTAGCCTCCAAGGAGTGTCCACAAGCTTCATGGAAAATCACACCTCCAAAGCCATTTTCAATAGCTACAGTCATTGGTCCAGCAGGGCAATTCCTAGCATGGAGCATGGTTACAGCTGTCCTACTAGCTTCCTTTCCATAATATTCAGGATCTACAGTTTCAAATATTTCATAGCCTTTAGCTGCTCCTGGACCTTCGGCGCCTGTCTGGTTTTCCACCCCATTTGAAGCTACAGATCTAATGGCTAGTCTTGTCCTAATTCTTCTATCCTCAGTTAATAGGCCTTCAGAATTAGCAATCAATACTTTTTGATCCCAATCTATATAATTAACTAATACTTGGGTAATTTCTTCGCTATAACTTTTAGCAGCATCATAAGCTGTTTTTATCACCTTGATTTTACGGCTATTTTCAACGCTAGAAGGCACATAAAGCACTGGATGTATATTAGGATTGATTCTTTCTGTTAGATTTATGCTAAGATCATTATTCATTTGTCCTAATGCTGATGCAGCCTTTTCGGCACATTCCAGCAAAGCATTCCTAGAACTATCATTACAGTATACATAGATGCACCTAAAGCCTTTAAAGATTCTTATACCTACACCAAAATCTCTGCCAGAAACTATTTTTTCCATTTTCCCATCTATCATACTTAAACTATTAGAAATCTTATCTTCCACAAATATTTCAGCAAAATCTCCCCCACTGCTTAGGGCTCTACCTAAAACATCTTTTATCAAACTTTTTGGTAACATATCTCCACTCCTTTTTCTGTACATAAGTAAAATTATTATTATTTAAATTTGAATATTACATAAAATTATAACATAAAATCTCACAGCTTTTATTATTGCCATAAAAATAAATGCAAAAACCAGATTTAAAGTCCAGTTTTTGCGTTATTTATTTAAACGAATTCTTGGAGTAATTTTTCTATATTTTTCACTTCCCACTGTCTATCAACTAAAGGCTCATCCTTAGCTATCACTGGGTGTATTTCTTCAAATATTGGTTTACCTTCCTCTTTGTAAATAATTCCTGTTGGAATGCCTTCATCACCAAATTCTAATGCTTTCTCAAAGGCCTTAGCCTTGTTTGATGGGTCGTAATTATTATCCAATGAATAAACCCTTTCCTTATACCACTTGAAAGTATTAACCTTATTAAAGGTTACACAAGGTTGTAATATATCTATTAAGGCATAACCTTTGTGATTAATAGCCTCTTTTAGTAAATTCTTAAGCTGCTCTCTCTCCCCTGTGAAGGTTCTTGCTACAAAGGTAGCCCCTGCAGCAATTGCTAAAGCTAATGGGTTTAGTGGCTGCTGCATAACTCCTTCAAATTGCATTGAGGTTTTCTGTCCAAAAGCAGTGGTTGGGGAGCCTTGGCCTTTAGTTAAGCCATATATTTGATTATCATGAACTATTTGAGTAATGTCCATATTTCTCCTTATGGCATGTATAAAGTGATTGCCTCCTTCACCATACGCATCTCCATCACCACTGGCTACTATAACTTTTAAATTTTTATTCACCATTTTAATCCCTTGAGCTGGTGGAAGGGCTCTACCATGAAGACCATTAAAGCCATTAGCTCTAATATAGTGAGGTGTTTTGGCCGCTTGTCCTATACCAGAAACTATTACTAAATCCTCAGGCTTAATTTCTAATTCAGCTGCTGCTTTTTTTATAGCATCCAAGATGGCAAAGTTTCCGCAACCTGGGCACCAAGCTATTTCATCCTTACTATTGTATAAATTTAAGTTTAACATTTACATCACCTCACCTTTCACTCTTTCAACCAATTCTTCTCCGTTTATTTGTCTACCATCATATTTTAAGATACTCTTGTTCATCAATATACCAGTTTCTTGAGTAATTAATTTGCCAAGCTGTCCAGTATAATTTTGCTCCACATTAACAATAGCCTTTGCCATAGAAGCATACTTTATTAATTTTTCTGTAGGTAAAGGATATATATCTCCAAAGGAAAGTGCTCCAATATTCACACCTTCTGCATTTAATGTTTCTGCAGCTTCTTTTAATGCTCCATAGGTTGACCCCCAGCCTACTAGAAGTATTTCAGGTCTTTCAGATCCAAAGTATTCTGGTTCTACCATATAATCTTTCAATAGCTCTAACTTCTTCATTCTCTTTTCCATTTGAGCCCTTCTTACCTCTGCAGATTCGGTAATGTGAGAGTATTCATCATGCTCATCGCTATCCACTAAGACCACCTGGCCAGGGACTTTTCCTGGAATTAATCTAGGTGATATTCCATTGTCAGTAACCTTGTATCTCTTATACTCTTCTCCTTCTACTAATACACTGCCATCAGATATATATCTCTCAGCTTTTAAGTCGTTCAATTTAAATTTGGACACTGTTACCTTGGCATCTGCTAAATATTGATCTGTTAAAATTAATACTACTGTTTGGAACTTATCTGCTAGATTTAAAGCCCTAAAAGTTTGATAAAATGCATCTTCTGCATTTCTTACGGACATAACCACCCTTGGGAATTCTCCATGGGAAGCAGTTAATAAGAAGCTTAAATCACTTTGTTCTGTTCTAGTAGGTAAGCCCGTTGCAGGACCTGGTCTTTGTGAGTCCACAACCACTAAAGGTGTTTCCATTATGCCAGCCAAGCCAAGGGCTTCAACCATTAGTGAAAAACCACCACCAGAGGAACCAGTCATGGCTCTTGCTCCAGCATAAGAAGCTCCAATAGCCATATTAATGGCTGCAATTTCATCCTCCACCTGCTCTACTATAATGCCAGCCTCCAACTGTTTCTTAGAAAGGTAGGTCATAATACTTGTTGCTGGTGTCATAGGATAAGCAGAATAAAAATTCAAACCACCTGCTATAGCTCCTAGCGCTATAGCTGTATTACCGTTTAATAACAACGTGTCTTCGCTTTTTCTTTTTTCTAAATTATATTGAGAGTCAATTAGGCTGTATCCCTTCATCACAGCTTCTATATTAATGTTTCTAACCTGTTCAGTGAACTTAGCTGGAATAAAGCTTTCAAAGCCTTCAAGACTTAAACCAAAATATTTCATTGTAGCTCCTACAGCTAACATACCAACAGCTCTGCTTAACCCTAATTCATTAGCTAACTTAACTAGGGGCAAGCTAATAGCTTTATCATGGTCAAATTTAATGCCTTCGTCTAATATAATTGCTCCCTTATCCTTTAGCCTATTTACATGAAATTCAGCTGCATTTTTATCTAAAGCTATTATAAAATCTAATTTATTGCTGTGAGAAAAAATTAACCTGTCGCTTATTCTTATCTGAGTAAAATTATTTCCTCCTCTTGCCCTAGACATATAATCCTTATTAGAAAAAACGTAATAGCCATTTAGCTTTATTACCTTTTCTAAAAAGTCACTAATTGTGTCCATTCCTTGTCCAGCTGCACCGCCAACTAAAATATTAAACTCCAATTACTACACCTCCAATTTATTTTCTTTACAGGATTTTCAATTATTATATATCTTAACTCTATTTATTTACTTTGAATTTAACCTAGATATATAAATAACTGATTAACTTAATGTAAGTATACCCTATAAAGGTATTTTTAATCAATAATCATTATCATTTGATATGTATTATTAAATGAAATCACCGTTGATTTCCATTGTCATACTTCTATATGCTCATTATTTAGAGAACTGTTATATATTTTTATTTCATTTTGTTACATTAATAAACTTAGCATTTTTAAATAGATATATTATCTGTTATCCGAATTCTTATATCTATCTTATTACTATGGTTCTAGAAGCATTTATGAGAATACCTTAAACATATTAACCTTTACCAAATTAAGCTATAGAAATAGAAAAACTACGAAGACTGCCAATTAGCAAGCCTCGTAGTTTTTAACTTTATTCTAAAGATTCCTTTAATGTATGCCAAGATAGAACAGCACACTTTACCCTAGCAGGCATATTTGAGATATTTTTTAGAGCTGCTGCATCCTCTAGCTCCTCTAATTCCTCATCATCTGTTATCTCTCGCTTTATCATACCAAGAAATAAATTCATCAATCTTTTAGCTTCATCTACGCTTTTACCCTTTATTAAGTCAATCATCATAGAAGTAGAGGCCTGAGAAATAGCACAGCCCACTCCTGTAAAAGATGCATCTTCTATAATTCCGTCCTTTAGCTTTAATTCTAATTGAATTTCATCACCGCAGCTGGGATTTCTTCCTTTAAGCACCACATCTGGTGAATCTAAATGCTTTTTATTATGATTTGATGAATTATGTTCCATTATTAATTCTGTATATATTGAACTAAGATCCATAACCTAACCACTTCCTAACGGCTTTTATACTATCAATAAAGATATCTACATCCTGTATAGTGTTATATAAATAGAAACTCACTCTACAGGTTGCATTTGCACCTAAAAATTGCATAAGGGGATGAGCACAATGGTGACCAGCTCTTATGGAAATTCCATCAGCATCTAGTATAGATGCCACATCATGAGGATGCACCTCCTGTATATTAAAGGATATAACCGATGATTTTTTATTTATATCCTCTGTTCCATAGATAGTCATATAAGGAATCTCTGACATTTTTATAAGGGCATAGCTGGTCAGCGCCTTTTCTGTAGCTTTAATGTTATTCATACCTACCTTATTTATATAATTTATTGCTTCACTTAAACCTATGGCACCAGCTACATTTTGAGTACCACCTTCAAACTTTTGAGGCAGAGAAGCAAATTCTGCATCCTGTTCTGTTACATATTCAATCATATCTCCTCCGTATAAAAAAGGAGGCATAGCTTCTAGGTGTTTCTTTTTACCATAAAGTACTCCTATACCCATGGGAGCCAACATTTTATGGCCAGAGAAAACCATAAAATCTGCATCTAACTCCGACACATTAACCTTCATATGAGGAATGCTTTGTGAGCCGTCAATTATGGCTACAGCTCCCACCTCATGAGCCCTTTTAATGATAGCTTCAATTGGATTAATTGTACCTAATACATTAGAAACATGGGTAACAGATACTATTTTAGTTCTTTCACCAATTTTATTAACTATTTCCTCTTCAGGGATAATTCCTTCTTCATTAACATACATGTACTTTAGGACAGCACCCTTAGCCTTCGCTACCATCTGCCAGGGCACTAAATTACTATGATGCTCTGCTATTGATATTACTATTTCGTCTCCTTCTTTTAAAAAGTGCATGCCATAACTATAGGCTATTAAATTAAAGGATTCTGTGGCCCCTTTAGTAAAAATAATTTCACTAGCCTCCTTAGCTCCAATAAAATCCCTAACCACTTCTCTTGCTTGTTCATATAACTCAGTAGATTTTACGCTTAGGTAATAGGCCCCTCTATGAGGATTAGCATTATATAAATTATAATATTCATCCACCGCTTTTATAACACTCAAAGGCTTATGAGTTGTGGCTGCATTATCTAAATATACCAGCCTCTTTCCATTAACCTTTTGATTGAGAACTGGAAAGTCTAAAAGAAAATTACTAGACATTAATCATTCTCCTCCTAATATACTCAGAGATTTCCTCCCTTAATTCTTCTATTGGCACTTTCTCTGTAATGGGATTAAAGGATGACTCAATTATAAGCTTTTTAGCCTCAAGCTCAGAAAAGCCTCTGCTCATAAGATAAAATAATTTATTTTCATCAATCTTTCCTGTACTAGCAGCATGCTGTCCCTGAACATCATCTTCACCGCAAAGGAGCAAAGGCACTGATCTATTTCTGATATTATTGCTTAACAATACGGTATATTCTTCTTCCGCTCCCTTTGCTTCCTTGGCCCCTCGCTTAAAGTCGATGGTTCCTCTGAAGATCTTGCTGCTATTATCCATTAAGGCACCGTTAGTTTTAATATTACTTTCAGATTTTTTACCATAATGATTAATCACATAATTTATATCAATAGTTCTATCCTTATCCCCTAAGTAAATTGAATAAATATTACCTTTGCTATTTTCGCTTATTAAATCATTCTTACAACTTGTTATAGTATTCCTTGCTCCTAATTCTACAAGTACGCAATTAATTTCTCCATTTTCCTCTGTAGCTGCTGCTATAGCATCTAAATGAATTCCGTCGTCCTCTATTAGTTGAACCTTAACTAAATTGATTTTTGCTCCTTTTTTTGCATACAACTTGGTTAATCCGCTATGGAAGGCTTCAACACCTTTAGTTGAAGAATACTTCATCACTACAGTTATTTCACTATTTTCTCCAGCAACAATCAAATTATTATCTACTAATATAGAATTGCTAGAATCCATTTTGTAATCAAAAAACAGAGGTTCTGCTATCCTTTTATTTTCCTCAACCTCTATAAGATAGCCAGTATTAAAATTTTTAGTTACTATCTCAGTTAAGGTTTCTGATACACCAAGTTCCTTCTTGTTATCAAAAAATCTTATACTACTATTATTCTTATTTATATCAATTACTTTATAGCCTTCACCTTCATATTTTGATAAGGGCTTTAAATAGTACTCCCCTATCTCTGGCATCTTATCCTTTAAATTAGTTTCATTTACACCCAGCCATCTCCATGTTCGTACTGGAATGTTATTTAAGCCTTTTAAAATTTCGCTCATAAAATCACCACCTATCCTATACTGCCTTCCATTTCAAGATTTATTAGATTATTCATCTCCACCGCATACTCCAAAGGAAGCTCTTTTGCAATAGGTTCTACAAAGCCTCTAACTATCATAGCTTTTGCTTCTTCCTCACTGATACCTCTAGTCATCAAATAGTAAATAGCCTCTTCGCTAATTCGGCCTATTTTTGCTTCGTGACCTATATCCACTTCATCGTTTAAGATATCTAACACTGGTAATGTATCTGAACGGGAGATATCATCTAACATCAATGATTCACAGGATACAGTGGATTTACAATGATGGGCATTGGCTGCTACCTTTATAGCGCCTCTATAAACCGCTTCACCGCCACCCTTTGAAATTGACTTAGAATTGATATTGGAAGATGTATAGGGGGCCGCATGAATAACCTTCGCTCCTGTATCTAATATTTGTCCCTTAGAGGCAAAGGTTACACCAGTAAATTCAGCCTTTGCACCCTCTCCTCTCAAAATGCTCATAGGATAGAGCATTGAAACCTTGGAGCCAAAGGAGCCAGAAACCCACTCTATTGTTCCTTTTTTATCTACCACTGCCCTTTTGGTATTTAAATTCATCATATTTTTAGACCAGTTTTCTATGGTAGAATATCTTAAATATGCATCCTCCTTAACATATAATTCAACACAGCCTGCATGTAAGTTAGTTACACTATATTTTGGAGCGGAGCAACCTTCTATAAAATGTAGATAAGCTCCTTTTTCTACAATTATTAATGTATGCTCAAACTGGCCAGCTCCTGGAGAATTTAGTCTAAAATAGGATTGGAGCGGTATTTCTACCTTTACTCCTGCTGGAACATATACGAAGGATCCTCCAGACCATACAGCTCCATGGAGGGCTACAAACTTATGGTCATTAGGTGGAACCAACTTCATGAAGTATTCCTTCACTATATCCTCATAGTCCCTTATAGCTGTTTCCATATCTGTATATATAACACCTTGTTCAACTAACTCTTCCCTTATACTATGGTAAACCACCTCTGAATCATATTGGGCTCCTACCCCTGCCAACGACTCTCTTTCAGCTTGAGGAATCCCCAGCCTTTCAAAGGTGTTCTTTATATCCTCTGGCACTTCCTCCCAGCTACCTTTTAAGCTAGTATCTGGTTTAACATAGGTTACTATATTATCCATATCCAATTCATCTAGAGAAGGTCCCCAGGTTGGCAATTCTAATTTATTATAAATCTCCAAGGACTTTAGCCTAAACTCTCTCATCCATTGAGGTTCATTCTTTTCCCTAGATATTTCTTCCACGATTTCTGGAGTCAATCCACTGGATACCTTAAAGCTATATCTATCCTCATTTCTTATATCGTAAAGTCCTCTATCCAAGTCCTCTACATAAGTTTTTCTTTTTTCCATATTATCACCTCATAGACTAAACTGACCCTATATTTTCAAAGCCCTTTTCATTTATTTCATTCACTAAGGTAGCATCTCCCACCTTAACAACTCTACCATCCTGTATAACATGAACATAATCCACATCTAAAAATTCTAATATTTTACTGTTATGAGTAATAATCAATATGGCATTATCTTCATTCTTAAATTGACTTACTCCATTTGACACAATCTTTACGGCATCTACATCTAATCCAGAATCTGTTTCGTCCAATATAGCCAGCTTTGGATTAAGCATCAACATTTGAAGGATTTCGTTCTTCTTCTTTTCTCCCCCAGAGAAGCCCACATTAAGATATCGGTTCCCATAGCTTTCATCAATCTTTAATTGGGCCATTTTTTCTCTAAGCTCCCTTTTAAATGCCATAATTTTTATAGGCTTGCCTGTAATTGCACTTCTAGATGCTCTCAAAAAACTTTCCACAGTTATCCCTGGTACTTCCTCCGGTGCTTGAAAGGATAGAAAAATTCCCTTTTTAGCCCTTTCCTCTGTTTTTAACTCTGTAATATCTTCACCTTCAAATATTATAGAACCCTTAGTTACTTCATATTTAGGATGCCCCATTATAATATTAACCAAGGTGGATTTACCTGCTCCATTAGGGCCCATGATAACATGAACCTCACCTTTCTTTATTTTCAAGTTTAATCCTTTTAGTATTTCCTTTCCTTCAACTTCTGCATGTATATCTTTAACTTCCAATAACATCTCTGTCATAAAAATTCACCTCTTAAGAAATTAATTCCGAGCATTTTACTCTGATTTATGCTTATATTTTATCCTTATTGACATTGATTGTCAATAATTATTATCCTTAAAAATCCACTAGCGATTAAGAAATCTCATCCCTCGTAATTATCTCCAAAGTTATTATCCCAATAGATTTCTCCATTCACTGTGTAACTTATACAAAACTGAACCTTGGTATCTTGAGGTATATCCTCTAGAGTAAAACTCCAGATTTCTATATTATTCGAGTTATAATCTTTATAATAGGCCTTTTCCTCCTTATAAGATAGCCAATTATCTGTAGTATATCTAATCCTAACATCTTTATTATAACCTAAGTTTCTAAGAAGTATGGTGCCTATAATAAAGTCCTTATTGTACTTATTATAATTGCAGCCCCTATCATAGCTTACAAGAGATACATTTATATCCCCTAAAGCATATCTAACATTACAATCATAAGAATTTTCATGGTTTATGCACAAGCAATAATCCTTACCCTGATTATTATCCCAATATTCCTTGTCTCCAGACTGGTATTGTATAGCAAATTTACAAAAGTATATTTCATTTTTACTTTCAGGTAAATTTATAGGTGTTTCAAAGGACCAAATCTCTATTCCACTGCCAGTCTTTTTAACATACCGTCCTTCTACTACACTCCAATTTTTATCATCATAGGTATAATGAATTATCAGCTTCTTATTCTCTCCCAAATCTTCCACTGCCACAATACCAGTAACATTGTAGCCATAGCAATTACCCTTTTCAACCCATTGAATTTTATCTACTATCCTTCCATTAATCAATCTCATATTAATCCTCCTTAACTAATAATATGTTAGCTGTACTAAGAAAGAATAAAGTTCATGGAAGCTTAATAATTATCCATGAACTTACTAAGTACTACTGGATCTTTTTTATTTTTTCACCTAATTTCTTAATAGTCATTATTTTTTCATGAATTTCTGTAACTGATTTTTCCTGAGTTTCTGCTAATGCCATAATCTGCTCTGTAGTAGCAGTATTTTCTTGCGATACTGCTGCTATAGTTTCTAACTGAGATTGAGTATTGTTAATTTGCTTTAGGAGACTATCTATCATTGCATATTCCTTACTTAACTTTTCATCTACCAGTTCTACTGATTCATTTACATTTTGAAGAACTTCTAGTATTTTATCTACCTTCTTATTACCAATTAATACTGCATCTCTTCCCTTGATAACATCCTGTAAAGCAGTTTCTGTAGATTCAGTAATTAATTCAGTAATGCTTTTTATCTCATTTGCTGTTTCAGCACTTTGCTCTGCTAGCTTTCTAACTTCTTCTGCTACAACAGCAAAGCCTTTACCTGCCTCTCCTGCTCTAGCAGCTTCTATTGCCGCATTTAATGCTAGTAGATTTGTCTGATCTGCTATTTGACTTATGCCTAATAAGGCTTCCTGTATCCTATTCATATTATTCTTTAAATTAGAAACAGTTTCAACGGATGTATTTATAGCATCATTGATTATCTTCATCTGATTAGACATTTCCTTAACCTCTTCAGCCCCTTGATATACTGCAGCCGCTGAGCCTTTAAAGGAATTTTCAATATCCTTAGATAATTCATAGGTTTCATCTATTTGCTTAGTAGAAGCAAGCATAGCACTATTAGCATTATTAATAGACACAGCAGTTTCCTCTACTGCCCTTGACATATCTCTCATAGATTGTCCAACCATTCCAATACCTTGCTTAATATCTTCTATAAGCACTGAGCTATCATTAACATTTTCAATAATTGCATTAGTGCTTTCTTCTAAAACAGCAACATTATCATGTAATTTATTTAATGATTCTCTAGCAATAGCTTCTTCACTCTGGGACTTATTTATTAATTCTCTTCCCCACTTAGTTAAATTATATAAAACTGCAATAGCACAAATAAAAACACCTATTCTAGCAATAAAGTTTCCAATATTATTATCTGGTCCCATTACAGAAACCGGCGATACTATATAAGTACCTACTAAGATTGTTAAAAAAATAACCGAAAAAGTCAATAAAATTTTCCTATTAAAGTATACCGTTGCTAGACAAAGTGAAAGCAGATAAATATTAAACATTCTTTCTACGCCACCAGAGACTATTGATAAGCCAAGTGCTCCTAAAGCTGTTAGCAAAGGAATTGTAACACTTTTCACAAAATCATTAATAGGTAATAGAGCAATAATAGATATAATTATTGAAAGAGAAAACATTGCTATACCTGCTTTCATGGCATACTGTAAACCGTCTGCCCCATATGCAGCAAATAGCAACACAAGGCTGAATATCCATATAATTACAACATTAAACCGATGCTCCTTTGAAATTTTACTCTTCATATCCACCCACCCTCTTAGCTATTATAACTTAATTATATCACATTTTATTTTATGTAAACAAAAAAAACAGCGAAAACTGGTTCTTTATATAAAAAATTATATAGTTATGGAAAAACTTGTCGTTGAAAACTATAGTTTTATTAATCTTCATCGTAAAAATCAAGAAAAGAATATTTTTCCCCTTTTTTCTGCCAACCTAAAATAGCATCCATATTTACATTCTCCGCAGCCTTAAAAATAGACTTTTCTACATCTGGGAATTTAATTTTAAATTCCTTTATCATCTCTTTAATTTCATACCTTTTATTTCCTATTTTCTTTGCTGCTACCATACAAGCACAGTTTAGAGGCCATATACCACTCTTTTGTGTAAACCTCTCAATATGCTGCTCTTCTATAAAGTAGAGAGGTCTAATTAGCTCCATATTTTCGAAATTGGTAGCCTTCAATTTAGGCAGCATAGTTTTAAAGTTACCAGAGTAAAGAATATTTAACATAGTAGTCTCAATAACATCATTATAATGGTGTCCTAGGGCTAGCTTATTGCAACCTAGTTCCTTAGCTCTTGAATACAGGGCACCTCTTCTCATTCTGGCACACATATAACAAGGATAATCTTTAGCTATTCTATCTACCACTTCAAAGATACCAGAATCAAATACCTTTATAGGTATTCCTAAATATTCACAATTGTCCAGCATTAGCTTTTTTATATCTGGATGGTAGCCAGGATCCGCTAATAGAAACTCCAACTCAAATTTAATTTGACCATTCTTTTGTAGCCTTTGAAATAGCTTAGCCATTAGCATACTGTCTTTACCACCAGACACCCCAACAGCAATTTTATCTCCATCCTTCACCAGCTCATACTTCTTTATAGCTTTTAAAAACTTTGACCAAATCTTGCTTCTATAAGTTGTAGTAATGCTATTTTCAATTTCCTCAAGAGGTTTCCTCTCGTTAAAAGGTACTAATATATCGCAACCATTTCCTGCAATACCAGTCATAACGTTCCTCCTTATATACATAAAAGCTCACTAAGCCTTTGTTTTTTCATATAATTTACCTTTTGTATTATAACACCTTTGCAGGGATTTGTCCCTAGAAAATTTCTCTAGCTTATTTTAAATTAAGACTCTTTTTGAATTCCTTATCCAACCTCTCAAAATCTATACCTAATACTTCTCTTATAGTTAAATCAAAAACCTCGTTTCTTTTAAAATTCTCCTCTGATCCACTGCCTTCTAAAAAAGGATGTTTAGCTAAACTATTAAGTATTTCTGCAATTGAGTCTTCTCCGTATTCTGCTACAATAAATTCTACAGCACATTGAGCACTACCATAGTATCTCAATACGTCGCTATCCTTTGTTAATTGCTCTAAATTTGAATCTATTAATTCTTTAATAGTCATTTCATTTCCTTTAACCAGCTTTGCATAATAGTCCTTAGAGTAATATGCTGCAAGTCCTTCAGCAAACCAATAGGGCATATTGTTATTACTATCTTTTATGGTTACCTTATGTATAAGCTCATGGGCAAATCCCCTAGAACTAATAACCTGCCCAGCGCCTATATATTTGATGGATTCTGAATATTCATACCAGCCAGCCATATTCCACTGAAAGGATAGCTTAACAAATTGTCTTAAGGTTTCCTCATCATCATAAATCTTAATTACTGTTTTTTCTTCTGGAGCCTTACCATAGTTCTTTTTTACTATTTCATAGCCTTCCTCTGCATCTTTAGCGATCTTATCTATGAGATTCCTACTACCTTCTGTATATTTAATAATAAAATGTTCCGTTTCTAGACTATTAAAATCCAAATCACAGTCTATATATTCTTTCCCATTACTTTTATAAATGGATTTAAAGTTCAAACTGTAATCTTTATTCCCATAATGATATTGTTGCTTTAAGCTAACTAAGTAGCTATCTTTCCCTCTGCTTTTTATATCCATAACCTGAAGGCTGTAGTCCCTAATATCGTTAAGCATTATATCTCGAAACCAATTCTCCTGTTCCTTATAATACTCCTTATCATTTTCATTAACTGTACTCATATATTTTGTAAAGTCCTTATTTTTTACTGCTTCAGCCTTTCTTTCTACTATTTGATTTATAGATTTTACTATTACCTGGGAAATTTCCTGTTTATTTTCAACCTTTTCTTGTTCAACATTGTTAATTGTCTCTTTTCTTATATCACTGCTACTACATGCTATTAAGGAAAGGGATAATAAAAAAGCAAGAAGTAGCTTACCAAAACTTTTCACCTTATTTCCTCCACATCTTAATTATTATATTGTATTTTTTCCAAAGTTAAAAGTTTATAACATAATAATACCATAAAATTAGAAGATAGAAGTTAATATAATAGATACATTTTGCGGAGTGCAAATAATAAGTATCAAAAAGCTGTTGCACAACTAACAGCTTTGTCAGTTGAGCAACAGCCCCTCCTTTGGTAATGGCTGTGTTTTTTTGAATTCCACTACTACTTTAAATAAGTCTCCGTCGATTTCAATATGCATTCTTCCATCTTGTAGTTCTACTATGCTTTTAGCTATGGCTAAGCCTAGGCCAGAGCCTTCTGTATTTCTAGACTTATCTCCCCTCTTAAAACGTTCAAATATCTCCTCTGGGTCAAAATCCATCTCATAATTTGCTACATTTTTAATTGTAAATAAAACATTGGATTCTAGTTCTACTAAATCGATATATACTCTTGTATTAGGCTGAGAATATTTTAAAGCATTATTGATTAGATTCTCAAATACTCTCCAGGTTTTCTTACCATCTAAATATAAGTATATTTTTTCTGTAGGTATATTGACTCTAAAGATAAGTGAGGACTGATTAATCTTCTCATCTAGCTCTCCAAGGGTTTGCCTTAAAATAGCTGCAATATCTACTTGCTCCCTTTCTAAGTTAACAGCACCAGAAGACATTTTGGATGCTTCAAAAAGATCCTCAATTAACACCTTTAATCTTTGGGACTTCCTATCCAATATTTCTATATAGGAATCCTTCTCCTCTTGTGATAGTTCCTTGCTTTTTAACAAATCCACATAATTTATTATAGAGGTTAAGGGCGTTTTTAAGTCATGAGAAACATTTGTAATAAGCTCTGTTTTTAATCTCTCACTTTTTATTTGCTCATCCATTGATCTCTTATAGCCATTTTTTATGTTGTTAAAATTTCGTGCTAAGACCCTTATTTGGTCTTTACCCTTCTCCTCAATAACTAAATCAAAGTTACCTGCTGCTATACTATTAGAAGCTTTAACTAAATTATTAAAATACATAACTCTTTTATATACAAAGAAGTAGATGAATAATAGATATGCCACAATATAGATTAAGCATATTGCTGACAAAAAGCTATCTGACTCAGCTATTAAAGCAAGAAAGGCTATACTAAATAACATAGAGGCAATCAACACAATTGTAACTTTAGCTATAGTTTTCCTATGGTAAAAAATATTAGTCATCCAAGTAAAAAACCTACATATCAAAGTTCCTCTCCACTGGGACTTAAGATATTTTGGATTAATAATTAAGTGATAAACTCCACGAATGTGTAAGAGCATAAAGAGTAGGAATTCTGACCAACAAATACAATACAGGATATAGGCCCAATAAGGCCAACTTTGTATTTCTTTTATCATCTGAGCCCCTTCAAAAAAAATTGATATTGCCGCAACTAGTACTATAAATCTAAATTCCATTGGTATCCTAACGTAGGCGTGGGTTAGGTTCCCTAAAACGGTCTTTTCTTCTTTTTCTCTTCTACTTATAATAATAAAGAGAATCATAGATAGTATGAAGGTTATTGCACCCAGTTTCGCCTCATCTACTATCCTTTTATTCCTATTAGCAAATTCCAAATTAGATAAATAGAATTCACTGTAGCCCGTTCCTTCTAAGGGTATAAAAAAGTGACCTTCCAAATTTAATGCAGCCAGCTGATTACTAATCTGATCCTCCATATATTTCATTGTCAATTCCTGCTTAGGATACTTATCATAATAAATCATTTCCTGCTTTAAAACTTCATCAATATTAACATTTCCAGATACGTTAGTATAAACTTCTCCATTACTTTTGTTTATAAGATAATATTTTAAGGTTTTCCATTGACTAACATTATATTTTAACCTATTATATAATTCGTCTTTTTGCTGTATGAGCTCCTTTTTTATTTGCTCCACAGATTTTTTGTTATTTTTTTGGAATTCTTTTATAGCATTATCTCTTTCGGCAATTAACAGTTTCTCATACTCTTTACCTTCATGATAAATCCGTAGTGAATAATCATTGTTAATATTTTCTATAGTCTCATCTATAAATTTGCTATGATCTTCAACAGCTTTGTCTAATTCTTCCTTACTTATTTTTTCATCTGGACTTTTCTTCTCATAATCAACAAAATGATAGGTTACATAAAATTGCTGTAAATCGTAGATACTAGCTTCCAGACGCCTTAAAAACACATCGGTTTTAAAATAAGATTCCTCTTTTATCTCCTCAGAATAGACACAATATACTACCGTTGTCAAAGTTGAATAGCCTAACAACAAAATTGCCAAAGTAAAAATAATTGAATATATAAAGCTATTTTTCGATTTTGTACCCAATTCCCCACACCACCTTTAAGTATCTAGGGTCCTTTGGATTAATTTCTATTTTCTCTCTTATCCTTCGTATATGCACAGATACAGTATTATCAGCATTATAACAAGGCTCCTTCCAAACCCTTTCATAAATTTCATCTATCGAAAAAACTCTCCCTAAATTCTCCATTAAAAGCTCTAGAATACCGAATTCTATAGGAGTCAGCTTTACTTCCTCCCCATCTACAGTAACCACCTTTGTAGCTTTATTTAGCACCAAGCCCCTAACTACAAGTTCATCGGTACTCTGCTTATATACCCCTAAATTTACATACCTTCTTAATTGAGATTTAACCCTTGCTATCAGCTCTAAAGGATTGAAGGGCTTTGTAATATAATCGTCCGCTCCTATATTAAGCCCTAAAATTTTATCTGTATCCTCAGACTTAGCTGAAAGCATTATTATTGGAATATTCCTTTTTTCTCTAATTTTAAATGTAGCCTTAATGCCATCCATCCTAGGCATCATAATATCCAATACTATTAGATGGATATCTTGCTCCTCTAATATCATTAAAGCCTCTATGCCATCCTTTGCCTTGAAAATATTCATTCCTTCATTTTTTAAGTATATTTCTATGGCATCTCTTATTTCATCATCATCATCTACAACTAAAACATTATATGTTATCATCTAAATACCACCTTCCCAATATATTATACCATCTTTCCTTCCTCCTTTCCTTAGCTACAATTTAATTGTAAAAAATAAAACTTACAAAATTCTTAGATAAATTCTTAAAAATTTCTTAAGTTTTAAAAATAATAAAAAAGCAGCCTTTTTTAGCTGCTATTAGATATTAAATGTCAAAATTCTACTCAATTCTTTTTTCCATAAGGTGATAGCACAAAACCTCTTCATTCTCCACCGTTATGCTATTATATTCTTTTACTAAATATCCTAATTTAAAGTATAAACCAAAGCCTGGTATGGAGGAATCTAATAGAGTGGTGGTATAGCCTTGCTCTAAAGCTATATTTTCCAAGGCTTCTATAAGTCTCTTTCCTATGCCTCTACCCTGATACTGTGGTAAAACAAACATTCTCTTTATATGATTTTTCTCTAAGGCTGCTGTAGCTACTAGCTCCTTATCTTCCATAGCTACTAAAATAATTTCTTTACCAACAGCCTCTTTTACCCTATCCTTAGAATGATGTTCAAGAAAAAAATTAACCACCGCTGGAGGATAATATTTAGGATAAACCTTACTTATAGTTTCCCTCACTATATGGTGAACCTCACAATAATCCTCTGGCCTTGCTCTTCTTATAACCATACAACCTTACCTTCTCTCTTTATTAATTTTAAGCTTTAAAATGCCTGTAAATCAAAACATATCTATTAAAGATAATATCTTAATTCCCCTAATATTACAAATTCTTTTAAAGAAACCATTATAACAGGATTCTAACTATAATTGGGGCTATTAGTACTGTAACAAGAGCTGAAACTCCAATAGCTAAACCACTCATAGCTCCTTCAGTTTCTCCCATTTCCATAGCTTTTGTGGTCCCTGCAGCATGAGAGGAAGTACCTATGGCTATGCCTATAGCTAGTTTGTCCTCAATTTTAAATATTTTACATAAGACAGGAGCTAAAACTGCTCCTAGAATTCCTGTTATTACTATAGCTGCAACAGTTATAGACGGTATCCCTCCTAACTGCTTAGAAAGCTCCACTCCCACTGGTGTTGTAATAGATTTTGGAACTAAGGATAGAAGTATGCTCTTTTCTACCTTAAATAGCTTAGACAATGTTAGAACACTTATAACAGAGACTGTTGATCCTATAGTTATCCCTATTAGAATTTCCTTATAGCTTTTTTTCAAAATTTCTAGCTTATTATATAAAGGAACCGCTAATATAACTGTAGCTGGACTTAAAAATAATGATATAAACTCTCCACCAAAATTATAAGTTTGCAAATCTATACGAAATATTAATAGAAATCCTATGATTAGGATTATTGCAATTAAAAGAGGATTAAACAGTGGAAATTTTGTCTTTTTATATATAAATAAACCTATTTCGTATGCAAGAATGGAAATTACAATACCAAATAAAGGGGTCTGTAATAGTTCTATCATTTATTCCACCTCTTCCTTAAAAGCTGTATTGAATATCCCGTGATTAATAAAACTATAACAGTAGTAATCAAGGATATAATACCTATTTCAAACCAGTTATCTCTAAGGATTCCCATGTAAGCCATCAAGCCCACACCAGCTGGAACAAAGAAAAAAGATAAATGATCCAGTAAAAAACTACTTATTTCCTTTAAATTTTCTACTTTAACCACTTTTAAATATAGCAATAAAAATAGAACTATCATTCCAATAACGCTACCAGGCAAAGGAAGCTTAAAAACCTTCTTAATTAACTCCCCAAATAAAGTTAAACCTAATATAAATCCAAATTGTCTTAGAAGCTTCATCTTATATCTATCTCCTTATTTGATTTTAGTTAAAAAATAGTTTAATAGCTTAATATTTTATCACTTATTAAAATCCAATACAACTAACAGGGAGAAAAAATTATCCATGCAAAAATATTAGAAAATTAAAGAAAACAAAAGAATTAATTAGCTATTTTAAAATAAATCATTATTTTAAATTATTTATATGTTATTTTAATACTTGTTATAAGTTATAATATACCATATAATATATTTAACAACTACTTATTAACTAGTAAGTAGTTGATGTTATTAACATGAATTAAAAAGAAATAAATCTTTTTTATGGAGGTGAATAGTTTTGATTAGAGATAAACCATATTTAAAAGAATACATAATGATTAAAAAGCTTAGTTTAAAATATGGGTACAATAACTAAGCAAAGTTACACATAATGGTCGGTATAAAATAGAATTTACTTTAAAATGGTATAAAAGGTATTAAGTTAAGAAGAGGGTTCGGATAGATTAGAGGGAATTCTTAAAGAAGAATTCCCTTTTTTGTTATGTAAATGGTATCGGATTTGTACAAGTTACGTATTATATATGGATATATAATCAATTGTTTACTTTGGAGGCAATTTATGAAAAAGCATTTCAAAAATGTTTTACCTATTTTAATTTTAACGGTGATAACAATTATTTTAATCAACTTCATTAGAATAGAAGTAAAGAACAGAGAATATACAAAGGATATAATAAAAGATACCGCACTAACATCCGCTGAACCAGTTAACACAAATAAAATTGAAGTTCAACCTAGTGAGTTAAGCATCATTGCTGCTGGTGACATATTATTTCATATGCCCCAAGTTAGAGCTACAGAAGAAAATGGTACATATAACTTTAAGCCTATGTTTTCAGAGGTGAAGCCGTACATAGAAGCTAATGATATAGCAATAGCAACCTTCGAAACTACAATTAATCCTAGGTTAAAATATTCAGGTTATCCTACCTTTAACACTCCCGAGCAAACCTTAGAAGCATTAAAAGATGCTGGCTTTGATGTTCTTATTAATAATCATAATCACTCTTTAGACACAGGCTTAGAAGGACTAAAGAGTACTAACAGCTATATTAAAAAATACGGTTTTGAACTATTAGGCTCCGGAGAGCCTGATGAAGATAAATTTGTTATCATAGAAAAAAACGGAATAAAAGTGGCCATGCTTTCCTATACCTATGGAACCAATTTTGGACTTCAACATAAGGACAGATTAAGCTATATAGATGAAGATAAGATTAAAGAGGACATAACAGCTTTAAGGCCAGAATGTGATTTTATAATTGTTTTTCTCCACATTGGTACAGAATATGTTCGTAGTGTAGAGAACTTCCAACAAGAACTAGTAAATAAAGTGGCAGATTTCGGTGCAGATACTATACTGTGCAGCCATCCTCATGTGGCTAGAAAAACTGAACTTTTAAAGGTTGGAGAAAAAGATGTTTTGGTGAATTACTCCCTTGGTAATTTTATTTCTAATCAAAATGATAAATATACTGACATTGGTTCTATGCAGCATATTAAGCTAGAAAAAATAGATACTTTAACCAGAATAAAAGCTACAGAAACTATTCCTGTATATAGGTTAAGATATAAAAATAATGGGAAGACAGTATATAGGGTTGTACCTTCTAAGGATATGGATAAATTCTCAAGTATTGTTGGAGAGAGTACAATGTCCTACATAAATGAAGTTTCCGCAGAATTAGCTTTTAGCTATGAAGCACCTACTTATAATACAGTAAAGCAATTAAGATAACCTATAAAAATAGACATTGGTATTATTATAGGTTAGAAATTAGAGACCAAATTCATATATTATCCTCTTCAATAATAGAGCCTTGAAGGCTCTATTATTTTTTGAAATATTAAATCAAATAATATATGTATTTATACTATTTTAAATGTAAATAATAGAGAAGGAAAATATTTTTTAAGGAGGATTTTATCTATGACTAAAGTAATGAAAACCATGGATGGTAATATGGCTGCTGCAGATGCATCCTATGCCTATACTGAAGTAGCAGCTATTTACCCCATAACACCATCTACTCCTATGGCTGAAACGGTAGATGAATGGGCTGCCCATGGGAAGAAAAATATATTTGGTCAGACGGTGAAGGTTGTAGAAATGCAGTCAGAAGCTGGCGCTGCAGGTTCAATGCATGGCTCTTTAGCCGCTGGCGCCCTAACAACTACATACACCGCCTCTCAAGGTTTGCTACTTATGATTCCAAACCTATATAAAATGGCTGGAGAGCTATTGCCAGGAGTTTTACATGTTAGTGCAAGAGCTATTGCTACACATGCTCTTTCAATCTTTGGAGACCATCAGGATGTTATGGCAGCAAGGCAAACTGGTGTAGTAATGCTTGCTTCCTCTAATGTTCAGGAGGCTATGGATTTAGGTCACATAGCTCACCTTTCTGCTATAAAAGCTAGTCTCCCATTTATTCACTTTTTTGATGGCTTTAGAACCTCCCATGAAGCTCAAAAAATAGAAGTAATCGACTATGCAGATGTGGCTAAACTTGTAGATTATGAAGCTATCAACGCCTTTAGAAATAGGTCCTTAAATCCTGAACGTCCAACAGTAAGAGGCACTGCCCAAAATCCTGATATATATTTCCAAATGAGAGAAGCTGCAAATCCATTTTATAACGCAGTACCCGATATTGTTGAACATTATATGCGGGAAATAGAAAAGATAACAGGAAGAGTTTATCATCCTTTCGATTACTATGGGGATCCAAATGCAGAAAATATTATTGTTGCTATGGGCTCTGTTTGTGATACTGCTCATGAAGTTGTAGATTACTTAATGAATCAAGGGGAAAAGGTTGGTATACTTAAGGTACATTTATATCGACCATTCAGTCCTGAATATTTCTTTAAGGTATTACCTAAAACCGTTAAGAAAATCGCAGTATTAGATAGAACTAAAGAGCCAGGTTCACTTGGTGAGCCTTTGTATTTAGATGTATTAAACTTATTCTACAATTGTGATAGCAAGCCAATAATTGTTGGTGGCAGATATGGATTAGCTTCGAAAGATACTACACCTTCTCAAATTATTGCTGTATTTAATAACTTAAAATCTGATACTCCTAAGAATAGATTTACCATTGGTATCGTAGATGATGTGACTAATACATCCCTACCAGAAGGTGAAATAGTAGATACCACTCCTCCAGGTACCATTAGCTGCAAATTCTGGGGCTTGGGCTCAGACGGTACTGTTGGAGCCAATAAGTCTGCAGTAAAAATCATAGGTGATAATACTGACTTATATGTTCAGGCTTATTTCTCTTATGATAGTAAAAAGTCTGGCGGTAGTACAGTTTCACACTTAAGATTTGGTAAGCAACCAATCAGATCTCCTTACTTAGTTTATAATGCTGATTACGTTGCTTGTCATAATAAATCCTATGTTTATCATTTTGATTTACTCAAAGGTTTAAAAAAAGGTGGAACCTTCGTATTGAACTGCCCTTGGAAAGAAGATGAATTAGATAGTAAACTTCCAGCATCCATTAAGAAGTATATAGCAGAAAATGATATTAATTTCTATGTTATAGATGCTGTTAGTATAGCAAGAGAAATAGGTCTTGGCGGAAGAATCAATATGATAATGCAGTCAGCCTTCTTTAAGCTAGCAAATGTTATACCAGTGGATGAGGCTGTTAAATACTTAAAGGAGTCCGTCGAAAAGACCTACGGAAGAAAAGGTCAAAATATTGTTGATATGAATAAGGCAGCCATCGACCGTGGTGTAGAAGCCTTGCATAAGGTTAATGTTCCTGCTGCATGGAAAGATGCAACAGAAGAACCTATGCCTATTAAGGATGAACCAGAATTTGTTAAAAATATACAAAGACCAATGGCTAGAAATGAAGGAGATGAATTACCTGTTAGTGCTTTCAAGGGTATGGAAGATGGAACTTTCCCCGTTGGAACTACAGCCTACGAAAAGCGTGGTATAGCTATAACCGTACCAGAATGGCAAATAGAAAAATGTATTCAATGCAACCAATGTTCATTTGTTTGTCCTCATGCAGTTATTCGTTCCTTATTGCTAAATGATGACGAGACCTCAAGAGCTCCTGAAAGCTTTACAACTAAGCCTGCTATTGGAAAAGGTTTAGAAGGTCTCGGCTTCCGTATTCAAATAAGCCCCTTAGACTGTACTGGTTGCGGAAACTGCGCAGATGTATGTCCAGCTCCTGGAAAAGCACTAATTATGAAGCCTGCTGACGAGCAAATAGAAGCTCAAGCTGAAAATTGGGAATTCGGCTTAACAGTAACTGCTAAGGATAATTTAATGGATCCTACAACACTAAAGGGCAGTCAATTTGTTCGACCGTTAATGGAATTCAACGGCGCTTGTCCTGGATGCGGTGAAACACCATATATTAGATTGTTGACTCAGCTCTTTGGAGATAGAATGATAATAGCTAATGCTACAGGCTGCTCAACCATTTGGGGAGCTAGTGCACCTTCAATAGCCTATACTAAAAATGCAGAAGGAAAAGGGCCGGCATGGGGCAACTCCTTGTTTGAAGATAATGCAGAATATGGTTTTGGAATGTTCCTAGCTGTTAAGCAAATAAGAGAAAGATTAGCAGATATAATTAAGTCCTTACTGATAAACGGAGACATTAGCGATGAGCTTAGAGAGGCCTTCAATATATGGATTGACGGCTTTAATGATGCAAAGGCTTCAAAGGAAGGTACAGCAAGAATACTTGAAGCCATGAAAAAAATAGACTACGAAAAAGATCCTATGCTAAAAGAGATAATGGAAAAGAAGGACTATCTCATAAAGAAATCTCATTGGCTAATTGGCGGAGATGGATGGGCATATGATATAGGTTATGGCGGACTAGATCAAGTGCTGGCTATGGGGGAAGATGTTAATATTTTTGTAATGGATACAGAAATATACTCCAACACCGGTGGTCAATCCTCAAAATCGTCACCAACTGCTGCTGTTGCTAAGTTTGCTGCTGGTGGTAAGAAGCTTAAGAAAAAGGATTTAGGTGCCATGGCTATGACCTATGGTTATGTATACGTAGCTCAGATAGCTATGGGTGCAAATATGAATCATGCTATAAAAACCATAGTGGAAGCTGAAGCTTATCCAGGCCCTTCTCTAATAATAGCTTATGCACCTTGTATAAGTCATGGTATTAAATCTGGTATGGGCACAAGTATAGCAGAAGAAAAGAAGGCAGTGGAATCTGGATACTGGCATCTTTATAAATATAATCCATTGCTCGCTGCTCAAGGTAAGAATCCATTCACCTTAGATTCTAAGCCACCAACTAAACCATACAAGGACTTCTTACTTGGAGAAATTAGATACGCTTCCTTGAAGAACACCTTCCCAGATCGTGCAGATGCTTTATACGATTTATCTGAAAAGCATGCAAAAGAAAGATATGAATACTATAAGAGATTAGCAGAAATGAACTATCAATAAATTCTCTATTGACTCGAAAAGGAGCTGTTGCATAACTAACAAGGCTGTTGGTTGTGCAGCAGCTCTTTGATGCTTATTAATCTATTATGCTTAAAAACTGCTTCAGTCTTTCATTATTGGTTTTATTAAAAATATAATCTGGAGTACCGCTTTCTACAATCATTCCTTGCTCCATAAATACTACCTTATGGGCTGCTTCTTTAGCAAAGCTCATCTTGTGTGTTACCACCACCATTGTCATTCCCTCATTGGACAGCTCCTTCATTACTCTTATAACCTCTGCTGCCAATTCTGGATCTAAGGCAGAGGTAGGTTCATCAAAGAGTAATACCTCTGGTTCCATTGCCATAGCTCTTGCAATAGCAACTCTTTGCTGCTGGCCTCCAGATAATTCATGTGGGTAATTATCTTTTTTACTCAATAATCCAACCTTATCTAATAGAATCAAGGCTTTACTATAAGCCTCTTGCTTTGACTTTTTTAAAACTGTAATAGGTCCCTCCATAATATTTTCTACTGCGGTTTTATGGGGAAAAAGATGAAATCCTTGAAAAACCATACCTGTTTTTTTTCTTAAAGCAAGAATAACATTTTGCTTTATTTTTGATTTTTCATCAATGCTTATCTCCTTGTCTCCTATCTTAATAGTTCCCTTTTGAGGAAGTTCCAGCAGGTTCATGGATCTAAGAAGGGTTGTCTTACCTGATCCAGAAGGCCCAATTATAACAGTAGTTTCGCCTTTTTCCACTTGCAAATTTATATCTTTTAAAATTAAATTATCACCAAAGCTTTTATATAAGCCTCTTATTGATATCATTTTAACACCTCCTATCTAGCTACAAACCTATCAAGCTTCTTTTCCATCTTACCTTGTATTGCATTTAATACAGTGCAAAATATTAGGTATATTAAGGCTACTTCAACATAAAGTAATAAAGGCTCATAGGTTGCAGCTGTTATCCTTTGCGCCACTTGGAACATTTCTGTTAAGGTTATAGACGCTGCCAAGGAAGTGTCCTTTACAAGGCTAATAAAGGAATTAAATAATGGTGGAATGGAAACTCTTGCTGCCTGTGGTAGTACAATTCTTTTTAGGGCTTGAATATTTGTCATACCTATTGAAGCAGCCGCTTCCCATTGACCTTTTGGTATTGACAAAACAGCTGCTCTTATAATCTCTGAGCTGTAAGCTCCTACATTCATTGTAAAGCCTATAATTGCTGCGGGCAGAGGGTCTAGTATTATATTAACCTTAGCCAATCCATAGAAAATAATAAAAAGCTGTACTAAAAGCGGTGTTCCTCTTATTATCCAAACATAAAACTTTGCTATTATTACAAGGGGCTTAATATTTGATATTCTAGCAAGGGCTGTTAAAAGCCCTACAATTAAACCCAAGCTGAAGGAGATTACCGCTACTGGAACAGTAAAGGCCAATCCAGCCTTCAGCATTGGCCATAAGGAATCTAATGCTATTTGTATTAGTCTTAATGTTCTATCATCGAAATTCATATTATCACCATTTTATTTTGAAACATCCACACCAAACCATTTCTTTGAAATAGCTTCATAGGTGCCATCAGCCTGCATAT
>DGDR01000038.1:68250-113589 GCA_002385545.1 Clostridium sp. UBA3947
GATAAGCTGTCATTTATAGTGGCATCTGCTCTATTTGCTAATATCAAATCAATTGTCTGATTAAAGCCCTCTGAAGCAACTATTTCTGCGCCATATTCTCTAGCCATATCACCATAATTACTTGTTAAGGTTTGTGCAGCCTTTTTGCCCTTTAAATCCTCAAAGCTTGTTATGCTTGTATTATCCTTAGCCACTATAAGCACTGCCCTTGATTTGATATATGGCTTTGAAAAATCATATTTTTCTTCCCTATCGGGTCTTATTCCAACTTGGTTTACAATTATGTCAAATCTACCTGCATCTAACCCTGCAAACATTCCATCCCATTTAGTTTCCACAAACTCAGCCTTAACTCCAAGACGCTTTGCAACCTCTTCAGCTATCTCTACATCGAAGCCTGTAAGCTTTCCATCTTTATCGTGAAAGGTAAAGGGGGCATATGTGCCTTCTGTTCCAATTCTAATCTTACCTTCCTTTTTAACAGTTTCTAGTAGATTTTCTCCTTCCTTTCCTGACTTATTTAATCCATTGCTTCCACCACTGCAGGCTGTTAAGCCAGCTACTAAAGCTATAGCTAATGTAACACTTTTCAATAGATTTCTTTTTTTCATACTAACAACTCCTTCAAATTATCTTTTATTGAATATCAAAAACTCCTGCCTCATAATTTAGAGGCAGGAGTTATACTCTGCGGTTCCACTCTAATTAACATAACAAAACAGTTATGTCATCTCATTTTCAGGTACATTCATACCCTAACGCTTTAACGGGCGTGTCCGCTGCCGTCTACTAGGCTTCGAAGCAGTGCTCAAAGACGCATTCACATAGTTTACACTAAAAGTCCCTTTCAGCCATGAGGACTTATCTCTGTTAGTTTAGCCTATGCTACTATTTCTTATCACAGCATTTTTATATTCATTTATAAAATATATCTTATCTAATTAATAATATAGGTTATCCTATCGGAATTGTCAAGATTAAATTTTAGTTTTAATTGCATATTTTCATTAATACCATAAGGAGCTATTTAATCTTTAATTTACCTTAATATAAAAGGAGATTGCCCCTTTAAATAGGTTTTAATCTCCTTTACTAACAATGGTTTAATAATTACTTTACCTTTACTTTTGATTGGCATCTACATAATCTTTAGCATCTCGAACATCTGCTTCACCAGGTATAATAACCTGAGATACTGGCTTTGCCTTTACTGCATTATCCCAAGCTGCTGTTTCATGTCTTTCAATAGGCGTTTTCATATGTTTTTCTTTTGTCTTATTTTTAGCCATACTAATCCCTCCTTTACTCCTTAGTATCTTCATTTTAAGGGATTAGTATTATTCAATTTTAAATATTGAAAATAGAAAGTCCCTGTCTTGAAACCTTTAAATCCAAAGGAACAATATTCTCTTGCTGCCAATCATTATACAAATCCTGAATTTTTGCAGTATCTTGTAGAAAGGCTATTCCACAATCACCACCACCAGCTCCCGATGGCTTTCCACTACCATAGACATCTGCAATAGAACATAACATTTTCAGTTTCTCCGTTTCAATTTCCAATCCAGCCCTTTCACCAAGATTATTTAAAGCTTTGCGGTTAAGCCTTAAGTATTTAATAGCTTCATCAATATTATCGGTCCTAAAACTTTCAATAATTCCTTCTACAGATTTAGCACTTTCTCTTAAAAATTCCTCATAAGCTTGAGGATTTTTCCTACGAAAATCATAAATGCTATCAATCATGGCCTTTGTTGAGGCTGCTTCTTTAGTCCAGCCAACTGCTAATCTCAATCCACTTGGAGGTATTAAAGAAGCAATATATAAATTAGGCCACTGCTTCTTAACCAATTTACTTACCTTTACACCTGTCTCTATTTGATTTATTATCCATTGGGTATTAAAAGTAGAATACTGTAGCCATCCCCCATATACAGCAGCAGCAATATCAGCCCCAGAACCATTCCCTTGAGTTTTTAAATGTACAATAGCAGAAAGCTTAAAAATCTTGTCAGGGTCTAAATCTTTCTTATCAGTACAATGTATACTTAATATTGCTGAAATCACAGCCACCACTATAGCAGCACTGGAGCCAAGACCGTATTTAATACCACTTTCAGCATTATTCAATTGGCTTTCAATTTTAAGCTGAAATTTTCTTAAATTTAGAGATTTTTCTTGTAAGTATAGGCTAGCTACAGATATTGCATTTTGGATAAAATTTAATTGTGAATCTTTAGCATCAAATGCTACCTTACCATCTTTTATCTGCCATGTAATATTTTCCAGGCCTAATTGAGGCAAGGATAATTGATTTTTATCACTAAAGCTAATATGTGCTGTGATATATCTATCTACTGCCACTACTATCCCTTTATGGTTAGGCTCTAATACAGCATATTCACCAGCAATCATAAGCTTTCCCGGTACCCTTATACAAAATGTTCTCTGCGACATATTCTTCCTCCCCTTGTCCGTTAACCTGCTAGTATACTAGTAATCCAAGGTGCAAAATATAAGATCATAAACAGAACACCATAATTGACGCCCATCCTATGGAAGGTTCCAGACACAATACCAACTAAAAAGACTCCAGCTATATTTATCCATCCACCATCCACAAAAGCTAGCAATAACACTAAGCTAAAGAATACACCTAACAAGGCTTCATGGGGAATTCTTTTAAATACAAATCTGCAAATCTCCTGTGAATATTTCACTGTAATAAAATAAGTAAAGGCTGATGCAATAACTGCTCCAATAAGGGTTGCCCAAACAATATCTATATTGGATAATAAGTGATGCATGTTATTTTCTAAGGTATATACAGGTGGGGCATTAAATAAAGGATTGCCCGGTCCAAGAGCCACTGGGGATAAGGGAATGCCTAAGGCTATAAGGGGAATCAATATTCCTGCCATATAGGTTGCTTGAGCTAGAGCTTCCATACAGGATACCGCAAGAGATGCTTTTTCAACTGGCTCCTTTACTCGCCCAGCAAATAACTCACCAAAGAAGGTTGTTAGCCCCACTGGACTTAAGAGAAAGGTTACAGAGCCAAGGATGGAAGCTAAAGTACTATAAGCAAGCTCCTTTTTAGTTAAAATTTTAAAGGGATTAGGAACTCTGATATACTCCTCATCCTTTTTTAGATAAATAGTTTTTCTGTGGAATTTTTGCATTCCATCTCTTTTTTCCTTGTCTAATAGTTCTAGTAGGGTTAATATTACAGGTCCTATGGTGATTCCTAAGAAAAAGGAGATAAATACATTAGTCCCCTTCTCTACAGCACCAAGACCCCAGTATAAATGTCTAAGACCCTGTATCAATAAGGCAAAAGGAATAATTGAAGCTAGGGCTACCCATCGTTTCTTGCTTAACAAAGCTAGTACTATAGCTCCAATAAAAAAAACTGGATCACCATATTCTTTAATAACCGTTGCAAAAGGGACTATTGCTTTAGCTAATAATAAGCTTACTGGCACAGATACTAAGGTACCCACAATAGCTCCTGAAGCAATTTTCCTAATACTTGTGTCTGTTAGGCCATGTTTTTTCAGAACCATGGCATGCTCTACCATAGGAGTGGACATAACACCTGCCGGAATACCAGCTATAGAAACTGGTACAGCATCGATTAACTTACAGGCTACTATAGCAGAAATAAAGAAGGATAATACCACCATCCCATTCAATCCAGATAGGACCAACACTAAGGTTATTGGTGCTATGGTAGCAGTTTCATCGGCACCGGGAGCAGCACCAATGATTGTGTAAATGATAGCTGCTACTAGAGCTGCTATAATCATATGTATAATCAAAGTAATATTCATATTAACTCTCCTTATTACCTTCAATTAATATTCTCTTGGGCTTGATTAAAATAGCACATATTACAAAACCAATTATGGCTCCAGATATACCACATAATAACTTCTTAGTTGGATTATCTGGTGCTATAAAATAGCCACCTAGTGCAGTTATACTACAAATAAACAAAGCTAAAATAAGCTCCTTTATATCAACAAGGTCCTCCCAGACCTCAATATTACTTTCCATACCTTCTTTTCTATCAGTTTCCTTTTGCTTAGTATGAATATTTTTCATTTTATAAACTCCTTTTTAAAAATACTTAATAGTAAGTAACTCCTGGTCCTGGATGACATACCAAAACTTCTTGAACTGAAGGTAGCATTAATAACGACCTATGTACCTCTTTCTCGTCTTCAGGTAAACAAAGAACTTTTACATTTGGACCAGCATCTATGGTAAAATAGGCATTAATACCTGATAATCTTAATTCTTGAACCTGCTTTATAACTTCTAAGGTACCACTTTCCCAATATAGGATTGGTGGTTCTGCTCCTAGCATAGTACCGTGCATCTTTAAAGCATTTGCTTCCATTACTTCACCTAAAGCTTGAAAATCTCGTACTTCTATAGCTTTCTTAGCAAGGTCCAAATCCCTTTCAACCCCTTGAAGCCATCCTAAATAAAAAGGGGACTTTTCCACCGTTCTTTTCATAGCCTCCCTACTGGACACCTTCTTTTCTTTGGAATTTACCATAACAGAAAGAATACTAAGCTGCCATTGATTTTCAGGCAAAAGCTGAATAGCAAAAGAGTCCTTTCCATCCTCTCTCTTACCCTTTTGCCATTCTACAAATCCTCCATAAACGGAACGACAGGCAGAGCCAGAACCTTGACGGGCAAGGATTGAGAGTTCCCTTTCTTCTATATCTAGCTTAAGAGCTTTGGTTGCTGCCGCTACTAAGGCCGCAAAGCCAGAAGCAGAAGAAGCCAAACCAGCTGCTGTTGGCACCTTGTTCTCCGAACTAACTATAGCATGTAAATTCACAGAGAACCTGTTCCTTATCTTATCAAGAAAGCTATACACATTATTAGCTTCCTTGTCACTAGCTGGCTTGCCATTTAAGAAAAATTGATCCTTTTCTAGCTTCTCCTGAAATTCTACAGTGGTAACAGTATAAAACCTATCAAGAGTGATAGATAAACTGCTGTTCATAGGCAAAAATAAATTCTCATCCCGTTTACCCCAATATTTGATTAAAGCGATATTGGTATTAGCTTTTGCTGTAGCCTTCATACCTTTCCCTCCTCTGTGGTAAAGTACCAGCTGTTTGCTGCACCAAATTTTTTAAGTTCTTCTGCTATTGCTTTTGCCTCATCCAAGCTAGCAGCTAGTGCAATCATACAGCCTCCTAGACCTCCACCAGTTAATTTAGCCCCCAAGGCTCCTAGTTCTTTCGCCTTATCAATCAAAGCACCTAGCCCAGCATCACTGACACCTAAAGTTCTTAGCTCTTCCTGATTGGCGTCTAATAGCTTTCCTAGCTGATGAATGTTTCCATCTAAAAGATTAGCTTTAGCCTGATAAACAATACTTTCAATTTTATCTAAGGCTTTATTAATTCTTTCCCTATCCTTCAAATACAGCTTTCTTACGTTTCCAACTGCTGTACGAGTATCTCCAATCCGTCCAGTATCACCCACCACTATGTATAAAGGTTTGTTAGGTATTATACGGACTAGCTCCTTACCTCTCCGAAACCAGATTGGATATTCACTTGATGCTATGGCCATATCAATACCACTAGGATTTCCATGAGCACAGGTTTCAGCTATTTGAACAAGTTGAAATAGCTCCTTTTGTGAAGGATTTATACCATAAAAGGAAAATAAGCTTCTAACAAGGGCAACAGCCACTGCAGCGCTTGAACCTAATCCACGGCCTAGGGGTATAGTGGATTTAATTTTAATATATAAATGTTGCAAAGGCTCATTCAGATAATCTAAGGTAGCCTTAATACATTGAGAAATTCCTTCCAACTTATTGGGCATACCATCAATGGAACCCGTATATAAATCCGATTCAAAAATAGTCTTTCCATGGCTCTCTTGGACAATTACCTTTACCTGCAAAGGGAAAGGAAGAGCTATGGCTGGCTTTCCATAAACAACCGCATGTTCTCCCACAAGAATCAATTTACTATGGGCTAGTCCTAATCCTAATTTACTAGTAACAGTATTCATAGCAATTCCCTTAGCTCACCCATAACCCTATAGGGTACCTGTCTTAATTCCTCTAGACTTTTTTTACCTAGGAGAAGCATTATTACCTTAGATTTATAAATGAGATTCTCAAAATACCCTTCTACAGCTTCATAACCACCCTCTAGTAATGTCTTTAAAACTGGGCCACTGATTCCTACCATATCTGCTCCCACACATAAGGCTTTTACAATATCTTCTGCATTTTTTATTCCCCCGCTGCAAATGAGCTTTAAATCTTCGCTTAAAGCTCTACATTCTAAAAGACTAAGAGCCGTTGGTATTCCCCATTGATACAATTCTTCAAAGTGGAAATGCTCATTTCTTGCACTTTCTATTTGAATAAAGTTAGTTCCTCCACGTCCCCCTACATCTATGTATTTGACGCCTACCTCTAGTAATTTTTTTGCTACTTCTTTAGAAATACCAAAACCAATTTCCTTTACAATAACTGGCTTATCAATTGTTCTAACAATAGTCTCAATATTTTTTAAAATACCTTTAAAGTTTCTATCTCCCTCTGGCATACAGATTTCTTGGGCTGGATTCAAATGAATTTGAATCCCGTCCGCTTCAATCATATCAATAGCCCTAGCCACTTGTTCAACAGTGGCAAAAGCATTGATATTTGAAATAACAAGACCGTCTTTTATCACTTCTCTTACAACCTTAAAGGAGGCTTCATAAGCCTTGTCTTCTACTGCTATAGCCTGAGACCCGACAGCCATTGGTATGTTAAAACTCTTTGCAATAGTAGCAAGATTTTTATTTATTTCTATTGCTTTATCAAAGCCACCAGTCATGGCGTTTATCATTACAGGAAAGCTAATTTTTTTACCTAGAAAGCTACAGCCTGTATTTATCTCGTTAAAATCTATTTCTGGTAAAGCATTATACTCTAAATAAATATATTTAAAAAAATTGTCCCCTTCAAAATTGCCTTGCAAAAAATTATGTATATGCTCCTTTTTTCTTGAGCTTCTTATTTGACTCTTCTCTATTAAATCTTCCAAATTTCTCTTCCCTTCTTTGGCTATTTTTAAAATTAAGTATTAATTAAATATTATGCCCTTATTAGCTTTCCTGAGTCAAAGGTCACTACAAGCCCTTTTTATATATTTTCAATTGATAACCTTTATCATTTACTGTCTTATCTACTTATAACTCCTTTTTTTACTTTAGGATAATGATTTTCCCTAATCATCATGCTTAACTACTATCATTAATGGATTACTTAAAATTTTTAAAGCCGTAATCTAAAAGCTTTATTGCATCTGGATAGTGGCTTTTTGTCGAAGAATGTAAGGCAACTATGAGTCTTCGACCATTTCTTTTTGCACTGACAACATATGAAAACTTAGATTGGATTGTATAACCTGTTTTACCACCTTCAATGCCTGAATAATAATATTCGCTACCTTTTCGCACCATTTTATTCTCGTTAGATATGGGATGCCTAATTCCAGATCGATTTTTAGGAGTTATATTATATACTCTATTGTCAGTGGCAATCTTTAAGTATTCTGGATGCTTTACAAGTTCTCTCATTATCAAGGCTAAGTCCTTTACTGTGGATCTCTGCTTTGGGTGATATAGTCCACTAGGGTTGACAAAATGTGTATTGGTTAAACCCAGTCCCCTAGCTCTCCTATTCATCATTTTTGAAAAGTTTTCAATGGACCCAGCCATGTGCTCTGCCAGTACATTAGCACAGTCATTGCCAGAAACAAACAAGAGACCATAAAGCATGTCTCTTACCGTAACTACTTCCTTCTCCTTAATTCCAGCCTTACAACCATCTACCAATGTAGCCTTCCTGCTAATTGTGATAGTATCATTAAGCTTGCATTTTTCTAAAGCTAAAAGAGCAGTCATAAGCTTGGTAGTTGATGCTGGAGGAAAAGCTCTATTAATATTTTTAGCGTATAGTATCTTACCTGTGTTTCCATCTATTAGAATTGCATTTTCTGAGATTATGGTTGGTGCCTTTCCCTTAGCAAGAACCGCAACATTATTACTAAAGACGGTACATAGTATAAGGAAAAGGAAGATTGTCTTTTTTAATTGTTTATTAATCATTTCCTCACCTTCCTGCAAAGCTTTAAAGTTACGTTACTTTTATAAACAGATTATATTTAAGGAATAAAATCCATAGTAATATTATTATGTGATTTTTTTGCATTATAAACCATGGGTGTGAATATTTAGCTTCAATTACAGTAGTCATTACATATGTATCTATAATAGAGTTCAAATAGCTCTAACATTACTTTACATTCAAACTAAAGCTATAAATTTAGTGTCCTTTAATGTTCGTATTTTTTATAATTTCCTATACAAAAAAGACTGCTACACAACTAGGAATTCAATTGTTGTGTAACAGTCATTATTCTAGATTTCCATAAGTTTAACTTCAGAAAATAATTTATCCACAGCAGCCTTTTTACACAAGTCCATGGAAAAAGCTGTGGCACTGCCAGCAGCTACTCCATATCTAAAGGAATCCAGTATATTTCTGCTTTTTATATATTTACTTAAAAAGCCTGCTATCAATGAGTCTCCTGCCCCTACAGTGTTTATAGCTTTACCTACTGGTGCAGAAGCATAATATTGAATATCATTATTAATTAAAACTGCGCCTTTTTTCCCTAAGGACACAATAACATTTTTAGCGCCTAAGGCTAGTAGTTTCCTGCTCCAAAATACTATCTCTTTTAAATTATCTATTTTTACCTTAAATAAGTCTTCTAGTTCTTCCTTATTAGGCTTAATCAAAAAAGGTTTGTGTTGTAGAGTTTCCAAAAGTGCCTGTCCCACCGCATCTACTATAAAATCCTTTTCATTTTTAGTAGCTTTTATTATTTGGGCATATGTATTTTGTGGCAGACTTCTTGGTATATTACCAGCCAAAACTACAAAGGTATCCGCTGGCAAAGTGTTGATTTTCTCCATTAACTCCCCTAAAGCCTTATCACTGATTTCAGGTCCAGCAGCATTAAGCTCTGTTTCTTGTTGGGCTTTAATTTTTACATTAATTCGAGTATCACCTGCTACCTTTATAAAGTCTGTTTCTAGGCCCTCTTTTTCTAAAAACTCAGCCAAATATTTGCCGGTGAAGCCTCCTATGAAACCCAAGGCTTTTGATTTTACACCAAGATTATTTAATACTCTTGATACGTTGATTCCTTTTCCTCCTGGAAACTTAAAATCCTCTATTACTTTATTTAATCCCCCAACTTTTAGGCTTTCTAATTGTATAGTATAGTCAATGGATGGATTTAAAGTAACGGTATATATCACTTAATTCACTACCTTTTCTTTAGATTTAGGCTAATATGTATTTGACTCCATTGAAGCTCGTATTCTTTCTAGGAAGCTATCCTCTACAAAGGGGTCTATTTGTCCTACGGCATTAAGATTGCCCGCTGGTAGAAAGCCTCCAGCCATAGTCTTATGGCCTCCTCCATTACCAACTTCATTTAACACTTCATGTATTATCTTACCAGCATCTAGATTGTCTAATTCATTCCTAACAGAAAATTTAATACCAGATTCTCTAGGAGAATAAACAACTGCAAAATCAACCTCTTTTATGGATATAATAAAGTCGGATATGGTACCTAATAAAGAATCTGGACAATCTATATTTACATTAGCAAAGCCTACATTACCGTATACCTTTATATTTTTTATGGCATTACTATAGGCTATAAGTTCTTCAAATTGTAAGCTATTAGTTTGAATTTTATTTATAATTTCAATATCCGCTAGCTTATAGAGCATATAAAACATATCTAAATCTAAATAATGTACCCCTCTAGTTAAATCTAACGTGTCCATCTTTATTCCATACAATAAGGCAGTGGCAACATTCTTTGGAATTGGAATATTATTTTCCACAAAGTAACTGGCAATAATAGAGGAACATGCTCCTATCTCTGGTCTTATATCCTCAAAGTAATATTCAGTCTTTTGAAAGGTAGGATGATGGTCAATTGTAGCCACTTCATTGCCAATAAAGTCTTCCACATTAGAATTTCCCTTTTGGGAATCAACTAATATTATAAAATCCTCTTCCTTCATATAATTGATATCGGTTATGTTCTTTAGCCTGATTCCTAGTAGTTCAATCATCTTTTGTGTATTGTATTTGTCAATTTCACCCTTATAGCATATTTCAGCTTCTAGACCTTTTTCCAATAAAAGATACTGCAGACCAAAAGCGCTAGCTACTGCATCTGGATCTGGAGAGTTATGCATCTGAATAAACAAATTACTATGCTTTTCTACTTCTTTAACTAATAAATCTAATTTGGTCATTATTAAAATCCTTTCATTATATATAAATATATACCAAATTGATTGTATCATATATCTTTTCAATATAAAACCTATCTTTTAAATATATTGTTAAAAATTTTTTAAAGGGACTAAGAATAGGGATTATTAACAATCACTATGCTTAGTCCCTATATTAAGTCCATTTTAACGTTTTCCTACATCATAAGGCTCCCCTGCAGCCCTAGGCCCAACAGCATTTTTAGAAAACAAAACTAAGGCAACTAGGGTTATCACATAGGGAAAGGTGGTTAAGAATATTGAAGGCAGTCTATTTAATGATGGAAATAAGGGGGCTATATCCGATACCGTTTTGGCAAGACCAAAAAAGGCTGATGCCCCTAATACATTCCAAGGCTTCCACTTACCAAAAATTAAAGCAGCTAAAGCCAAGAAGCCCATACCAGTAAATATTAAAGTTGAAAATTCCTTAACTAAGGTATTAAGCAATAATCCACCGCCTAGGCCTGATAATACACCAGATATAAATACTCCTATATATCTCATTTTCACTACACTTATACCTACAGAATCTACTGCTTGAGGATTTTCGCCACAGGCTCTTAATCTTAAGCCAAAAGGTCTGTGATACAAAACATACCAGCTTATAAGTACAATTAATATTGATATAAAGGTTGTTATATAGGTGTTGTGAAAAAACAAGCTTCCTATAATAGGTATCTTTGAAAGAAGCGGTACATCCCACAATTCTAATCCCACTACTGGTATTATTCCGCTACCCTTATTAATACTTCTTGCTAAAAAGATGGTCAGCGCAGGTATTAATATGTTTATAGCAGTACCGCTGACAACCTGATCTGCCTTCATGCTGATACTAGCAAAAGCATGTAATAGAGAGCATAAACCGCCAGCTACTGCCGCCGCTATCAGGGACACATATACCGTTGCTGGTCCAAATATATTTTCATACTGAAAAATAACAAAGGCTGATGCGAAGGCCCCAACACCTAACAATCCTTCTAAGGCAATATTAATTACTCCGCTTCTTTCACTAAACAGTCCCCCTAAAGCTATTAAAAACAGTGGTACTGTATAAGTTATGGCTAAGGGAATAATAATCTGCAAGGCATTCATTTACTCCCACCTTCTTTCTTTCTAAAAATGCTGCCTATACGGTGTAACCAAGTTTCAAACATTAAACTAGTAGCTGCAAAATAAATAATTATTGCTACTATAATTGGAACTAGTTCATTAGGCACCTTAGTAGCAGCATTCATATACAAGCCTCCTGCATTCATTAAACCGAAGAATAAGGCTGATAATAAAACACCAAAGGGATTGTTTAATCCTAATAGGGACACAGCTATCCCATCGTAACCAGCTTGAGGTAAAGACCCTATCTTTATATTATTTGTATAACCTAAATAATATACTGCACCAGCAAGACCTGCTATAGCTCCAGAAATCATCATAGATAATATCATGTTTCTATTTACCTTTATACCAGCATACTTAGAAGCATGAATATTGTAGCCTACTGCTTTTAGCTCATAGCCAAAGGTGGTTTTATCTAATATCCACCATACTAATATAGCTACTGCAATGGCTAAAAATAATCCTAGGTTAATGTTAGAACCATGAAATAATTTTGTTAAGGCTTCCACTCGCAAAGAGGCAGAAGGATTTATAATAGCAGATTCTGTTTCAAAATTACCTTTTAGAAAGTTCTGAACGAAATAATAAACAGACCATAGAGATATGTAGTTCATCATAATTGCAGTTACTACTTCATTAATACCATACTTAGCTTTAAGAATTCCTGGTAAAAGAGCCCATAAAGCCCCTCCTAAAATAGCTGCCATTACAGCTAAGGGAGTATGGATATAAAAGTGCAAGGATAATTTTACTCCAACAAATACTCCAAAAAAGCCACCCATTAGCATTTGGCCTGGCACTCCAATATTAAAAAGACCAGTTTTGAAGGCAAAGGCTATTGCAAGACCAGTTAATATTAAAGTAGTAGTATTTAAAAGAGTATCTCCCAAACGTTTGTTAAATATAATATCACCTAAAGTGGCATTTTTAGGTACTTGTAGTATAAAGCCTGCACCTTTTAAAAGTCCTTCATAGGCCTTTATTGGATCATAGCCAGTCAGGAGCATTACTAGAGCTCCAGTTATTATTCCCAGTATAACTGCAAGTAAAGAAACCAAAAATTTATTTTTACCCATCCTAGCCTTTTCCTCCTCCTGCCATCATTAATCCAAGCTCCTGCTCATTTGTTTTATCTGCATCCACAACTCCCACTATTCTTCCTTCATACATTACAGCTATCCTATCAGATAAATTCATGATTTCATCTAAATCTAATGAAAACAAGAGTATAGTCTTTCCCTTATCTCTTTCTTCTATAAGCCTTTTATGGATATATTCTATTGCCCCTACATCCAACCCTCTGGTAGGTTGAGCCACTATTAAAACCTGCGGTGACCTATCAATCTCTCTAGCAATTATAGCCTTCTGTTGATTACCTCCAGACATACTTCGCACAATAGTAGTAGGTCCTTGGGCAGATCTAACATCAAATTGCTCTATAAGTCTTTTTGCGTAGGAGCGAATTTCATTCCTTTTTAAAACTCCTCTCTTAGAAAAAGGAGGTCTATAATAATTTTGCAAAATCATATTATCTTCCAATGTGAATTCTAATACCAAGCCATATTTGTGTCTGTCTTCAGGTATGTGACCAAGCCCTGCTTCATTCCTTTGTCGTATTTCCCTACTAGAAATATCTAAGTTGTTAATAAAGATTCTTCCGGATTGAGCTTTCCTCAATCCGGTAATTGCCTCAATAAGCTCAGATTGACCATTACCGTCCACACCAGCCACACCCAAAATTTCACCAGCCTTAGCAGAGAGGGTAACATCTTTCACTGCTTGAACCCCCCTGCTACCTATAACATTTAAGTTCTCAATTTTAAACATTATCTCCCCAGGCTTTGCTGGTGCTTTTTCAACCTTAAAGCTAACTTTCCTGCCTACCATTAATTCAGCCATTTTCTCTTCAGAGGTTTCCTTAACATCAATGGTAGCAATTGATTTACCTTTTCTAATTACGGTACACCTATCTGCTACTGCTTTTATCTCCTTGAGTTTATGGGTAATGAGTATTATGGTCTTACCTTCCTTTGTCATATTTCTCATTACCCCCATCAATTCTTCAATCTCTTGAGGAGTTAATACTGCTGTAGGCTCATCAAATATAAGTATCTCTGAATCCCTATAGAGCATTTTTAATATTTCAACTCTTTGCTGCATCCCTACGGATATATCTTCTATGCGCACATCAGGATCCACTGCTAGTTTATATCTATTAGACAATTCCTTTATACGCTGCCTAGCATAATCTATATCAATCTTCAGTCCTTTAAGCTTTTCATTACCTAATATTATGTTTTCTGTCACAGTAAAGTTATGGACTAGTTTAAAATGTTGGTGAACCATTCCTATACCTAAATCATTGGCCACATTGGGATTGGATATTTTTACTTCCTTTCCCTTAACCTTTATAGTACCTCTATCTGGCTTGTATAAACCAAACAACACAGACATAAGGGTAGATTTTCCTGCTCCATTTTCACCTAGTAAAGCATGAATTTCACCTGGTCGCACTTGAAGGGTTATATCATCGTTAGCTACTATACTAGCAAATTCCTTCCTTATGTTTAACATCTCTATAATATATTCCATGTTATGACCTCCATGGTTTTTATCTTATTTTAGAAAGTCATCTACTTCCTTCTGTGTTTGAGGTACTACAAACTTTCCTTCTTTAATTTCCTGAGTTACGGAATCAATTTTAGATAAAACATCATCGGATAGGTTTGGATTTTCTTTTGGTAGACCAACTCCGTCTTCCTTTAAGGTTAGAGTAATAATTTCTCCTCCTGGAAACTTATTGTTTAGTTTAGCATCTATATAGTTATAAGCAGCTACATCCACTTTCTTTATAGCAGAAGTTAGAGTAACAGATGTCTTTCCATCCTTTAATATGCCTTGTTGATATTGGTCTGAATCTACGCCTATTACCCAAACCTTTTCTCCTTTTTCTGCCCTTGCCTTTGCTTCGTTAAAGACACCATTTCCAACACCACCAGCAGCATGGAAAATTATATCTATACCTTTACCATACATACCTGCCGCCAAGGTTTGCCCTGCTGGTATATTATCAAAGGAACCTTGGTATTGAGCATCAGTTATAGTTGCATTAGCCCCAAGATTTTTATTGGCATATTTTACTCCAGCTTGATATCCGTAGTAAAACTTTTCAACTGGTGGAATTTTCATACCTCCTACAAAGCCTAACTTTCCTGTTTTAGTAGATAAGGCTGCAGCTATTCCTACTAAAAATCCCGCTTCATGTTCATTAAAATATACACAAACTACGTTATCATGTTTTACAAATTGATTATCTCCTGCATGTGTTTGGCCATCTAATAAGATAAAGGAAACATCCTTATGTGTTTCTGCTGCTTTATTTACAGCGGTCTCAAATTTAAAGCCAGGAGTAACGATTATCTTGTTACCTGTCTCTGCTAAGGTGTCAATAGCATTTATGTAGTCCGTCTCCTGAACATCGTTAGGCTTTAGATATTGAGCTTCTATAGTTCCCTTTTCTTTTTCGTATCTTTGTATACCTTCCCAGCTTCCTTGATTGAAGGATTTATCGTCTATGGTTCCAGAATCGGTAACCATACCTACCTTAACTTTTTCTATTGTTCCTTTTCCTTCATTTGTCTTATCTCCTGTATCATCTCCCTTCTGAACACAAGAGGTACATATTGAAGCAATTAATAATGTAGAAACTAATGCTGATAAAATCTTTTTTCCCATAATTATTCCTCCTTGTTTTACCATTCTTACCCATCATCACTTTCTATATGCTTATTATATGTTTATATTTTTCTTTTTATTTAATCCTTAAAAAAAATAGATATCACACTATATATAGTGAGATATCTATATATGGACAGATTTATTATGAATATACATGAAAACCCACTTGAGCTGTAGCATATTTAATTGGGTTAGCCTTTGTTTGATAGAAGGTTTGTACATCATTAATCCATAAGGGTACAGTATGGTAATGACGTTTATTAGCTTCCAAAACCCATATTTTAAATTCTTCATCCACCACCACGTCAAAGCCAAGATCTCCATAGTTTTCTTCCGGTGATTCTAACGCTTCGCACACAAGCTTACAAGCTCCTACAATTTCTCTCTTAAGCTTAAATATCTGCTGTTGAGTGAAATCAAATTGATCATATAAGATATCTTCAAAGTAAGCTGTACTACCCCAGTTACTGCATATATCTCCTCTTGAACCTATTAAGGCTATGATACCTGTACACTGCCAATCTAAGGTTTCGTTCTTTTGCATAATTACTCTAAAATCCATGTGTCTTCCCTTAACTCTTAAGGGATTAATGGCTTGCTGAATAATATACCTATATTTCCTAATAACTTCTTCATTTATATATTTCGCAGCTTCTTCAGAGGTTGAAAAGCTAAGCATATCCTCTCCCTGCTTATGCTTAAGACCATAACCTTCTTCCAGTTTAATAACCTTAAATAGTCCTCTTGATAGGGTTCCATTTAAAGGCTTCAAGTATACAGCGCCATATTTATCTAACATTTCTTCTATATCCTTAAAATCTGAGTATAATTTTGTGTCTGGCAGGTACTTTTCAGCCCTTTTATTTTTCTTTACCTTATTCCAAAACTCCCACTTATTAAAGAAATTTGAGTTAAAAATATGATTATTAGTTTCTTCCTTTAACATATTCATTGTGTCCTCAGACAAAATAGTTCTAGAAAATATAACCTCTGGTAAAGGGAAGGTACCTGCTATACAAGGTAGTCCTCTACCTTTAAAATTGCTATCATAATAGTAGCCCTGTACAGTTTTTTCCTCTAAGTTGATACAATCAGTAGAAAAAGCCACTAATAATCCGCCAATTTCAGGATATATTAAAGTGTAGCTCATTAATTTGGCTAAGGTACTCTTACTCATTCTGGATTTAGTACTTGTCATTAATAAACCTATGACTGGTCCTATTCTAAGGTAGTCCTTCTCTGCTAATATTTGATAAGGTATATCCTCTGGAATCATCAATTGGTCAAAAATATTTTCAGACAATAGTATTTGCTTATTTTCTAGCTCCTTGCTTTTGATTAATTCTATCTTAGCAATTCTGCCCGCTACTTTAAGATTTATATGACTTTTTTTGCTAATAGCAGTTCCCTTCATAAAACTTTCTGGTACTATCAACTGATCCTTGCTACTTTTATCCCTAGTTATATTATAAAGCATCCTTATCTTCCTCCTTACTAGCAAATCCCGCTAGGGCCTTTCCATATCTAAGTGGACCCGATAGAATATTGTAATAGGATTGAATATCACTAGCTCTCAATGCTATACCTGGATGTGGTCGTCTATTATTTACTTCTATAAGCCATATATCCTTATTGTTATCAACTCCTAAATCCAAGCCCAAGGTTCCAAAGTTAAAGCCATATTGGTCTAAAGCCTTACATACCTTCATGCACAAAGATATTAATTTTTCCTTTATAACAAAAGCCTCAGTTTGAGAAGAAGCTAAAGTCTCTTGAATAAGATCCATTGCAGGCATAGCAGCACCACCACTGGATATATTACTAACTACGCTTTCCTTAGCGCCAACTCTTGTAATTATACTGCTACACTGCCAGTTCTTAGTTTCATCCTTTTGCATTACACACCTAAAATCCACAAGTCCACCATCATAGTTTATAAGATTAACTCCCTGCTGTATAATAAATTCACCAGGCTTTAGTAAATCATCAAGAGTTTTATCTAATTCTTCACCTTCTGATAAGGAGAAATCTTCATTAAGGTCATCCTTCCTAAATCTAAAACGTACTTTTCCAGACTCTTTGTTAATCTTAATTACACCAAAGCCCTTCATTCCACCTATAGGTTTTGCATATATATTTTCATATTTATCTAGTAATTGAAATAAATCTTCCTTTTTCTCATAAACTATGGTGTAAGGAATATGGCTTGCTATATCTGGTTCATTAGAAAACCAGTTGTACATTTCCCATTTATCGAAGGAGTAATTATTAAAGGTACTGTCACCAATAAAGGTTAGAAAATGATTTTCCCATTTCCTACTAAGCCTTGATCTTCTATAAATGGCCAATGGATATGGAAAAACTCCTTTTTCCCAATTTTCTTTTTGGGGATTATAACAGAAACCTTCAATAGTATTATTTTCTACATTTACCTTATCTAATGAAAAGGTTATTATTGCACCGTTTATTCTTCCATAATCTACAGCATTTAATGATATTTCCTTAAGCATTCTCTTAGTAAGATCTTCATTTTTTTGACAGGCTAAAATGCCAATGCAGGGTCCTAACATAATTTCTGTATTTTTTACCTTTAGCTCATAAACTGGATAGGTGGGAATATGCAATTTCTTTGCAAGCTTATCACTTAGAATTATATCCTCATATTCTATCTCATCTGATATTAATATATCTGCAAAAAGCCTTTTTGCTCCAAAACTCACATATCCGCGCTTCCTTTTTGTTAGATTTAGATTTTCTGCTAGCTGCTTACTCAATGTAATATTAGCTTTAGGAGCTGACTGTACTTTTATCTGAACCTTATCATACATCTTTTTCACCTCACCGATAAATAGTTTTAAAAACCAGCCAAATGTGCTGCATACAACATTGGTGTATATCTTATACCTAGATAGGTGTCATAATCCATTTTTTTAAATCCCTTAAAGCTAGGAAACACATTGACCTCTATAATCCACGGTTTTCCATTTACATCTAATGCTATATCAATTCCAAACTCTCCAAAATGATGATTTAGACGGTCTAAGCTTTTACATAAATTAAGGCATATTTGATAAATAGAATCCTTCATTTTCTTCAGTTTTTCTTCTTCCAAGCTAAAAGATCTATTTAATGCTTCATCGAGAGTTAAAGCATAACCTCCTCGTGATATATTAGTAATCAAGCTTTTTTTAGAAGCAACTCTACATTCGATACCAGAGCACTGCCATTTATCCTGTACATTTTTTTGCATTACCACTCTAATATCAAAAGGAGCTCCATCAATTTTAGCCATTTGCAAATATCTTTGTATTAAATAATTATCAAATAAGTCCTTATTTGCAGTGAAAAATTCCTTTAGCTTTTCACTATTTTCTAAAAAAAGCTCATTAACCTTACTATTCCTATAGTCTGTAATTCTATAGCCATCTTCTTCCTTACATATGATGCATATTCCTCTTCCTCTTGACAGATATATAGGTTTTAATATAGCATTACCTACATTATCTATAAACTTTTTTACTTGTTTATAATCTTCTGAAATCTCTGTTTCTGGTAGATATTCAAGTAAAACTTTATTCTTTTTAACATGCTTATATAAATAAAACTTACCGAATCTCCAAGAGTTAAACATTCTTCCCTTGGTAGCATCCATAAGCCTATCTATAGTTTCCTTTCTTGAATGAAAATCTCTTCTATATATGGCTGCTGGTATTGGAAAGGTACCGTATTCCCACTTTCTGCTGTTCCAATTATAAAACAAGCCATATATGGTAGAAGTTTTCCAATCTATAGTCTTTTCTGAGAAAGCGTAAATCAGACCTCCTATTTCCTTATAAATACCAAATCTATCTGAATACTTTGTCATATGCTCAGGACTATACATATAATCATGGGGACCTAATAGTAGCCCTATTATTGGTCCAATATAAACATTTTTACGGGAAAATTTAATTTGATAGGTTAACTCTGGCCGTATTTTTAATCTGTCAACTAGTTTGCTTGATATAATAATTTTCATAGGGTTATCAAAATTATCTCCACCTATGAAATCTAGTTCATTTGAAAGGTTAATATATGCACTACAAGAATTCCTACCGAAAATCACTTTAGCTTGGTATTCCATTTTTTTATCCATCTCTTGTGGTAAAACTATAACTTCTTTAATACCGGGTGCAACTTCCATACTTATCCACATATACTATTCCTCCTCTTACGTAGCCCTATAATATCGAGAAAGCGAAATAATATTTTTATAGAATTTATTAGCTACATCACCTTTTAAAACTTCTCTGAAGAAATATTGATCTAAACCTCCTAAATGAAGAAAATATCCATTTCCATCTTTACTGAAAATCATATCTATAAAGCAATGTCCTATTGAAGGCAAAAAATTATTTATTTCCTGAATTAAATCTTTAGCTGCTCTTTCTGCAAATTGAAAATTTATATTTTCAGACTTTTGCATATTAGGATCAGGAAATAGTACCATCTTTAAAACTCCCCATTTTTTGTGGTCGATCTTTTGCATATAAACTCTGCAAACTATGGGGTGATTATTGTACAATTCAAGATCTGGAATCTCTATAAACAACCATTTTCTTTGGCAAAGAGATGCATCTATATAATCACATATATGCCCTTTCTTAAAATATTGGCTACCTCTAACAATATCTGAGTCTGGATCCGGATCTGGTTCCGCATAAATAACTCGAGATAAACTTGCTCCTCTTGAAGGCATGGTTATATACTTTTTATTCTCCTCAGGCCTGTAGTCTCTTTTTGCCTTATCATATACATAGTAAGGCAATAGATAAGCCTTTGCTCTTTCATTTGACGAAATCATCTCCATAATCATCCACTGATCAAACTTATTAATATAGTTTATTAATCTAAGCCCTTCCATTTCTTCCAAGGCCTTTCGTATTTTTATTCCTGAACCTTCCTTCTGAAGACTAAAGTTAAATATTACACTGGGTAAGGGTGCCTGAACAGTACGCAATTTATCTTGAGAAATTAAGGTTCCGGAAACCTCCATTTTTTGTAGATTTATATTTAAAGTTGTAAAAACAACTATATCTTCATTAACTGAACTTTTACAATTTTGGAAAAGAGAATGCAAAATCTTTGCATATTCTTCCTCCATGTCGTTAGAACTTAATATGCCAATCACCTTTATCCCTCCTCAATTTAGAGTATGAGAACTTGTTTCTTTTTGTGATAAACATATAGCAAAGCTCATAAGGTAAATTAATTAAATTGCTAGTTAAATATAAAAAGTTGCCCTTTTACGCTATTGCTTTATATGTTAATATATTAACTATAGACTAAATATACAAAGTAAGGAGTGCTAATTTGGATAAATCACATTTATCTTCAAAACAGAGTCACTGCAAAATATCAATGATAGATAAATTTGCTTATGGTATAGGAAACTTTAGTACAGGTACTTCTATGCAAGTAATTTCTGTTTTTTTAGTTTTTTATTGTATAAATATACTTAACATATCTGGAAGCTTTGTTGGAATTGCTACTAGCGCGGGCATTGTATGGGATGCAGTTACAGATCCACTAATGGGATATATTTCTGATTGTACTAGATTAAAAAAACTAGGTAGACGACATCTATATATACTTATTGGAAGTATCGGCTTAGCCTTATCCAATTTTTTACTTTGGAGTATATCTCCTAATTGGACTGGAAAAACGAAAATATTAATCTTATTTATATGCCTATTTGCTATTAAGACCTTTTCTACTATATACGTAACACCCTATACAGCTCTAGGTGCAGAATTAACCAATGATTATAATGAGCGAACCTCTATCCAAAGTATAAAAACTATCTTTTTTCTTGCAGGTTTAGCCTTTGCTACTGTAGCAGTGTTAGCTCTATTCTTCAAGCCTACAGCGGAATATCCAATGGGCCAAAAAAATCCTGCAGCCTACCCTGTAATGGGTTTTTATACATCACTGATTATATTAATTTTGGCTTTAGTATGCTTCTTTGTTACTAAAAAGTATATTCCTATACTTAATGAAAACATAGAAGAAAAACCAGCTGAATTTAAATTATCCTCTATGTTCCATTCTTTTTTAGAGGTTTTAAAAAATAAAAACTTTAAAGCTGTTGGCTTTCCATATATGTTCAGCAACTTGGTAACAGCCTTAATCACTGGCCTAGGTATGACAGTTTTCACCGATGTATTTTTGCTTACTAGTGGTGAAATTTCTCTTATACTTGCTGTGTTGCTGGGATTTAGCGTCATATCTCAGCCTTTTTGGACAATGACTTCAAAAAAATTAGATAAGAAACCTGCATTAAAGCAATCTATAGTGATTTGTATAATAGCATCTTGTCTTTTAGTTTTGCTAGTTATCTTTAAGAACTCTGTAAAAGGAAATGCCCCTATATTTTTTCCCTTTGCAGCGTTGGCAGGCTTCGGTATAGGAGGTCTAATGTCCTTACCCTTATCTATGATTGCAGACATTATAGATACCGAAGAGTTCGATACCGGTGTTAGGTCAGAAGGTACTTATTATGGTTGTCTAACTTTACTTTATAAATTAGGTCAAAGCATAGCCATGCTATTAGTAGGTAATGTACTACACTTACTAGATACTACTAAAATTAGTCCAAATACTAATGAATATATACTAGGCTTTATTTTAAGTATCGGTTCTATTCTTTTCTTCATACTAGCAATTATTAGCCTCATGAGCTATAACTTAAGCAAGGAGAAAATAGCTGAAGTGCAAAATGAAATTGCAAAAAAAGGACATGTCAACAGAAAAAAGGACTCCGCTGTATAATCTCGGAGTCCTTTTTATATCAATATATTCAGTTAAAACCATTATTTTCAAACTCTTTTCCTTTACCTTAGCTATTATAATACAAGCTTTCGGAAGGATATTCTGGATCGCAGGTAATATCTATTCCAAGCGTCCTAATGGTCTGCTCTTCATTTCTGCTTAATATGGTTGTAGAATGAGCTTGGCAACCTTTAAGCTTCGTCAATTGTTCCAAAGCAACCTGTGCCGTTGGATTTGTAGCTGCACTTATGCTTAAGGCAATCAAAATTTCCTCACAATTTAAGGGTGCATTTTTAATTCCCAAGGTCTTAGTTTTTAAATTAATTATAGGTTCTAACACCACTGGAGATAATAAATAAATGTTATCAGATATATGAGCACAGTATTTTATAGCGTTAAGTATTACTGCTGAAGCTGCAGACATAACATTTGAGGCTTTGCCAGTAATTATTGTACCATCCTCTAGTTCTAAAGCTACTGCTGAACAAACTTCATTTCTATTTTCTTCTTTTTTCATTCTGGCAGCTCTTTCCCTAGCTGGCATAACTACACTGCGGTCTTCCTCTTTAAGATTCAAACTCTCCATAATAAGTTTAGCTCTTTGGAATACCTCATCATCTATATAGCCTTTCTTATATTCACAGGCAGTTGCGTAGTATCTTCTAATAACCTCCTGACGAGAAGCCTCCTTAACCACTTCATCATCAATGATACCAAAACCTACCCTATTAACTCCCATATCTGTAGGAGATTTATAAACGGATTCCTTTCCAGTAATCTTTTCAATAATTCTCTTTATAACAGGAAACATTTCTATATCTCTATTGTAATTTACCGCTACCTCATTATAGGCATCAAAGTGAAAGGAATCAATCATATTAACATCCTTAAGGTCTACCGTTGCAGCTTCGTAGGCTATGTTTAAAGGATGCTTTAGAGGAACATTCCATACAGGGAAAGTTTCAAACTTAGAGTAGCCTACTACCTTACCTCTTTTATTTTCATGATAAAGCTGATTTAAACAAGTAGCTAGCTTACCACTTCCTGGGCCTGGTGCTGTTACTACTACTATTGGCTTTGTTGTTTCTATATAAGGATTACTACCATAGCCTTCATCACTCACTATAGTATCTACATCTGTTGGATAACCCTTAATAGTCTTATGAGTGTATACCTTTATTCCCCTTCTAAGAAGCTTATTCATAAAAACTGTAGCTGCTGGTTGATTGTCATATCTTGTTATTACTACACTATTCACATCTAAATCATAATCTCTAAGATCATCGATAAGTCTCATTACATCCATGTCATAAGTAATTCCAAAGTCACCACGTATTTTATTTCTTTCTATATCACCTGCATATACACAGACAATTATTTCAACCTTTTCTTTCAGCTTACGAAGCAATTCTATTTTTGCATTTTCATTAAAGCCAGGTAAAACTCTTTTTGCATGATAATCAAATAAAAGCTTTCCACCAAATTCTAAATATAATTTATCGTAATTATTTACACGCTCTAGGATATATTTAGATTGCTCTTCTATGTATTTCTTATGATCAAATCCTATCCGCATCCAGAAACCTCCTCCACCAGTGAATCAATTTTATTTCTTCTGTCATATTTTTATTTGTATCAACAACATTTAATTATTGCACATTTCTACATCAAAGTAAACAACATAATTTTAATTCTGAAAAGGATTTTTATGTAGATAAATCTCTTGACAATATAAATTAATTGACAATAGACATAAGCTCTAATGCCTATTGTCAATTAATAAATTTTCTTTCATATTTCCATAATAATAGGTATAATTGTAGGTCTTCGTTTTGTTTTTTCGTACAATAACTTTTCTACAGATTTTTTTACATTATTTTTTAAAATACTCCACTCTAAGAGCTGTTCACTTAAACATTTTTCTAGTTGAGTCTTAGCTATTTCCTTAGCTTCACTAATCAAATCCTCTGACTCTTTAGCGTAAATAAAACCTCTGGTTATTATATCTGGCCCAGCTATAATACTACATGACTCCCTTTCAATTGTAACTACTATAGTGAACATACCTTCTTGAGCCAGGCTTTTTCTATCCCTAAGTACAATATTACCTACATCTCCAACACCAATTCCATCAACAAACACTATACCTGAAGGAACTCTTCCTGCCTTCATTGCTCCCTTATCAGTAATTTCTAAAACATCTCCAGTTTCTATGATAAATATATTTGATTTATCCATACCTAAGCTTTCAGCCAATTCTGCATGCCTTTTAAGATGTCTATACTCTCCATGTACAGGCAAAAAGTACTTAGGATGAGTTAATGTGTGTATTAATTTTATCTCTTCCTGATAGGCATGGCCTGACACATGTACTTCCTCTATATCATCATATACTACATTAGCTCCCTTCCTAAAGAGCTCATTTATAACCTTAGATATCAATTTTTCATTACCTGGTATAGGAGATGCTGAAACTATATATAAATCCTTTTCTTCCACTTGAAGCTTTCTGTGACTGCCAAAGGCTATTCTTGCTAAAGAGGCCATAGGTTCCCCTTGACTACCTGTAGTAATAATGGTTATTTTTTCCCTTGGATAATTATTTAGTTCATCAGCACTTATAACTGAGGTTTCAGGTATAGTTAAATACCCTAAATCTCTAGCTACCTTAAAAACATTTTCCATGCTCCTGCCCATAAAGGCTACCTTTCTACCATACTTAATCGAAGAATCCACAATCTGTTGCATTCTATGTATGTTAGATGCAAAGGTAGCTACAATAATTCTTCCTTCTGCTTTAGCAAAGACCTTTTCAAAGGTATCTCCTATAGTCTTTTCTGAAATGCTATGGCCTCTTCTTTCCACGTTGGTGCTATCTGCCATTAATAGCAGGATACCTTTCTTCCCTAAAGCGGAAATTCGTTCTAAGTCCATAACTTTACCATCTATAGGTGTATAATCAATTTTAAAGTCTCCGGTGTGAAAAATTATTCCTAAAGGAGTATGAATAGCTAGAGAGCAGGAATCTGCTATACTATGAGTATTTCTTATAAATTCTACATATATATTTGATAATTTTACCACTTCACCAGCTTCTACACTTATTAGCTGACAATCATGATGTATATTGTGTTCCTCCAGCTTTGTTTGAACAATTCCCAAGGTCAATTTAGTGCCATAAAGGGGAACATTTAATTGCTTAAGTATATATGGTAAAGAACCTATATGATCTTCATGTCCATGGGTTAAAAATATTCCCTTTACTTTTTCCTTATTTTCTAGCAAGAAAGTTATATCGGGAATAACTAAATCTACCCCATACATTTCCTCATCGGGGAAAGCTACTCCACAGTCGATTACTATAATTTCGTCCTTATACATAATAGCAGTAATGTTCTTACCTATTTCTCCAAGTCCTCCTAAAGGAATTACTTTAATGCTTTGCCCTTCCATTTTATATTTCCTCAGCCTTTCTATATTTTTATTTATATTTATTTTCCCTATTAAAAGGCTTATTAATTCTCCATATCATAAATAAAAAATAATAAGCCCGGAAGACTCCAGACCTATTATTTTTGACTTGGTGGGATATATGTTATTTACTCTTCTTTCTTGTTATAACATCGAATGCAACTGCTATAACTAACACTATACCTTTAATGATATATTGATAGTGAGCACCTACACCCATTAGGTTCATACCACTAGTCAATGATGCGATAACTAGTGCACCAATTATTGAGCCAGTAACCTTACCAACTCCACCAGCGGCTGATACACCTCCTACATAGGCAGCGGCTATAGCATCCAATTCAAATCCATTACCAGCAATTGTACTAGCAGATTGTAAACGAGCGGTGTATAATATACCAGCAAGGGCAGCTAGCATACTCATGGAGGCAAATACTATATAAGTTATCTTTTTTACATTTATACCGCTAAGTTTAGCTGCTTCAATGTTACCACCAACTGCATATATATGTCTTCCTAATTGAGTCTTGTTAGTGATGAAGTGATAAGTAGCAACTACTATTGCAACAACTACTGTTGTCCAAGAAAGACCATTGTAGTTAGCTAATATCCAAGTTACATATCCAATAATAATGGATATGAATACTAGCTTGATAATAAACATTGGAAGGGATAGTACCTGTAGGTTGTACTTGATGTTATTTCTTCTGGTCTTAACTTGAGTCCAGATGTAGAATAATATAGCCAAGCCGCCTAGTATGAGGGTTAAAATATGAATGTCGCTACCTTGTACTATATCTGGTATGAAACCAGTTCCTATAGCATTGAAGGTTTTGTTAGGGATTATGATAGTACCAGTTCCCTCTGTAATTAGTATAAGAGCTCCTCTGAATATCATCATTCCAGCAAGAGTAACTACAAAGGCTGGTATTTTAAGCTTACCAACTAAGATACCATTAAATAATCCTATAAGTATACCCATAAGTAATACTACTGGGATTACTACATATACAGGTAAACCTGTTTTAGTTAATAGAATTGCTGCTACAGCACCTAAAAATCCAGCAACATATCCTACTGATAAGTCTATATTACAGATTATTAACACTAATGTCATACCTACAGTTAATACTGCGATATATCCATTTTGGTTAATCAAGTTACTAATATTTCTTGATGAGTTAAACAGCCCACCGGTAGTAATAGAGAATATAATCATAATAACTACCAAGGCAATGTACATTCCATATTCACGTAAATTTTGTTTAATTAATTGTTTAGCTTCTTTAAGTAACTCCATCTTAAACCTCCCCTATCCTTATACTATCTTAAAGATTAGTATTTTTCTGCTTGCTCTTTCTAGTTCCATGATTAATATGTCGCTAACTGCATAATTTTTTCTTGAGTGGCTTCCTCCTGTGATAATTCTCCTACAAATTTTCCGTCTGCCATTACATATATTCTGTCGCTCATCCCAAGAACTTCTGGCAATTCTGAGGATATCATAATTATGCTCATACCCTGTTCTACTAGTTTGTTCATTAGGGTATAGATTTCGTATTTAGCTCCTACATCGATACCTCTAGTAGGTTCATCTAGTATTAGCAGATTAGGTTTTGCAAATAACCATTTTGCCAAGGATACCTTCTGCTGATTTCCACCACTTAAATTTCCAACTTTTTGCTCTATGCTAGGCGCCTTAATATTTAAGGAAGCTTTATATTCATTTGCTATTTTTATTTCTTCATGGCTATTTATTACTCCATTTTTTGAAAGATCTTTTAAATTAGCCAAGGTTATATTGGATTTTATATCATCTATTAATATAAGGCCATTGCCCTTTCTGTCTTCTGTTACATAAGCTATACCAGCTTCAATAGCATCTTTTACAGTTTTTACATTTACTTTTTTACCTTCTATAATCAAATCGCCTTCAACTTTATATCCCTTTGAATTTCCAAAAATACTTAATGCCAATTCTGTACGTCCAGCACCCATCAAGCCTGCTATACCTACAATTTCACCTTTTCTTACATTAAAATCTATATTCTTTAAAATTTGTCTTCCAAGATTATAGTCATAAGCACTCCAATTAGCAACTTCAAAGAACACTTCGCCAATGTTTTTGTTTGGTCTCTTTGGATATATATCATCAATTTCTCTACCAACCATGTGCTTAATTATCTTACCTTCTAAAACCGGCTCTGATTCTACATCCATAGTACTAATAAATTTACCATCTCTTAATACTGTAATAGTATCAGCAACCGCTGTAACTTCTTTCAATTTGTGGGAGATTAAAATAGAAGTTACTCCTTCTTTCTTAAGTTCAGTTATTAAATTTAATAAATTTTCACTTTCAATTTCATTTAAAGCTGCAGTAGGCTCGTCTAGTATTAATAGCTTAACATTTTTACTTAATGCCTTGGCTATTTCTACAAGCTGCTGTTTACCAACACCTAAATCCTTAATCTTAACTGAAGGATTAACATCAAGACCAACCTTTTTAAGCATTTTATCTGCTTGAACTATGGTTTCATTCCAATCTATTGTTTTACCTTTTAAAATTTCATGACCTAAATATACGTTTTCGTAAACGGTCAATTCTGGAATTAGAGCTAATTCCTGATAAATTGTTACTATTCCAACCTTTTCGCTATCACTTATTCGTGAAAACTTTTGGATCTTACCATCATATATTATGTCCCCTGAGTATTCTCCGTAAGGATAAACACCACTTAATATTTTCATAAGTGTTGATTTTCCTGAACCGTTTTCTCCTACTAGACAATGGATTTCTCCTCTTTTGACTCTTAAATTTACTGAATCCAATGCCTTAACCCCTGGGAAAGTCTTGGTTATATTTAACATTTCTAAAATATATTCACTCATAGTTAAATCTCTCCTCAATAGGAATTCTTTAATTGCAAGCCTAAGGCTATATTTAACCCTGTATACATTACTGCGATTTTTTAATAATGAATAGTGATAGGATAGAATCTATCACTATTCATTAATGACATTACTACTTATTATTCTAATCCTGTGAAGTCTGATGCTGGATAGTACTTAGAATCAATTAAAGCAGATTTAACGTTTTCTTTGTCAACAACGATTACTTCTGTTTGCTTAGCTTTAACATCAATCTTACCGTTGTTATATGTTCCAGTTGTTTCTGGAGTCTTATTCTCTAATACAGCTTTTGCCATATCCATAGCATCTGTTACTAGAGTTCTAACATCCTTAAATACTGTCATTGATTGCTTTCCATCAATAATGTATTGAACTGATGGCTTTTCAGCATCCTGTCCAGTTATTACATAGCTTGTAACTGCAGTATCTGCTGCAAATGTGTCAGCGATTGAACGAGCTGTTCCATCGTTAGGAGCTAGTATAAATACGTCGCCCTTATCTTCTGCTGAAGCTGCTGTTAAATGAGCTTCTGCCTTACTCTTAGCTACGTCAAATTTCCATTCAGTTGTTACTTGTCCAATAATTTTACTCATTTCGTCACGAGTAAGCTTTTCTTTGTCTTGTAAAGCTACTGCTTCGTTTGAGTTCTTAATTACAAATGTACCATCCTTAATTTTTGGCTGTAATACATTCCATGCACCTTCGAAGAATAAGAATGCATTGTTATCTGATGCGTCACCAGCATATAAGTATAATGGATTATTCTTCTTACCAGCTGCTTTATCAACTAGATATTTAGCCTGAGCTTCTCCAACTGCAATGCTGTCGAAAGTTACATAGTAGTCAACTGCATCGGTACCAGTTATCAATCTGTCGTAAGCAATAACTGTAATTCCTTCTTTTTTAGCTGCTTCAACTGCTGCTGCAGCTGCTGCACCGTCTTGAGGACAAATGATTAATACTTTAATACCTTTTGCTATAAGTGCTTCAACGTTTTCTTTTTCTCTAGCGGAATTACCTTGGCTGAATAAGATTTCTGAAGTATAACCAGCCTTCTTAACTGCATCATTAAATCTTGTTTCGTCTTGAACCCATCTAGGCTCGTCTTTGGTTGGTAGTACTATACCGATGTCAACCTTTCCTGCCTTTTTACATCCAGCAAATAACATTGTGCCTAAAACCATAATGGTTAGAGTTAATAGTGAAATTATTTTTTTCATTTTACCCCTCCTTTTTTATGATTTAATTATGACATGCTTTAAACCATTTGTCTCTGTATACGTTTACCCTGATATAGTAACTTTTTAACTAGTTTTTTTTATTCTAAAAAGGAATAGTATTTTTTTACGATAAAAAAATACAGACCGCATGAAAATTATGCAGTCTGCACTCTTTACTATTTATATTAATTCTTGTAAACCTCTTCTCTTAGATGAAATCCATCTCTAATTATAGTTTCATCCATATTATTTTTATCTACGGCAATGGGTTTTAAAACATGATATGGTACATAATATTTACCATTATTTATACTTTGATCGTACTCAATAGGCTCCTTATTAGCCAATTTCATAGCATCCTCTATAGCTGTTTCTGCTAACTTTTCAATAGGCTTATATATGGTAGCATACTGGCTTCCTTCTACAATCCTTTGGCAAGCTCGAAGATCTGCATCTTGTCCTATCACCTTTACCTTATTGGTCATCCTATGTTCTGATAAGGCTTCTATAACCCCTTGAGCCAAACTATCATTTCCAGCAATCACCGCATCTATATTGGCACCTTCCTGCAATTTAGCATCTACTACATTAAAAGCATATTCTCTCAGCCAGTTAGCAGACCATTCTTCTGCTACAATGTTTACCTCTCCGCTAGCTACAAGAGGTTTTAATATTCTATCATAGCCCTGCTTTATCATCTTAGTATTATTATCGTTTTCCGCTCCATTAATTATTAATATATCCTTAGGTTTATCTTCCCGCAGTATTGTATTTGCCATAAGTTCTCCAACCTTGAAATTATCAAAGGAAATGTAAAGGTCTATTGGAGCATTTAAAACTAGTCTGTCATAAGAAATAACTGGAACTCCTTGTTCCTTTGCCAATTCCACAGCAGCAGCAGATTTAATATTATCATTTGGTACAAATATTAATACATCTATTTTTTGATCCAGTAAATATCTTACTTGCTTTAATTGGTCTTGATCGTCATTGTTAGCATTTTGAACAATAAGCTCTGCCCCCATCTCCTTTGCCTTTGCCATTAAAATGTCTCTATCTCTAATCCATCTCTCTTCCTTCAAGGTTCCTAGGGAAAATCCAATTTTCACCCTTTTTTCTCCCTTTTTCCCTGAATCACCCCATAGGTTTGAAAACTTATCGACATCCTCGATAATCAATTTCAATAAACCGCACAAAATTAGGACTAAAATAATGATAATAGAGTTTTTAACTGCTTTTTTCTTAATCAATATTCTCACCCACCCTACTTACTAAAGCTCTATATTCAGTAGGAGTTTTACCGGTTAACTTTTTAAAAGCTTTACAATAATAATTAGGATCATTATAACCAATTTGTTGACAGATCTCCTTAATACTTAGATTACCTTTGCTTAATAACTTCATTGATTTCTCCATTCTCAACTCCGTAAGATAATCAATAAAACTCTTACCAATTTCATCCTTAAAAACCTTACTCAAGTAATTGTAGCTTAGATTTACGCTGTTTGCCACATCCTTTAATGTTATATCCTTGTTATAGTTTTTATTTACATATTCTAACACCATTGGCATAATACTCTCTGTGTTGCTTGTCTTTTGTTTTTGCATCTGTAAAGCTATATCTGAAAGATAACGTAAAAATTCATTCCTAAGTTCTTCCTTACTATTAGTCTTTAATATGCTTACCACATGAGGATCTTTTATACTATAAATCTCTTCAATTTTATAGGGTAAATTTTTATCTATTATAAATAGTAAATCAAGAACCTTAGACTTAATTCTATAAATATCATCTCCATAGGAACTTATAAGCCAAAGATAAATTTCTTCAAATACTTCTCTAGCTTCTATTATGTTTCCCGTTAATATATGGTTTGAGAATATTTGATTTTTATGAGTTGGGTAATTGTCAGTTTTAGAATTATTATATGGAAGATTCTCAAAGTTAATTACAGATTCTTGGCTTTGATCTGAAGCAGCTATAAAGGCCTCATAAAAAGATCTCCCAAAATTATCAATATCATAATTTCCACCAATACCTATTGTAAAATCAAGATTTGATAGCTTCTTAACCTTCTCATGTACCTTTTCCGCTATTAGCTCTGCCTTTTTCTTCTCGTTATCTTCCATTCCAATACTGTTGGTAGGAATATAGGCTACAATCCGATCCTGCAGAGGACTTCCTACTAAGCAGCTACATAAGGATTTAAGTTTCATACTGAAAGCCTCATATAATCGTTGTTTTTCAATACTAAACTTTAAATTGCTTTCTTTTTCCTTACTTTCTTTATATTCAAAAAGTAATATCATAACGTAGCCCTGTCTTAAATTCATTCCAAAAACATTTTCGTAAAAATCAATTTTGTAAGAAGTTTCAATATTAAAAATCTTATTTGTAATAAATTGAGCTTCTAGCATTGGAATCATGCTATTCATTTTTTCCTTAAGGTGAATTTCCCGCATTAGATTACTTCTTTTTTCATCAACATGCTTGCTTAATTTTTCTATGGTTTCGATAACCTTATTCTTACTTATAGGTTTTAATAAGTATTCTGAAACACCTAAGCTTAAAGCTTCTTTAGCATAATCAAAGAATTCATAAGCAGTTAAAATCACAAATAAGATATCCTTATTAATAGTCCTTATTTCCCTTATTGCTTCCATGCCATCAATTCCTGGCATATGAATATCCATAAATATAATATCTGGTCTAAGGCTAATAGCTTTTTCGATGGCTTCTCTACCATTGGTTGCTATATCTATTAAGTCAACATTTTTCACATTTTTAGATATAATCATTTTAAGTGAATCTCGTACCAAGTATTCATCATCAGCAATTAATATTTTTAGCATATTATTGGTCACCTTCTTTCAGATCAACTTTAGGTATTCTTAAGGTTATATTTGTACCATGTCCTAATTCACTTTTAATGCTTATCAAGTCTTGCTTATTTTCAATATTAAATAAAATTTGTAACCTTTCTAAGACATTTTTTAAGCCTATGCCAGTTATGTGACCTTTTATATTCTTTTTATCCTTTTCGGAGCTGATAATTGATTTAATGCATTCTTCATCCATACCTTTTCCATTGTCAATAATTTCTATAGTCAAATATGAAGGAAAAGACTTTATATTTAGCTCAATCACTCCATCCTTTTCTAAATCTTGTAGTCCGTGTATATAAGCATTTTCTACAATAGGTTGTATGGTTATTCGTGGAATCTTTACATCTAAAGCTTCTTCATCTATATGACTATAGAAGGATATTCTGCTTCCAAAACGCTTTTTTAATATATACATATAATTATTTACATATTCAACTTCTTCTCTTAATGGAACAAGCTCCTCTATATTTTTCAGATTATATCTAAAAAGCTGAGCGATATTTTCTATAAATTCAGAAGAGTTATCTGCCCCCTCTATCAGAGCAAGCTGTGATGCAGCGTTTAAGGTGTTAAAAAGGAAATGAGGATTAATTTGTGATTGAAGGAACTTTAACTCTGCTTCCTTTAATAAGCTTTACATCTTTAAATTTTGCACTTCATGCTCCTTAAGCTTCTTTTCAATCTCTACATGCTCCTTTAACTCATCTATATACTCCCTTATACTCTTTACCATTTTTATAAATGCACTAGCAAGTATATCTGTTTCATCACCAGTGTGAGTTTGATTTAACTCAATATCAAAATCTCCCTCAGCAATCTTTTCTGCTGAATTGGACAATTCTCGTATTGGTTTCATTAGTTTATAAGTTGATATAAGAGCTATGCAAATATTTACAAATATAGAAGCGATTATTATTATCACATTAATATAGCTAATGATATTCATTTTTTTATTAATATTTTCATACTTTACAGAACCAACCTGTAGCTTATTTTCTAAAAGCATATTGTCGTATAATTTAATATAATTACTAATTTGTTCCGACCTTTGAAAATGAGATATATATTTACTACTAATTCTTCCTCCCTTTGCTTTTATAGCCAAATCACTCTCAACCATAAGCTCATCGAGCATATATTTAATATCCTTAAGGAGCAACTTATCAAAATCATATTCAGTAGTTGTTGAAATCTGTGCTGTTTCTTCCTTTAGCTTATTGTAATAATTATAATAATTGAGTAGATTTTCTGAAGAAGCAGTAGTAAGATATTGTTCTAGTTCTGTCATCATGAGATTAAGATTACTTTTTAGATCATTTAGGAAAATATAGTCTTCGATAATATCATTTGAATTTTTTAATATGGTTCTACCATTATAGTAAGAGAAAATACTAGTAGCACTTAACAAAACTATAGTCACAAGAAAATAAACTATTAGCTTTTTTCGCATGCCATAGAATTTAAAAATATTATGTCTCATAAGTTATTCTCCTATTGTGAACATATTAAGATTTCGCTTTGTTATAACTTGTATGTCCGTATCGATAAACTCTGGAACGCTTTCACCAGATTTAATAGCAATAAGGTTCTTCACACTTTCATAGCCCATTTTATATGGATCACTAGCTATGGTGCCATATATTATTTCCTTATCAATATATCTTAGTATTTCATCGGAACTACCATAACCTACCACAGCAATTTGTCCTACTTTATTACTATCTACTATAAAACGAACTGTTCCTAAAGTATCTGCAGAACTCAGTGTAAATATAGCATTAATTTCTTCATCCGATTCAATGATACTTTGGGTTATTTCCTCAGCGCTTAAAACCCCCATCTTAGAACTGTAGTTTTTTACAATTTTCATACCTGGATAATCCTTTAACGTAGTACTAAAGCCATACATCTTAGCATTATGCTCAATAGAGCCTTGACTGCCATCATCACTAGAAATAGTAGCGATTTTTGCCCATCTCCCTGTAGCCTCTGCTAATAGCTTGGCCGCTTCTTTACCAACCGAATAGCTATTTGTACCTATAAAAGCATTTCTTTCACTTTTAGCATCATCATTTTCAAAAGTTATTACAGGGATATTATTTCTAACAGCTTTATTGATTGCCTCAGTAAAACCTTCTGAATTAGAAACATGAGTTATAATTCCATCCACCCTTGAGATGGTAGCAATATCAATATATTTCAATTCCTCCTGAGGATCATTAAAGCGGGGAGCGTATATTTCCACTACCACATTATTGTCCTTAGCAGCTGCCTCCACTCCTCTCATAACTTCCCTCCAAAAGGGATCCGCAGAATTTTGCCCAATAAAGTAGAAATGATATAAGGGTTTAGCTCCAGGCATCTGTATATCATCCTTGCGGAGTCCATATAAAATAATAGAGCACAAGGCAATTAAAAACAATAAAATAAAAATAGCATACTTGTATATAAATCCTACAAATAATTTTAACTTATTCATAAAAATCCTACTCCCAGCTAGCAAACTATCATACTATTTCTATACTTTTATTTTAACATATAAAAGCAAATTCAAAGCTTTCCATTAAATGATTTTATGACTTTATGTCACTTGAATTATAGCATTCTTATAAATTCATGTAAACCTTTTTATAGGTGTGCCCTTCTTTGTTTAAAAATTAGACCTATAAGCTTCTTGTAAAATTTTACTGATTATTGTATTCTTAAAGTAATTTTATTAGTAATAAAAGGAGCATGGTATAATTTTACAATGTACTTTGATGTATATCAGGAGGTAATTATGTCGAAAAAAGAGAAGTTACTTGCAGAAAGTGTGGCAGAGGATATTCTAGCCATGATTACAATAGACAAAAAATTTAAACCAGGAGATAAGCTCCCCAATGAAATAGAGCTTTCCTCAGAGCTTAAGGTCAGTAGAACTACCCTAAGAGAAGCTATCCGTATTTTAACCTCACACAAGGTACTAGAAATTAAAAGAGGAAAAGGTACCTTCATATCTAATGATTTAGATCTTAATGATACTTTAGGCTTAAACGAACTAAATAATGTAAGACACAACATCAAAGATTTGTATGAAATAAGATTGATATTTGAACCTAAAATTGCCTATTATGCAGCTACTAGAGCTACTGACAAGGAACTAGAGCGAATTCTTTATTATGGTAAGTTGGAGGAGGAAACCATTCTAAAAAAAGAAGATCGTACTGAGGTTGAGCAAGCCTTTCATAAATCTATTGTTAAGGCTACTCATAATGAATTTATGAATCGGTTAATGCCTATTATTTATAAAGCTATCTATCAAGGTGTTATCTTATCCAATGATAATCCTACAATGATTGAAGAAACTATCAACGACCATAGAATGATTATGCACTTTCTAGCAAATCGTGATCCTGAAGGTGCTGAGACAGCCATGAAGCTACATATAATTCATGCTATGAGAGGCTTTGAAAAAGAGCTTGAAGCTAAAAAATCAAAATAATTCTTCATTGACAGGAGTCATCATACAACTTATAATGTTGTTAGACAACTATATTTGTGCGGTATTTTTTAAATATATTTATGAAAAGGTGGGAATTTTTATGAGAAGCGACGCAATAAAAAAAGGAGTAAAAAGTGCTCCTCAACGTTCCTTATTGAACGCACTAGGCATGACAAAGGAAGAAATGGATAAGCCACTAATAGGAATTGTTAGTTCATACAATGAGATTGTTCCTGGCCATATGAACCTAGATAAAATTGTAGATGCAGTAAAGCTAGGTGTAGCTATGGCTGGTGGTACTCCTGTTGTTTTTCCCGCTATTGCTGTGTGCGATGGTATTGCTATGGGCCACATAGGAATGAAATATTCTTTAGTTACAAGGGATTTAATAGCAGATTCCACTGAAGCAATGGCTATGGCTCATGCCTTTGATGGCTTAGTAATGGTACCAAACTGTGATAAAAATGTACCTGGTCTTTTAATGGCTGCTGCTAGGCTAAATATTCCTACTATCTTTGTAAGTGGTGGTCCAATGCTTGCAGGTAGAGTAGACGGTTGCAAAACCAGCCTTTCAAGCATGTTTGAGGCTGTAGGTGCTTATCATGCTGGAAAAATCACTGCTGAAAAGCTAGATGAATATGAAAATAAAGTTTGTGCAACCTGCGGATCATGTTCAGGTATGTACACAGCCAATAGCATGAATTGCTTAACCGAAGTTTTAGGTATGGCCTTGAAGGGAAATGGTACTATTCCAGCGGTTTATTCTGAAAGAATTAAGCTTGCTAAGCATACTGGAATGCAAATTATGGAGCTTGTTAAAAAGAACATTCGACCTAGAGATATTATGACTAAGGATGCCTTTTTAAATGCATTAACTATGGATATGGCTCTCGGCTGTAGCACCAATAGTATGTTGCATTTGCCAGCTATTGCACATGAAGCAGGAGTAGAGTTAAATGTTGATATTGCTAATGAGATAAGTGCAAAAACTCCTAACCTTTGCCACTTAGCTCCTGCAGGTCCAGCCTATATGGAAGACTTAAACGAAGCTGGCGGTATTTATGCTGTTATGAATGAAATAAATAAATTAGGCTTATTAAAAACAGATCTACTTACTTGCACAGGCAAAACTGTTGGAGAAAATATTAAGGGTTGCGTTAACAAGAATCCTAACATAATAAGACCAGTAGAGAATCCTTACAGCCCAACTGGTGGTATAGCAGTTTTAAAGGGTAACCTTGCTCCTGACTCCTGCGTAGTAAAACGTTCAGCTGTAGTACCTGAAATGTTAAAGCACGAAGGGCCTGCTAGGGTATTTGACTGTGAGGAAGATGCCTTAGAAGCAATAAATACTGGTAAAATCGTAGCTGGTGATGTAGTTGTAATTAGATATGAAGGTCCTAAAGGGGGCCCTGGTATGAGAGAAATGCTTAATCCTACTTCCGCTATTGCTGGAAGAGGTCTTGACAGTACCGTTGCTCTAATAACCGACGGTCGTTTCAGTGGAGCCAGCAGAGGCGCTTCTATAGGTCACGTTTGTCCAGAAGCTGCTGTAGGTGGGCCAATTGCTTTAGTTGAAGACGGAGATATAATCCAAATTGATATAAATAACAATAGCATCAATCTATTAGTTAGTGATGAGGAGCTAGCAAGAAGAAGAGCAAATTGGAAGCCTAGAAAGCCTCAGGTAACTACAGGCTACCTAGCTAGATATAGTGCTATGGTTTCTGCAAGCTGTAAAGGTGCTATTTTAGAGGCTCCAAAGGAAAATTTATAATTATCAATAAAAAATTAATTATCCCTTAAAAGTGCTGTTACACCACTGGCGATCTGCTAGTGGTGCAACAGTCTTTTTTACACTTGATTTTTTATATGCAAACTACTTAATTTACAAGTATTTTCAGTTCATCTTCTATAAGATCTACCCTTATCTCCTTGCCTGGAGCTACAGAACCCTTAATAATCATTTTTCCTATTTCTGTTTCTATAAACTTCTGCATGTATCTCTTTATTGGTCTTGCTCCATACACTGGATCATAGGCCCTATCTGCCATATAATGCTTTGCTTCTTCAGTAACCCTTAAGCATATACGTCTGTCATCCAGTCTTCTTTGTATATCTGCTAAGGCTAAATCAATAATCTTAATTATTTCTTCCTTTCTCAAAGGCTTAAATAGAACAATTTCATCCACACGGTTTAAAAACTCTGGCTTGAAGTGTCTATTTAACTCCGACATAACTGCCTCTCTAGCCCTATCTTCTATATCGCCCTTATCATTAATTCCTCTTAGTAAATACTCACTACCTATATTGGATGTCATTATAACTACTGTGTTTTTAAAGTCTACCGTCCTTCCTTGACTATCGGTTAACCTTCCGTCGTCTAAAAGCTGTAAAAGCACATTAAACACTTCTGGATGAGCCTTTTCAATTTCATCAAAGAGAATTACGGAATAGGGCTTTCTCCTTACTGCCTCGGTAAGTTGGCCCCCTTCCTCATAGCCTACATAACCGGGAGGAGCTCCTATGAGTCTTGCCACAGTATGCTTCTCCATATATTCTGACATATCTATTCTAACTATATTATCCTCACTGTCGAACAAGGCTTCAGATAAGGCCTTCGACAGCTCTGTTTTACCTACTCCAGTAGGTCCTAGGAAGATGAAGGAACCTACAGGTCTTCTTGGGTCCTTTAGTCCAGAACGAGCTCTTATTACAGCATCAGCTACTGCTGTCACTGCCTGGTCTTGTCCTATAACCCTCTTATGGAGAATATTTTCTAAGTTCAGTAGCTTATCTCTTTCATTCTCCACTAGCTTTGTAATTGGTATACCTGTCCAGCGGGATACTATTTCTGCAATCTCTTCCTCTGTAACCTCTTCCTTTAACAATGTATTTTCGCTGTTCTTTTTCTTTTCCTTTTCCTCCTCCAATTGCTTTTGAAGTTCTGGTAACCTACCATGCTTTAATACAGCCAGCTTTTCTAAATCGTATCTTCTCTCAGCCTCTTCTATTTCTCTAGTTACTTCTTCAATTTGAGCCTTTAGTTCTTTTTCTCGCATGATATTTTGCTTTTCTAGCTCCCACTGTGCCTTCATTTTATTTGCATCTTCCTTTAAGGAGCTTATTTCCTTTTCCAAAGCATTAAGCCTATCTAAGGATATTTCATCCTCTTCCTTTTTTAAAGCCTGACGTTCTATTTCAAGCTGCATAATACGTCTAGATATCTCATCAATCTCAGTAGGCATACTATCAATTTCAGTCCTAATCATGGCAGCAGCCTCATCCATTAAGTCTATTGCCTTATCTGGCAAGAACCTGTCACTGATGTATCTATTAGAAAGTACTGCACAGGCTATTATAGCATTATCTGTTATTCTAACACCATGATGAATTTCAAATCTTTCCTTTAGGCCTCTAAGTATAGATATAGTATCCTCCACCGTTGGTTGTTCAACTATAATGGGTTGAAATCTTCTCTCTAAAGCTGCATCCTTTTCAATATAGGTTCTATATTCATCTAAGGTAGTAGCACCAATGCAGTGCAGCTCTCCTCTAGCTAGCATTGGCTTTAGCAAATTACTAGCATCCATAGCGCCTTCAGACTTACCAGCTCCTACAATATTATGTAGCTCATCTATAAACAATATTATCCTGCCATTGGAGTTGTTCACCTCATTTAGTACTGCCTTTAATCTTTCTTCAAATTCCCCTCTATATTTAGCTCCTGCTATTAGAGAACCTATATCTAGAGCAAATATGGTTTTATCCTTTAGACCTTCTGGCACATCCCCCTTTAATATTCTTTGTGCTAAGCCTTCTACCACAGCGGTTTTACCTACTCCAGGCTCTCCTATAAGCACAGGGTTATTCTTGGTTCTTCTAGATAAAATCCTTATAGCTCGTCTTATTTCTGCATCTCTTCCTATAACAGGATCTATCTTACCCTGTCTTGCCATTTCTACTAAATCTCGACCATATTTATTTAATACGTCGTAGGTATCCTCAGGATTTGGGGATGTAATTCTTTGGTTACTTCTTACCTTACTTAAAGCTATCATAAACTTATCTATAGTGATACCATATTTTCTAAAAATGGACTGGAGGGACCTATCTCTATCTTTTAATAGTGCAATGTAAAGATGCTCAACGCTAGTATACTCATCCTTAAACCTTTTAGCCTCATCCTCTCCTTGATTAAGAAGTTGCTCAAATCTTCTAGACATATATATTTCTGAGGCTCCATTGCCATAAACCTTAGGTAAACTTTGAAGCTGAGCTTCTACGTCCCTTATATACATTGGAAGATCTGCTCCCATATATTTGATTAGCTTTGGTATAAGTCCATCCTCTTGGGTTAGCAAAGCTAGGTGAAGGTGTTCTACATCAATTTGCTGATGGCCCATTCTTACTGCAATGTCCTTTGCAGACAAAATTGCGCTTTGAGCCTTTTCCGTAACCCTTTCTATATTCATAAAGCTTCAACTCCTCTCTATAAATTATTACCCTTTGAAAGATCCCTTAATCCTTCAAATAGCTTTTTCATATCATCCGTTATATACCTTGGATTTACTATTCTTATTTTTATATATAAATTTCCTCTTCTTCCTTGTCTATCGATATAACCTTTTTCAGGAATCCTTAATTTAGTGTCTGTCTGAATACCTGCCGGAATTCTAACTAATATTTTGCCATCTAGAGTTTCTACGGAAGCTTCACTTCCTAAAGCTGCCTCCCAGGGTAACACATCCACACTAGTTGTTATATCTAAGCCATCAAGAGTTTGGTTAGGTTCTGTCTTCATTTTAACCGTTAGATATAAATCTCCATTTTCTCCACCATTAATTCCTGGCTCTCCTTGACCTTTTAATCTGATTTTCTCACCGTCATTAACACCCTGAGGAACCTTAAAGGTAAGACTTTTTGATTGATTTTCTCTTCTAAAGGAAATTTTCTTTTCTAGTCCCTTGAAGCCCTCTAACAGGGTAACTTCTAACTCTGTCTCAATATCCTTACCCTTCCTGCTAAAGGTTGACCTTCTATGTCCTCCAGTTCCTTTTCCAAAAAGGTCACTAAAGTCAAAACGACTATCACCAAAGAACATATTAAAAAAGTCACTGTACTGGCTTGAGCCACTGCTGCTAAAATCATATCTGAAGTTGTCAAAACCAAACTGTGAAGGATCAAAATCATATCCCCCTTGGAAATTGAATCCGCTACCAAAGGCATCGTATTGCTTTCTCTTTTCTTCATCTCCTAGCACTTCATAGGCTTCAGTAACATCCTTAAACTTTTCCTCTGCCTCCTTATTACCTGGATTTGCATCAGGATGGTACTTTTTAGCCAGCTTTCGATAAGCCTTTTTTATCTCATCTTGAGAAGCTTTTTTATCAACTCCAAGAATTTGGTAGTAATCCTTATACTTCACATTATCATCCCTTCTTCTATTTATTGATTTTTAGTTGATGTTATCTATTTCAATATAAAATTATTTGCTATATAAAACCTGACCTTCTTTGACCTTAATCTTATAATAGCAAAGCTATTTTCCATAATCAAGCACATTAATAAAAAAATCTATATAATTTATTATTAATTTGTACCTAAAAATCTTCATTATACCTATTAATATCCTCTTTTATAAAGCAATCTACGCCTTATTTAATATTTTACGTAAAAAACTGTTGCACAACTAGCAAATCAGTTATTGTGCAACAGCTCCTTAATTTAATAATAGCATATTATTGGAGTGCCTGGAGAAATGTTATTGAAAATATCCTTAGCTAAATAATAGGGACAATTTATGCAACCATGTGAACCATTGGTTTTATATATATCTCCTCCAAAGGTACTTCTCCAGCTAGCATCATGTATTCCAATACCTCCATTAAAGGGCATCCAGAAGGTAACTGGTGAAGCATAATCTGCTCCCCTTAGAATAGTATCTCTTTGCTTATATTTTAAAATATAAATACCGCTGGGAGTTGAATTCCCTGCTTTTACGTTTCCAGTAACAATAGGACCATGAGTCACCAGATTGCCATTTTTATAAAACCATAAATATTGACTAGATATGTTTATTTCTACATAAGTATTACCAATATCATTGCTTCCTTTAACTTGAGCTTGTTGTGCGTAAATTGGCTCCCTAGAAACAGTTTGTCCATCTTTTATGGCTGCAATTAAGGCTTCTGTTTCCTTTAAAACATTAATTCGCCATCCATAATCTCCACCACCAATATTTATGCTTCCTCCTGAAGAGGTTTTAAATTTCCTTGTTTTTCCTACAGTGTTAAATTGGTTAGCAATAGATTGAACATATTCTTTCACCTGTTTTTCATCAATTGCTATTGAATAATCCTCATTTACTATTAGCCATTTATTTATAGTATTACTATCTAAAGTAACCTGTGCCTCTCCAAAGGCATAAGTAATCTTTGCTGCTACATATTTATTAAGTATGTCCCTTGTTTCTATAACTTTTGGAGATTTTGACGTATACTGAGGATTAACGTAGCAATTTTCAGCCTCTAAATTTATTTCATCCTTCCTGCTTAATATAGCGGCACTTAATCTATCATCGAAAACTTCTTTGTTAATCTTGTTGCCGTATATTTCATCTACAATGACAAAGCTGCCCTTATCAAAGCTAAAGCTTGGATTTTTAGGCTCTACAATATTTGCCTTGTCAAAGCAGGCCAGTTTACTTACCCGTTCCTCCAGCATAGCCTTATCATAAGCTACTCCTTCGGTTACTTTAAATTCATTTGAATTGAAAAGAGCAATAAACCATTTAAAGGGATTCTGCTTCTCTTTAATATAGCTAAAGTCTCCCTTACAGTTATACTCCAATCCAATTTCTCCCGCTTTTATCTGCTCCTCTTTTTCTTCTCGTTCCTTTAACTTTATTGAGTACTTCTCAAGCTCTACCGACATTATTTGGTTAACTTCTTTCACAGATTTTCCAGAAACCAGTATGCCATTAATCTCTGTACCTATAAAAAAATGCTGAGTAAAAAATATTACCATAATAAAATACACTAATAGTACAAGACAAAGAATAATGGCTCCTATAATGCCAGCTATCTTAAGTTTCCTTTTCTGTTTTTCAGTCATACACCCATCCCTCTAAACAACAAATAAATTTTGAATTATTTATATATATTTTACAATTCATTTTATGTAATAAGCTTAATATATAATACCACTCTTGTAAACTTTTATTTTTTCAAATCCAATTTTAAATTTAAACAACAGTATTTCTTCCTCTTACTTTGGCCTTGTATAGCTTTTCGTCAACTAACTTAATGATTCCATTTGGAGTCATACACTTGTTTCCATCACAAACGGTATAAACTCCAAAGCTTGCTGTTATATGAATCTTGTTATTGTCAATTTCAAAATCCTTTTCCATAACACTCTTTCTAATCCTTTCGGCAATAGCATGAGCTTCCTCCATATTTGTGTTAACCAGTGTTATAATAAACTCCTCACCGCCAAATCTAGCAACCCAATCCTTATCCTTTCGTATATTATCCTCTAAAATTTTAGCAAATCTACGCAAAACCTCATCTCCAGCAATATGTCCATATTTATCATTTATATCTTTAAAATAATCTATATCAGTAAATATAATAGATAGAGGTTCTTTACTTCCTTTAGCCTTTAATAAATCCTCAGGAAGCCGTTCATATATAAACCTTCTATTATATAGATTGGTTAACTCATCTTTTATAGCCAGCTTATTCATTAAATCAATTTTATAAAAAAGCTTCATTCTCGTTCCTGATTTTCTATCCTTCAAATAAATTTCATTAGTAGCCTCTTTTATTAATTCTACTACTATTTTTTTACCCTTAATTAAAATAGGTACTGCGGTTATCATAAAAATTCGATTATCGTCATGTTCCATTTCTATTACAGTTTCACCTTTCTGACAGGCTTTTGCAAGAATACATTTTTCGCATTCCTCATTGCTCCAGCCTTCATAGCAACTAATATCAGTGTTAATTAATTCACCATCCCTTAACTCCACTATTTTTTTATTCTCCGAATCTATAATTCTTATATGGTCATATATTTTTTCCAAAAGTCCTATTTCGTCTTTAATTATATCCAATTCTTTCATCAGATCATCTCCCAGTATGTCATTGTAAAAAGCATTTTTATGTAAAATGAATTTAGCTTTTTTTAGTACTAACATTAATATTTTAATTATATTATGAAACTTTGTATATACTATAAATCAATTTATATTACTTTATTCTATGAGCAAGATTGAATCATATTCACCTCCAAGAAGCTTTATTTTCACCTAATATCCTTTCCCAGCTGTTCATTTGTATAAAAATATTCTTCCTTCCTCTCCAAATCCTATTGCTGGTTTTTGGTATTCGTAAACCATTAGATATTCCATATTTCTTGGGACTTCGTTAAGAACATTTCCATTTATATTGATAACTGCTGTCGGCGATGTTTGATAATATGATGTGCTATTCACGGATATGACAGTCATAACATTTTCCTTGAAAAGCTCTCTAAAATATTCAGGAAAACGAACCTCGAAGCATATTCTAAAGCCTACCTTAATATCATCTCTTTTCAAATACCTATTATTAGCTTAAAATTGTATTTATAAGCATAATCTTGTAGTCAAATTAAAATTATAATTTCAAATAGCATATATCTAATTAATTTAAAACAAGCAATATAAATATTTATTCTGCTAATATTTATACAATTTCAGAGGAAGGGGTGGTAAAAGTGAAAAGAAAATTATTCTTATTCCTACTAGCATTATGGACACTAGTATTGACAGCTTGCTCAGCCAATATTACTACTAACAAAACAGTAATGACTGAAGAGAAAATTTATGACCAGTTATTTGATATGAATAATTTTATATCCGTAAAAATCCATATATCTGAAAAGGAATTAGAAAAGATTCAAAAAGATTACGACAAGTATAGGGAAAAAGGAAGCAAATCACCAATATATCGAAAAGCGGACAAGGTAACCATTACCATTGGAGATCAGGTATACGAAATAGAAGACGTAGGCGTTCGAATGAAGGGTAATACCTCCAGAACAGATTTTTATAGCAAAGAAGAAGGAGTATATAATATTATTAATTTAAAACTTAGCTTTAATGAAACCTTCGATGAAGTGGCTTATTACGGAGAGGATACAGTCTGTCTCTTATACACATCTCCAGGCCCACGGGACAAAGGCGAACCCCGAATCCCGTCTTTTCCTTGAAAAAAAAAAAAAATATACAGACACAGATTTATTACA